>SKPV01000138.1 GCA_007119345.1 Halovivax sp.
GAGCGCGCGGCGAGCGCCGACGCGGCGGTTCCGCGGCGGGCGGACGGCTGGTACCAGACCACCCAGGCCGTCTACCGGACCGAACCCATGTCCACAGCCTGCGAGCGAGCGCTCGATCGCGATGAGCGAAAGATCCTCGCCCCGCTGGAGAGCCTCGAGTACGAGGTCGTCGAGGAAGCGACGGTGAAGCGAGAGGCGAGTACGAGGACGTTCGAGAACGTCAACACGCGATCGGAGTTCGAGGCGGCAGCCGAGTGGATCCACCGAGAGGAAGGCTGATCGCTTCGGCACGGGCCGGCCGCTTGCAGCCGATCAGGCCTGACGGGCGTCAGTCGATCGCTCGACGACAGCTACGATGGTCGGGTCGATCATCCGGGCACAGACGACCCGTGGAATCCTCGCGTCGCTCGAGGGGCCGAGGGGCTCGGTTTCGTCGATTCGCTCGAACACGCGTCGGGCGATTGATCTGGCGACCGCCTCGTCGCCCTCGTCGTCGACTTTGTTGAGTAACGGAATGACCGTCGTCCCCGACGGGACGGCCTTCAGCCCGCCGTCGGGGTGGGCGAGGACGGTCGCGACAGCCTCCGGCGTGACGGTGTCGCCGCGCTCGAGATCGGTCAGCGCGGCGACCCGCTCCGGTCGGTGGACGGACCTCTCGGAGAGTGGCCGTCCGACGGCGTCGACGCTCGCGACGGGGACGACGACGTCGGTCGTCTCCGGGATCCGCGGCTCGTCGTCGCCGGGCGCCTTGAACTCGCGCGTCCGCGCCCCGTCGGCCTTGACGAGCACGGGCCCGTCGTGAGCCGAGGCGATGGCGCTGACGGTCTCGGGCTCGTAGCCGGTGTACCGGTCGCCCTCGCGCTCGGGAACCAGACCGAGCGGCCACGTCGTCGACGCCGCGGAGAGCGTCGAGACGGGGTCGTCGGAGACGGCGACGGAACCGACCTCGCGATCGAAGATCGGGATGCGTACCGTCGCGGTGAGGACGGCCCGATCGAGTCGTCGGGCGAGGGCGTACAGCGAGGTTTTCTTCCCGCCGGCCCCGACGAGACACGTGAGGCCGCGATCGGCCCGGAGGGCGCGGACGATGTCCATGACGGCGTTACGGACGGACCCCTAATGCCGATTTCCCTCCACAGCGTGCGGATCGACTCTGGACTATGGAGTGCTCGCTGCGTCCGTCGCGAGCGGCGTCTGCTCGTCGGGGACGCCTCCGAGGTCGAGTCTCGCCAGCGTCTCGGGGGTCGGCCGACCCTGTCGCCCCCAGCCACGGATCGCGTAGTAGGCGTCGACCATAGCGTCGAATCGCTCGGCGTCGAGGTCGCCATCCGCGTCGAGTGCTGGCGGGCACGCGTCGTCGTCCCTGTCGAATCCCTCGCGGACGTTGAACAATCGGACCAGGGTCCAGATACGCTCGCCGGCGTTTTCGAGGTCGTCGTACGGCGCGCCGACCGCCTCGAGCCATGCGGCGACGTCGAGCGCTTCGCCGGCGAAGTCGTCGGCGACGAGACTCCAGCGAAGCGAGCGGGCGTCCTGCGCCGCGACGACCGCTGCCGCCGCGCGTTCGGGCCCCCACTGCGTATCGAACACCGCTCGCTCGACCGGGCGGGCCCGCCGGTGACAGCCCCCGCGATCGCTCGTCGCGTAGGCGAGGGCCATGCCTGCGACGGCGCCGGGATCGTAGTTCGGTAGGGACATACGCTTGACCGCCGGAACGAGGTCGCTCCCACCGAATCGGTCTGCAGCGGCGTCGACGCCGTCCGCCAGCGCGTCCCCGAGCGGGGGCGATCGCGCCGCAATCTCGTCGAGGAGGTCGCGAGCGACCGCCGGCTCGCCGAACGATAGCTCTCGGTCGACGACTCCGGACTCGGCGGCGCGGATGGCCCAGGCGATCGCGTTTCCGGCGCTGATGAGGTCGACGCCGAGGCGATTACACCGCTCCCCGAGCCCCGCGACCGCGTCGAAGTCGTCGATACCGAGTCCGGCCCCGAGGGACATCCCCGTCGCGCCCCGGGGAACGGTCTCGCCCTCATCGGTCTCGATCCGGAAACCTCCGGGGATGGGGCCGTCGCGCTCGCGTCCGGACGCCGCCTCCCGTGCCGCCTCGATGCCGACGTCCTCGGCGGCGTCGAAGCCGCGCTCTTGCCAGCCGCGGCTGGCGAGGACGTCGGTTTCGTCGGCGAAGTCGACCGTCTCGAGCGTCTCCGAGGCGGCGAGCCACCGGCCAGTGTCGCTCTCGGCGTACCGGTCGGTCTCCGCGTCGCGCAACGTTGCCAGCGACTCGTCCGGGGTCGGCGGCTCACCGCGTGCGACGACCGCCTTCAACCGTTTCGCGCCCATCACAGCACCAGCACCACCCCGGCCGGCGTGGTGGGTCGCCTCGTCGGAGGCGATGGTCGCGTACGCGACGCGACGTTCCCCCGCAGGACCGATGCAGGCCACGCACGCCTCCGGAAACGCACGTGCCGTCTCCACAGCGTCGCGACCCCAGGTGTCCGCCGGTTCGATCCGCCCGTCGCCGTCGGAAACCACGAGTCTCACGGGGTCGCTGGCTCGACCGGTCACGAGCACGCCGACGTGATCGGCGAGCGCCCCGGCGAGCGTCGCCGGAAAGTCGCCGCCAGCGTACGAGTCGAGAAACGCACCCGTGAGGGGCGACTTCGTGACCGCCGCGTAGCGTCCGTCGCCTGGAAGGTATCCGCTGACGGGACCGAGCATGAACAGCAACGCGTTCGCCGGGCCCAACGGATCCACACCTGCCTCGAGTTCCTCGTAGAGGTACCGCGCCCCGAGTCCCTTCCCGCCGACGTACCGACGACGCCAGCGCTCGGGGACCGGCTCCGACTCCACGCGTTCGGCAGAGAGATCGACGCGGAGGAGCCGATCGGGCGCTCCTTGTGACATAGCGGATGGAAGCGCCAGTGGAGGAAAAACGTTGGCCCGAGGCGCCGAGGCTGGCGTTCGGTCACGCTCGGCGGGACGGTTCCAGCGCGGGCTGGGTCCCGCTCACGTGCTGACACTCACTCACGTCGATGTCACCCACGTCCTGACGCTCACCCACGCCGAAGCCGCCCACCTCAATGCCGCCCACGTCCCGACGCACACCCACGTTGAACGTCGGTCACGACGACGTGCTGTCCGGTAGATCGACGTTGTTGCAGAGCTGTACGGTCGCGGCCGACGTCACTGGGCCTCCCGAATCGCCTCGTTCAGTTCCGGGACGATCTCGTGAAGATCGCCGATGACCGCCCAGTCGCCGTGCTGGACGATGGCGGCCTCCGGATCGGTGTTGATCGCCAGGATGGTGTCGGATCCCTTGGCGCCGACCATGTGCTGGACGGCGCCGCTGATCCCGCAGGCGATGTAGATGTCGGGACTGATCTTCGCACCGGTGAGACCGATCTGGTCGTCGTGAGGTCGCCACCCCTCGTTGACCGCCGCTCGCGAGGAGCCGACGGTGCCGCCCAGGAGGTCGGCCAGTTCCGCTAACTGGTCGAAGTCCTCCGGGCTACCGACGCCCCGGCCGCCACCGACGACGATCCGAGCCTCGCCGAGTGGAATACCCTCCTCGTCGGACTCCTCGGTCCGGTCGAGGCGAACCCGAAGGTGACGGTCGTCCAGCGACGGCGTGAACGAGTGGACGGCCGGGTCAGTCGTCTCCTCGGCCGTCTCCGCGGGGAGCTCGTGGGCCGCAGTGGTCAACAGCTTCGTCTCGGCTTCGAGTCGCGCGTGTTCGACGAGACTCCCGCCCCACCGGTGGCGGGTCACCTCGTAGGCCTCGCCCGCGTCGACGGCAGTACAGTTTGCGGCCATCGGCAGGTCCAGGCCCGCGGCGGCGTGGGCGAGCACTTCGTGCCCCCGGTCGGTTCCGGGCGCGAGGACGGCCTCCGGCGCCCGCTCGGAGATGAGCTGCCTGATGGCCTCGCCCCACGCCTCCGGCGCGTAGCTCCCGAGCCTGTCGTGGGTCACGTGGTGGACGTCGTCGACGCCGTAGGCGCCGAGTTCGTCGGCCACCCCGGCCCCCTCGTCCCCGAAGACGACGGCCCCGAGTTCCGACTCGCCTTCGGTCAGATCGCGGGCCAGGGTCAGCATCTCCAGGGAGGTCTCGGCCGGGACGCCGTTCTCGTGTTCGACGAAACCCAGTAGCACGCTCATAGCACCTCCACATCGTCTTCGAGAACCTCGATGATGGCCGGGACGGCCTCGGGCCCGTCGCCGAGGATCTCGGCATCGCCGTCGTCGCTCTCCGGCGATTCGAGGCGAACCGTGTCGATGCTCCCTGGACCGTTCTGTCGGTCCGCCGCGACCGTTTCGACCTCCTGTCGCCGGGCTTGCATCTTGGAGCGCATCGAGGCGTACCGCGGCTCGTTGATCCCCTCTTTTACGGTGACGACCGCCGGAAGCTCGACCTCGTAGATCTCTTCGCCACCAGGTACCTCGCGCGCGGCGATCGCGGTCCCGTCCTCGACGTCGAGGGACTTGATCCCCGTGACGCAGGGCACATCCAGCGCCCGCGCCACGCGAATACCGACCTGGTAGTTGGCCGCGTCGGCCGACTCGTTTCCGAACAGGAGGAGGTCGAACGCCTCACCGTCGTCGGCCGAGTCTCGGACGGCGTCAGCGATCGCCCCCGCGGTCGCCCGGGGACCCCACTCCTCGCCGTCGGTCACCAGCAACGTCGCCTCGTCGGCTTGCATCGCCAGCCCCGTCCGGAGCTGCTCGGTCGCCGCCTCGGGACCGAGCGTCAGGACCGTCACCGATCCCCCGTGTTCGTCGACCTGCTGGACGGCTTCCTCGATCGCACACTCCTCGTGGGGACTCATCGTAAAGCCCAGGTTGCTGGTGTCGATCCCGTGCTGGTCGTCTGTCAGTACGATCTTCGCCCCGGTGTCGGGCACTCGTTTGATACAGGTCAGGACGTCCATGGTGTCGATGTGGTCGTGACGGTCCGCCGCGGATCGGTTCTCGCGGTCGCGAGAGACCGTCCGTGGGTGATGGTGTGAGACGAGCGCGGCGAGCTCTCGTCCGCGTTCGATCGCGTTGTCTTCGGCCGCATCGTCTTCGGTCGCATCGTCTTCGGCCGCGTTGGCTTCGGTCGCATCGTCTTCGGTCGCGTCGGCTTCGATTCCGCTGGCTTCGTTCGC
>SKPV01000288.1 GCA_007119345.1 Halovivax sp.
AATTCATGACTCGAGGCTGGCGCCCCGAACCGAAGAGCGCAATTCGTGACTCGAAGCGAGACCATCGAACAGATGAGATGAGAAGAGTCGGTATGTAGGGTGACCACCCTCGACGTGGCCTCCCGACTCCTCACGAGAGGTCAGTCGCCTCGACGATCGTCCGGACGACGTCGTCGATCCTGTCGGTGGCCGTCGCCTCGTACTCGCCCGTGAGATTCGAGAGCAGGCACGAGAAGACGGCCGCGGGCTCGCCGCTCGGCTCGCAAACGTAGCCCGAGAGCGTCCGGGCGCCGGTCAGCGTTCCGGTTTTCGCCCTGACCGGGATCGGGAGGTCCGCGAGTCGGTTGGCGACGGTGCCCTCGACGCCAGTGAGCGGGAGCGATTGCCAATAGCGCTCGCTCCAGGGGCGATCCAGGCACCACTCGAGGACGGCGACGATGCTCGACGCCGACAGCAGGTTGTACCTGGAGAGCCCGGAGCCGTCTCGAAGTCGAACCGCTTCCGCGCCGCGATCGGTGAGAAACGCCGAGACGTGCTCTTCCCACAGCTCCCAGGAGCCGACGCCGTCCAGCTCGCGGGCGATGGTCCTGGCCAGCTGTTCGGCGGCGAAGTTGTCCGAGTGAACGAGCATCTCCTGGACGATCTCCACGAGCGGCGCGGAGGTGACGGCCGCGCACGGGTCGCCCTCGGGCGTGATCGGCTCGTGCTCGATCCGGGTCCAGCCGTCGACGGCGATCCCCTTCGCCTCCAGGGCGTCCCTGAACAGACTCGCCGCGTGCATCATCGGGTCGTCGACGGGGCTGGCCGCCGTCTGGGTCTCGCCGGGTGGAATCTCACCTTCGACGCGGATGACTTCCGAGGCGCGCTTTTTGTACACCTCGAGTGAGGTCGTCTGACCCGGCTCGACGTCGACATCGAACCGAACGATGTCGGAGCTGGGCGAGGCGTCGACCGAGACGGAGCCGTTCCGGTGGGCGACGGTGATGTCGACCGTGTTGCGCTCGACCGCCAGTGGGGTCGACTTCGCGCCGTACTCGAACTGGCCGTCGTCCCAGGTCCAGCCGGGGCCGAGAAACTGGTCGTCGAACGCCGACGCGTCGACGATGAGTTCGCCCGCGACGGTTTCGATCCCGGCGCCGGCCACCTCGTCCGCCAGCGCCATCAGATCCGCCTGCGAGAGATCCGGCGCGCCCCGGCCGGAGACGACGAGATCTCCCAGGAGGACGCCCTTGCGGACCGGACCGTCCGCGTACACCGGGGTCTCGAACCGATACTCCGGCCCCAGCTCGCAGAACGCCCGTGCCGCCGTCACGAGCTTCGCGTTCGAGGCCGGCAACAGGGGGACGTCCGGATCAACGGCGAGCAATCGCTCGCCGGTTCGAAGGTCTCTGGCGAGGACGCTCGCGCTCACGTACTCTCGGCCAGGTAGCGTCGACGGCGCCAGTACCGCCTCGCCCGTCGACGGCCCGCTCGTCATCGGGACTCACCGCCGTCGCCGCGGGTCGAGTCCGCCGAGAGGTGACACGCGCTGGCCCGCCCCGACTCGCCGACGGGTGCGAGTGCGGGCGCCTGTGCCTGACAGACAGACTCGAACTCGGCCAGCGTCTCGGCCGCCTCGTCCCAGTCGCCCGCCAGCGCCGTCTCGACGGCCTGCTCGGCGGTACGTCGGACCTGCGGCGGCACGCCGTCGCCGCCCCCAAGGTGGCCGTCGAGGACCTCGGCCGGCTCCGAGCCCTCGAGGCCCCGATCACGGACGGCGTCGAGCAGCGACTCGTAGGCGTCGTAGCCCTCTCGCGTGAACCCGTCGGGGAGGATGAAGTCGGGACACCGCGTGTGGAACCGACAGCCCCGCGGCGGGTCGGACGCGCTCGGAACGGCGCCCCGGATCTCCGACCGGGCGCCCGGCATATCCGGGTCGGGATTCGGAATGGCGCTCAACAGTGCCCGCGCGTACGGGTGATACTGGTCGGCGAACAGCTGGTCGGTCGGTGCAACTTCCACGAACTCGCCGAGATACATCACCGCGACCCGGTCGGCGACGTACCGGACGACGCTCAGGTCGTGGGAGATGAAGAGGTAGGTGAGCCCGTACTCGTCCTGGAGATCCTCCATCAGATTGAGGATTTGCGCCTGGATGCTGACGTCGAGCCCGCTGACGGGCTCGTCGGCGACGACCAGGTCGGGGTTCACCGAGAGCGCCCGTGCGAGGTTGATGCGCTGGCGCTGGCCGCCGGAGAACTCGTGCGGGTAGCGGTTGTAGTACGCTCGCTTCAGGCCGACCTGTTCGAGCAGGTCGAGCGCCCGCTCGCGGCGGATCTCTTTGTCGGAGACGCCGACCGAGACGGCCACCTCGACCGTCCGGGCGTCCCCGTCGACGCGCACGTCGGCCTCGAAGCCCCACGGCAGATCGACGCGGAGTTCGTCTTCGATTCCATCGCCGGCTTCGGCCCGCGCGACCCCGGCGCTTCGGTCACCGACGTCCCCGCCGGAGCCGGCGTCCCGGGCGGTGCCGTCTGCGTCGGACCCATAGTCCCCATCCGCGCCGTTCGCGTCGAACTCACCGCTTTCACCCGCATCGGCGGCCCGTGTTCGACGAACAGTCACGAGGACGTCGGCGACGCCGTCGACGGGATCGACCAGCTTGTCGGCCTCGTCGTCGACGGTCACGTCGACCGCGAGGTCGCCGAGTCCCTCGGTTCGAACGTCGGCCCTCGCGACGACCGCGGGGTCCGACTCGGGCCAGCCCGTTCCCCGCAGCGGATCCTCGATGATGTGACCCACCTTCCGGCGGGGGTTGAGACTCGACTGCGGGTCCTGGAAGACCATCTGGGTCCGCTCGCGAAACTCTCCTTCGGGGATCTCCCCGACCGCGCGTCCGTCGAACCTGATATCGCCGTCGGTCGGCTCCTCGAGTCCGAGGACCGTGCGCGCGAGCGTCGACTTCCCGCAGCCGGACTCGCCGACGACCCCAAGGGTCTCCCCCGGGCGCAGTTCGAGGTCGACACCGTCGACGGCCCTCACGCTCGTGTCGTCGAGCCGGAACGGCCAGCCGCCGCCCTCGAGGTCGAGTCGAAGCGAGTCGAACAGCCCGGTGTTGACGGGAAAGTGCGTCTTCAGGTCCCGAATCTCGAGCAGCGCCGATTCGTCGTCCGTCCCCTCGCGCGAGGAGGGCGTCCGGTCGACGCCGGCTCCGTTGTCGTCGGTTCGACCCGATCGGCCGTCGGCCGAGCCTCCCGCTCGGTCGTCGGTGCTCATCGGGACGGCCACCTCCGTCCGGCCGGCGCTCGATCGTCGGCACTCATCGGAGCGGCCACCTCCGACCGGCCGCCGCCTGTCCCGTCTCGTGATCGTCCCGTCTCGCGATCGTGCTCGTCCCGTCTCGTAATGGTCCTCATCGTCATCGTTCTGGCGCTCGCGTGGTTCGGTGAAGGGTCGGTTCCTCGTGGGCGTCGTCCTCGTACAGCAGGCAGGCCGCCGTGTGCCCCGGCGCCACCTCGCGGCGTCCCGGCTGGACGTGAGCGCACTCCTCGACGGCGACGGGGCACCGGGTACGGAACCGACAGCCCCGCGGCGGGTCCATCGCGCTCGGCATCGTGCCCTCGATCGGGTCGATCGCGTCCGGGCGCTCATCGG
This sequence comes from Halovivax sp., assembly GCA_007119345.1. Taxonomy (GTDB): domain Archaea; phylum Halobacteriota; class Halobacteria; order Halobacteriales; family Natrialbaceae; genus Halovivax. The sequence goes on from SKPV01000288.1 coordinate 3,634, forward strand.
GCGTGATGACCGAAGAGAGCAGCGACTGGGTGTACGGGTGCTTCGGGTTCCGGTAGAGCTCCTCGTACGGCGCGCTCTCGACGATCCGCCCGAGGTACATCACCGCGACGCGGTCGCAGACCTCGCGGACGACGCCCAGGTCGTGAGTGACGTAGACGATGCTCGTGTCGTGGGTCTCCTGGATCTCGTCGAACAGCTCGAGGATGCCGGCCTGGATCGTGACGTCCAGGGCGGTCGTCGGCTCGTCGGCGATGATCAGCCGCGGGTCGCATGCCAGCGCCATCGCGATCATCGCGCGCTGTTGCATCCCGCCGGAGTACTGGTGAGGGTACTCTTCGACGCGCTCTTCGGGGTCCGGGATCCCGACGTCGTCGAGCAGCTCGATCGCCCGTTCGCGGGCCTCCTTCGGCCCGCGGTCGGTGTTCTCGACGATCACCTCCTGGATCTGGCTGCCAACGGTGAACACCGGGTTCAGCGCCGACATCGCGTCCTGGAAGACGATCGAGATGTCGTTGCCCCGGACCTCCCGCCGCAGCTCGGCCTCCGAGAGGTCGGTCAGCTCCCGCCCGTCGAAGCGGACGCTCCCGTCGACGATCCGCCCGGGATTCCGAATCAGGCCCATCAGGCTCTTGACGGCGACGCTCTTGCCGGCGCCGCTCTCGCCAACGAGCCCGAGCGACTCGCCGGCGTCGACCGCGAAGCTGACGCCGTCGACGGCCTCGACGACTCCTTCCGGCGTGAAGAAGTAGGTCCGGAGATCCTCGACTTCGAGGAGGCTCACGGTCGCTCACCTCCGGGACCGTCGCCGGACGGCTCCGACGGCGAGTCCTCCCCGCCGCCAGACACGTCTGACGGCGAGTCGGTACCGCCATCGGGCACGTCCAACGGTCCCTCCGTTCCATCGGTCGACCACCCCGACGCGTAGTCCGTGGAATCGACGTCCGCGACAGTGCCGCCGTCGGTGCGGGTCGCGTGCTCGGTCGACGTGACCGAGGACTCGGTCGAGACCGGCGGTCGATTGCTCGTCCACTCCGCCAAGTTCCAGTCGTCGTACGTCGTCTCTTCGACGGTCATTTTCGGGTCCATGATGTCACGCAGCCCGTCTCCCAACATGTTGAATCCCATGACGGTGATGAAGATCATGATGCCGGGGAACACCGCGACCCACGGGGCGACGACCAGCGCGGTCCGGCCGTCGCTCAGCATCCGGCCCCAGTCCGGCGTCGGCGGCTGGACGCCGAAGCCGAGGAACGAGAGCGCCGCGGCGCCGATGATGACGGTTCCCATCGAGAGCGTCGCCTGGACGACGACCGGCGCGATCCCGTTCGGGACGATCTCCCGGAAGAGGATCGTCCGGCGGGGCAATCCGGCGAGCTTGGCGGCCTCGACGTACTGGCGGTCGCGCAAGGAGAGCGCCTCCGAGCGCATCACGCGGGCGTACGCCGGGATGCCGACGATCCCGTAGGCGATGAAGAGGTTGTAGATGCTCGGCCCGAAGA
>SKPV01000101.1 GCA_007119345.1 Halovivax sp.
GGCGGGCGGATCTGGGGGTGGACGGTCGACGGGGAACTCGAGGCGAGCGACGAGCCGCGGCGCGCGTCGGCCCACCGCGACAGCATCGACCTCCGCGGATTCGGGACTCGACGCTTCGAGCGGACCTGGGACGGTCGCTTCAAGCGCACCGGCACGCCGACGCGCTGGGTCGAGGCCGATCCCGGCGAGTACGAGATCGCGGCCTACGTCGCGACGTCGGGCGACCCGGTCCGGGACGAGACGACGGTCCGATTGCGGCGGTGAGTCCCGCGCCGGGCGTCTCGGCTCGGCTCTCCCGGATCATCCGTCCTCGCGGTGGAGGTGACACGCCGAAAAGTGCCGATCCGACCCGTGCTCGGTCTCGACCTCGTAGGCGGGCCGGCGAGCGGCGCAGATGCTGTTCTCCTCGAACGTCGTCTCCATCAGATCGCCGGCCTCGCCCCACTCGCCGTCGGCCAGCAGCCGGATCGTCGCCTGGATCACCTCGTCGGGTTCGCCGGACGGGCGTCCGTCCGGGAAGAATTCGTCTTCGACCGCCCGCTGGACCGCTCCCTCCGCGTCCTCGACGTCCTCCAGGCCGAACGTGCGGCGGTTCACGGCCCGCGAGAACGTCCGGACGCTGTCCCAGACGTCCTCGGGCATTTCGTAGGACTCACAGCGCGCCTCCCGGGCCTCCCCGGAGACCTCCTCGGGGTCGACGTCGTGGGTGCCGGGCTGGATCAACCGCGGGCACCGGGTGCGAAAGCGGCAGCCGGACGGCGGGTCGATCGGACTAGGAACGTCGCCCGGGAGCGGGGCTCGACCGCTCGTCTCGCGCGGATCCGGGACGGGGATGGCGTCGAGCAGCGCCTTCGTGTACGGGTGTTGGGGGTTCTCGAAGAGCTCTTCCTTCTCCGCGAGTTCGACCACGTGGCCGAGGTACATCACGGCGACGCGGTCGGCGATGTACCGGACGACGCTCAGGTCGTGGGAGATGAAGAGGTAGGTGACGTCGAAGTCCTCCTGGAGGTCGGTCATCACGTTGAGCACCTGGGCCTGGACGGAGACGTCGAGCGCGGAGGTGGGCTCGTCGCACATGACGACCTCGGGGTCGGTGCTGAACGCCCGCGCGAGGTTGACGCGCTGGCGCTGGCCGCCGGAGAACTCGTGGGGGTACCGGTGGTAGTGGGCGGCTTCGAGGCCGACCTTATCCAACAACTCCTTCGCTCGACGGGTCCGCTCGTCCTCGTCGTAGAGATCGTGGGCCTGCATCGGCTCCTCGATGATCTGGCCGACCTTCATTCGGGGGTTCAACGACGAGTGCGGGTCCTGGAAGACCATCTGCATGTCCTGGCGGAGCGGCCTGATCTCCCGGCCGCGCATCTCCGTCAGGTCCTGGCCGTTGAACCGGACCGATCCCGAGGTCGGCCGGTCGAGCTGGAGGATCGCGCGCGCGAGGGTACTCTTTCCGCAGCCGCTCTCGCCGACCAGCGCCAGGGTCTCGCCGCTGCGGATGTCGAGGCTCACCTCGTCGACCGCCTGCACGTCCGGCGACCCCAGGACGCTGGCGATGAAGCCGCTCCCGGCCGAGAAGTACTTCGACATGTTCTCGACCTCGATCACCGGTTCCCGTTCGTCGCCGGGTTCGAACGCTTCGCTCATCACTCGCCCTCCGCGGGTTCGATGTAGGACGTCTCCTGCTCGGCCGCGTGCTCGAGCGGCGTACTCTCCCAGTAGCCGACGTCGTCGTGTTTGATGCAGGCGGTGCGGTGCCCGTCGTCGCCCTCGATCTCGACGAACTCCGGCTCGATCTCGGCGCAGGCCCGCCGCGCGTCCGGACAGCGCGTGTGGAACCGGCAGGCCGCCGGCGGGTCGATCGCGTTCGGCATCGTCCCCTTGATCGGATCGAGCTGCTCGACGGTCCGATCGGGTCGCGGGATCGAGTCGAGCAGGGCCTTCGTGTACGGGTGTTTCGTGTTGTGGAAGATGTCGTCGACCTCGCCCTGCTCGACGATCCGGCCGAGGTACATGACGTTGACGCGGTCACAGATCTCGGCGACGACGCCCATGTCGTGGGTGACCCAGATGAAGCTCGTCCCGTACTCCGCCTGGAGGTCGTCCACGAGGTCCAGTATCTGACCCTCGACGGTGACGTCGAGCGCCGTGGTGGGCTCGTCGGCGATGATGAGGTTCGGTTCGCAGCCGAGCGCCATCGCGATCAGCACGCGCTGGCGCATTCCCCCGGAGAACTGGTGCGGGTAGTCGTCGTAGCGATCCTCCGGCTCCGGAATGCCGACCTCGCGGAGCATCTGGATCGCCTCCTCTTTGGCCGCCTCGCCGTCCAGATCGCGGTTGAGCTCGATGACCTCCCGGACCTGGCCGCCGACGGTGTACACCGGGTTGAGGCTCTCCATCGGGTCCTGGAAGATGATGGCGATCTCGTTGCCCCGGACCTGCGTGCGCATCTCCTCGTTCGAGAGCATCTCGTCTCTGGGGACGAGCTCGCCGCTCGGCGACTCCTCGAAGCCGACGATGGTGGTTTCGTCCAGGTACGTGATCTCGCCGTCGACGATCTCGCCGGGTTCTTCGATCAGCCGGAGGACGCTGTTCGAGGCGACGCTCTTGCCGGCGCCGGACTCGCCGACGATGCCGACGATCTCGCCCGCCCGGACGTCGAAGGAGATGCCGTCGACGGCCCGGACGACGCCCTGTTCGGTGTAGAACTGCGTCTTCAGGTTGTCGACCGTGAGGATGGTGTCGTCTGCCATGTTAGTTGTCGATTCGGGGGTCGAGGGCGTCCTGGAGCCCGTCGCCGAAGAGGTTGAATCCCATGATGGTGATCAGGATCGCGACGCCGGGCCAGATGCTCATCCACGGGTTGACGTGCATCTGTCCGTGGGCCTGGTTGAGCATCTGCCCCCAGTCGGGGGTGGGCGGCTGGGCGCCGTAGCCCAAAAACGAGAGCCCCGCGACGATCAGGATCGCGAAGCCGATCTGCAGGGTCGCGTACACCAACACGGGCGCGAAGCTGTTCGGGATGACGTGCCGTCTGATGATGTGGCGATCCTTGACGCCGGCTGCGCGGGCGGCCTCCACGTAGTCCATCTCGCGGACGCTCAGCACCCGCGAGCGGATGATGCGCGCGAACACCGGGACCGTCGCGATGCCGACCCCGACGACGGCGTAGATGACGTCGGGGTTGCCGCCGCTGACGAAGATGGTGAAGACGATCACCAGCACCAGCGCCGGGATCGAGTAGATGGTCTCGACGAACCGCATCAGGACGTCGTCGATCCGGCCGCCGTAGTAGCCCGCGACCGCGCCGATCGCGACGCCGCCCGTCAGTCCGAGGAAGGTCGCGAAGAACCCGACCGCCATCGAGACGCGAGCGCCGTAGATGATCCGCGAGAGGTAGTCGCGGGCGTGTTCGTCCGTCCCGAGGGGGTTGTCCCAGGAGCCGCCCTCCGAGAACGCGGGCGGCTGGTAGGGATCGTTCTCGCCCGGCGGCGGCAGCGTCTCCGGGTTCTCGAGGATGGGCAGCCACTCGCCGATCGCGTAGTCCGGGTAGCTCCCGAACGTCAGCCGCGAGAGATTGGCGTCGACCGCCGAGAAGATCGCGACCGACGTGGCGAGCGCGATGACGTAGAGGCCGAAGCGGGCCGTCGGGTCACCCTTGACCTGGCGGAACGTGTGGCGCCACCCGATCTGGGGCTCTTCGCCGCCGCCGTCGCCGTCGAGTTGTCCTTCAGTCGTAGCCATGATCAGTCCTGGTCGCCGTAACTCACTCGCGGGTCGACGTACGCGTAGGATATGTCCGTGATGATGACGCCGACGACGAAGATCGTCGCCAGCACGAGCGTGACGCCCATCACCACCTGGTAGTCCAGATTCTCGATCGACTGGATCAGCAGCCGCCCCATGCCGTTGATCTCGAAGACCGTCTCGATCAGCACCGCGCCGCCGAGCGCCGTCGAGAGGTTGAGGCCGACGATCGTGATGATCGGCAGCTGGGCGGGCCGGAACGCGTGCTTGCGGAGGATCCGGCGCTCGGGCACGCCGTAGGCGCGGGCCAGCTGGACGTGCTCTTCCTGCAGGCTCTCGACCATCGAGGAGCGCTCGATCCGCATGATCGTCGCCATCTGGAGGGTGCCCAGCGCGACCATCGGCAACAGCAGGTGTCTGATCGTGTGGTAGTAGAGCTCGAGCTGGCCGCCGTAGCCGTAGTGGGCCGGATCGCGCCACGGGTAGACGAGCCGGCCCGCGGGGAGCCAGCCGAGCCAGACCGCGAAGATCAGGATCAGCATGATCCCGATCCAGAACGAGGGCGTGCTGACGCCGATCAGCGCGATGATCCGCGAGACGTGATCCGTCGGTTCGTTTCGCCGCTTCGCCGCCAGCACGCCGAGCGGAACGGCCGTCACGAGCGCGAACAGGAACGCGGAGAGGACGAGCATCAGGGTCGGACCGAGCCGGATCCACATCAGGTCGGAGACCGGCATGTCGTGGTGGATGCTGTAGCCGAGGTCGCCCTGAAAAAGCCCGATCATGTACGTGATGAATCGCTCGTGGAACGGTTCGTCGAGCCCGTAGCGTTCCTCGAGGGCCTCCAGGGTCTCCTCGTCGACCTCCTGGCCCTCGACCATGATCGAGACGGGATCGCCCGGCATCGAGTTGATCAGCACGAACGTGATGAACGCGATACCGATCAGTACCGGAACCGCCTGCAGGAGCCGACTGATCGTGTAGCGTAGCAGTGTCATCGTCGTGAGAGGGCGGATCGTCCCGCCGCCCTGCCGTCGAGACGATCGACGTCGGGCGATTCGATCGGCCCGTCCGTCGGCGTCGGGCGGCTTCGATCGACGGTCGGGAGCCTCAGGGACGGGCGATCGACGGCCGGGAGCCTCAGGGACGGGCGATCGACCAGCGCCGTCCGATGGCAGAGATCGACCGCCGGGGTCCTCAGGAACGGCCGGTCGGCTCTTGGGAGCTTCCCGACCGATCGGCGGGAAGCGGCGTCACATTCGGGAACGTGACAGTCACGACGAATCGGCAATTATTGCCTCCTCCGTACACTCTTGCTAGACATTTGCACGCTTATGCCCTTCGTTCCCTCTCGAAAAGAGAGGGCGATCACTGGACGCCGACGTTGTGCTCGTCCGAGACCAGTCGCGGCTTGAACGAGGAGTGCGGGTGGACCTCGAGGTCCGAGACGTACGGCATCGAGGCGATGCTGTTGTGGATGCTGTAGGTCGGGATGTGGACCTTGTCCTCGAGGAGCGTGCGCGTCGCCTCGTCGTACAGTTCGAACCGCTCGTCCTGATCGACGCTCTGGCGAGCGTCCTCGAGCGTGTCGTGGAACTCCTGGTTGTCGTAGAAGTGGCCCTGGTTCACCCCTTCGGAGGACTCGTGGAAGAGCGCCCAGTAGTAGGCGTCGGGGTCGATGTGACCGGTCCACCCGAGCGTGTACATGGCGTAGTCGTCCGCTTCGCCGGTGGTGTACCGGTCGAGGAACTCGGCCCACGAGAGGCTGCGAACCTGCGGTTCGATGTCGACGCCGAACTGGCCCAGTTCGCCGAGCCGCGCGGCGACCCGCTCCATCAGCGAGATGCGGATGTCGTCCGGCGGGGCGATGAGCTCCGGCTCCCAGCCGTCGACGTCGTGACCCTCCAGCATCTCGGCCGCCTGCTCCGGGTCGAACTCGTTTTCCATCTCGGCGTACTCGTCGGCCGGGAAGCCCCACTCCTCGAGCACCGCCGGCCCCATCGGCGCGACGGCGTTCTCACCGAGTTCACCGATGATGTCCTCGATGAACGCCGACGCCGAGAACGTGTGCTCGATCGCGTTACGTACCTCGGGGTCCGTCGTCGGCCCCTCGTTCGTGTTGAACGCGATGTAGAAGTACGAGATGCTCGGCTCGTTGGCCACGTCGACCTCGTCCTCCTCGACGAGCAGGTCGTAGTCGGCCGGCGGGATGCCGAGCGCCATGTCGGTGTCGCCCGCGCGGATCTGCGCGGTGCGGGCCGCGTCGTCCTCGGTGGCGACCCACCGCACCTCCTCGATCTCGGGCAACGGTTCGTCCCAGTAGTCGTCCCAGCGCTCCATGTCCAGGAAGTCGCCGTCCTCGTGGTCGACGTACTGGAACGGGCCGGTCCCGACCGGGTCGTCGACGTTGTACGACCGCTCGGCCGGTTCGACGTCCTCCTCTTCCATCCGGAGGTCCATGTTGACGATGTTGGTCGCGACCGTCATCGTCGGGAACGCCCCGTACGGCTCGAGCAGGTCGAACTGGACGGTGTGCTCGTCGACCACGTCCGAGGACTCGACGTCGATCATGTCGAACGAGGTGATGTTGTCGGTCTCCTCCTCGACGGGCGCCGTGAACGAGTGCAGCACGTCCTCGGCGGTGAGCGGATCGCCGTTGTGGAACTCGATCCCGTCCTGGATCTCGACGATGTAGCGCATGCCGTCGTCTTCTTCCTCCGGCATGTCGACGGCGATCTTGGGCTGGATCTCCAGGTCCGGGCCGAGTTCGTACAGCCCGTCGAAGATGTGGTTCACGATCCGACTCGAGTACGCGTCGTTGACGACGACGGGATCGTAGTCGTGGGCCGGTTCGACCTGCTGGGTGATGTGCAGTACGGACTCGTCGGGCTGCGAGACGGACGGATCGCCGTCCCCGTCCGGCGTTTCTCCACCAAAGCACCCGGCTGCGAACGTTGCAGATACGGCCCCACCGGCCGCCATGATCTGACGGCGAGTGAGGTCGGGACAGGAGTCGCGCATTTCGACTCGACGTACTCTCGGGTTCCTCTCTGTTATTCATGACATACATTCGCGGGGCCGGATCGTCCATCCGAGGTATCACCGTCTTACACGGGGTAAGACCTCCATCTATGGGAGTAATACCTCATTTCAGGTTTGACCGATTCGACGTCGCACGAACGCCGGCAACCCCGCCGGAACTGGTGGGTTTTTCCTTCAGCATCTCCAGACTCTTCCCATGGACTACCGGGCAGTCGAAACCGCGGAGGAGTACGTCGCCAGGCTCGAGACCGGCGCGGACTGGCGGACGGAGATCGAGGCGCTGGCCGCGGCGGTCGACGCGGACGCGGCCTGGTTCACGGCCCTTGGCGCGGTACAGGACGCGGAGCTGTGGTTCTACGACCAGGACGAGCTGGCGTACGCCCCGATCGAGTTCGACGAACCGCTCGAGGTGGCCAGCTGCGTCGGCAACGTCTCGTGGCTGGACGACGAGCGGTTCGCCCACACCCACGCGGTGCTCTCTCGCCCCGACGGCGAGACCGTCGCGGGCCACCTGAACGAGGCGACCGTGTTCGCCGGCGAGGTGTACATGCGCGTCTTCGAGAACTCGCTCGAGCGGGCGCACGACGAGACGACCGACCTCGACCTCTGGCCGCTCTGAGATGCGGACGGAAGACGAACGGTACTTCGAGCGGCTCGAGGCCGAGCTCGAGGAGGCGTTCGCCGTCGCCGAGGCGGCGAAAGCGCGCGGCGCCGATCCCGAGCCCGAGGTGGAGATCCCGGTGGCGAAGGACATGGCCGACCGGGTCGAGAACATCCTTGGGATCGACGGCGTCGCCGAACGCGTCCGCGAGCTCGAAGGCGAGATGAGCCGGGAAGAGGCCGCTCTCGAACTCGCGAAGGACTTCGCCGAGGGAACCGTCGGCGACTACGAGACGAAAGCCGGCAAGGTGGAGGGCGCGGTCCGGACCGCGGTCGCCCTGCTGACCGAGGGGGTCGTCGCCGCGCCGATCGAGGGCATCGATCGGGTCGAGATCCTCGAGAACGACGCCGGGACCGAGTTCGTCAACGTCTACTACGCCGGCCCGATCCGGTCTGCTGGCGGGACCGCCCAGGCGCTCTCGGTGCTCGTCGCCGACTACACGCGCGCGCTCGTCGGCCTCGAACAGTACGACGCCCGCACCGAGGAGATCGAACGCTACGCGGAGGAGATCGCCCTCTACGACACGGAGACGGGCCTCCAGTACACCCCGAAGGACACGGAGACCAAATTCATCGCGAAGCACCTCCCGATCATGCTCGACGGGGAGGCCACCGGCGACGAGGAGGTTTCGGGCTACCGCGACCTCGAACGCGTCGACACCAACTCCGCTCGCGGCGGGATGTGCCTGGTGATGGCCGAGGGGATCGCCCTCAAGGCCCCGAAGATCCAGCGCTACACCTCCCAGCTCGACGAGGTGGACTGGCCGTGGCTCCAGGACCTGATCGACGGGACCTATTACGACGACGAGGACGGGGCCGGCGCGGCCGGCGAAGACGGTGACGGCGCGGAGGCCGACGAGGGCGACGACGGCGCGGACGGGAGCGGAGACGGCGCGGACGAGGGCGACGACGCGGCCGCCACGCACGACGCGGACGGACCCGAACCCGCGGAGGACGGGCCCGACGGCCCGTCGCGCGTCGAGCCCTCGAAGAAGTTCCTGCGGGACCTGATCGCGGGCCGACCGGTCTTCTCCCATCCCTGCGCGGAGGGCGGCTTCCGCCTGCGCTACGGCCGGGCGCGCAACCACGGCTTCGCGACCGCGGGCGTCCACCCCGCCGCGATGCACCTCCTCGACGACTTCCTCGCGACCGGCACCCAGGTCAAGACCGAGCGCCCGGGGAAGGCCGCGGGCGTGATCCCGGTCGATTCCATCGAGGGACCGACCGTCCGCCTCGCCAACGGCGACGTCCGCCGAATCGACGACCCGCAGGAGGCCCTCGAGATCAGAAACGGCGTCGAGAAGATCCTCGACCTCGGCGAGTACCTCGTCAACTACGGGGAGTTCGTCGAGAACAACCACCCGCTGGCCCCGGCGTCGTACGTCCCGGAGTGGTGGATCCAGGATCTGGAGGCCGCGGGTGCGGACGTCCAGGCGCTCCGGGACGACCCCCGCGTCGACCTCGAACACCCCTCCGCCGAGCGGGCTCTCGAGTGGGCCGACGCGTTCGACGCGCCGTTACACCCCGCCTACACCTACCTCTGGCACGACCTCTCGGTCGACGCCTTCCGCGAACTCGCGGACGCGGCGGCAGACGGGCGCGTCGAGGACACCGACGCCGGACCGGTCCTCGAACTCGCTCACACCGACGCCGCGCGCGAGGCGCTCGAGACGGTCGTGATCGAGCACCGCCAGCGCGAGGACGGCCTCGAGGTGGACGATCCGCTCCCCTTCCTCCGGTCGCTCGGCTGCGAGGTGACGAAGACGGGCCGCGTCGAGCGGACCTGGGACGACGCGGACCTCTCCGAGCGCGCCCGCACCTGGGCCGACGGCGAGAACGCCGTGGCGGCGGTCAACGAGGTCGCCCCGTTCGAGGTGCGCGAGCGCGCCCCCACCCGCATCGGCAACCGGATGGGTCGACCGGAGAAGTCCGAGCGCCGCGACCTCAGCCCGGCCGTCCACACCCTGTTCCCCATCGGCGAGGCGGGCGGGCCCCAGCGAAACGTCGCCGACGCCGGCTCCTACGCGGAGACGATGTCGGACACGCCCGGCCTCGTCGAGGTCCAGATCGGTCGCCAGCGCTGCCCCGACTGCGGGACCGAGACGTTCGAGAACCGCTGTCCGGACTGCGAGACGCGCACCGAACCTGACTACCGCTGTCCGGACTGCGAGACGAGCGTCGACCCCGACGACGCCGGCCGCGTCGAGTGCGACCGCTGCGAGCTGGAGGCCACCTGCGTCGACTACCGGGAGGTCGATCTCGACGCGGTCTACCGCGACGCCCTGGAGTCGGTCGGCGAGCGCGAGAACGCCTTCGAGATCCTGAAGGGCGTCAAGGGCCTCACCTCGACGAACAAAATCCCCGAGCCCGTCGAGAAGGGGATCCTCCGGGCGAAACACGACGTCTCGACGTTCAAAGACGGCACCGTCCGCTACGACATGACCGACCTCCCGGTGACGGCGGTCCGCGCGAGCGAACTCGACGTCACCGCGGGCCAGCTCCGAGCGCTCGGCTACGAGGCGGACATCCACGGCGAACCCCTGGAACACGACGACCAGCTGGTCGAACTCAAAGTGCAGGACGTCGTCCTCTCCGACGGCGCCGCCGAGCACATGCTGCAGACCGCCGCCTTCATCGACGACCTCCTGGAGCAGTACTACGGCCTCGAGCCGTACTACCAGTTCGACGAGCGCCAGGAGCTCGTCGGCGAGCTCGTCTTCGGGATGGCCCCGCACACCTCCGCGGCGACGGTCGGCCGGGTGATCGGCTTCACGAGCGCGGCGGTCGGGTACGCGCATCCGTTCTTCCACGCCGCAAAACGAAGGAATTGCGATGGCGACGAAGATTGTATAATGCTCCTCCTCGATGGACTTTTGAATTTTAGCAAATCATTTTTACCTGACAAAAGAGGGGGGCAGATGGACGCCCCGCTCGTCATGTCCTCGCGCATCGATCCCTCCGAGATCGACGACGAGGCCCACAACATGGACGTCGTCTCGCGCTACCCCCGCGAGTTCTACGAGGCGAGCCTCGAGATGGCCGACCCGGGCGAGGTCGACGTCGAGATCGCCGAAGACACCCTCGGGACCGACGAGGAGTACGCCGGCTTCGCCCACACCCACGACACCACCGACATCGCGATGGGGCCCGACCTCTCGGCGTACAAGACGCTGGGCTCGATGATGGACAAGATGGACGCCCAGCTCCACCTCTCGCGCAAGCTGCGGGCGGTCGACGAGACCGACGTCGCCGAGCGGGTCATCGAGTACCACTTCCTCCCGGACCTGATCGGCAACCTCCGGGCCTTCTCGCGCCAGGAGACGCGCTGTCTCGACTGCGGGGAGAAGTTCCGCCGGATGCCGCTGACCGAGGTCTGCCGGGAGTGTGGCGGCAACGTGAACCTGACCGTCCACCAGGGGTCCGTGAACAAGTACATGGACACCGCGATCGAGGTCGCCGAGGAGTTCGGCTGTCGCGACTACACCAAACAGCGCCTCGAGGTGCTCGAGAAGTCCCTGGAGAGCGTCTTCGAGAACGACAAGAACAAGCAGTCGGGTATCGAGGACTTCATGTGAGTACGAGGCGGGCGAACCGCCCGCCTCGAGTCCCCGTGCCGGTCTCGAGCCCGCTGGAACCGCGCCGAATTCGACGCCGATCGGCGCGGCTCCGGGGCGTCCGCCGGCCTTCCTACCGGTGCCCGTCCTCCGTGGCGACGATCGCTTCCTCCCCTTCGTACTCGCCGATCACGACCAACTCGGCGTGCAGGGTGGGGTCGTCGTCGCTCCCCTGGATGGCGGTGCAGCCGGCGAGCGCGGTCGCCGCGCCGACCGCCGCGGCCGCCGCCAGCACTCGCCGTCTAGTCGGCTGGTCGCTCGTGCGCTATTCGACCCGCTGTATTGTGATGATCATTAATGTATCGGCCGCCGGGCGCGATCCCCCTCCGCGTTTTATTGCCCTCGGCGAGGTGGGATCGCTATGGTTCAAACCGGCGAGCGACCGGCCGAAAACGGCGAGGAGGAGGCGGTCGAGGACGTCCACGAGGTCCACTTCGGCCAGACCGTCTACGACGATTCCGGGACGGCCCTCGGCACGGTTCGCGGCTTCGACGCCGGCGGGTTCTTCGTGACGACGCGGGAGGGCGTCGAAGCGCTGTCGGTCGAGCACGCGCGCGCCGGGCAGGCCTTCGGCGAGGCCGAGCTGATGTGGCGCTGCATCGAGTGCGGGGAAATGGGCGAGCTCGACGCGGGGCTGCCCGAGGACTGTCCGAACTGCGGTACGGAAAAGGAGAACCTGATGTACTGGACGGAAGATTGACCGGCCCGGCTGCGAACCCGAACCGTCTTTGAGCCGTCGCTTCGAGGGGTTCCTATGGAGATCGTCGTCTTCGGCGCGGGCAGCCTCGGCAGCGTGCTGGGCGGCCTGCTCGCCAGAGAACACGACGTCACGCTCGTCGCCCGCGACCCCCACGCCGCCACGGTCGCCGCCGACGGGCTCCTGATCGAGGGCGCACGCGAGGCGCACGTCCGTCCGGCCGCGACGACGGACGGCGAGGCGCTGTCGGCGGACCTCGCCGTCGTCACGGTGAAGGCGTTCGACACCCGGTCCGCGGCCGAGACGCTCGCGACGGGGTCCTACGACGCCGCGCTCTCGCTGCAGAACGGAATGGGTAACGAGCCGACCCTCGCCGAACACCTCCCGTGCCCCGTCCTGGCCGGCACGGCGACGTACGGGGCGGTCCTCGAGGAACCCGGCCGGGTGCGGTGTACCGGCGTCGGCGAGGTCGTTCTCGGACCCCGGGAGGGCGGCGCGTCGGCGGTCGCCGACCGCGTCGGATCGGCGTTCGACCCGGCCGGCCTGAAAACGACCGTCGCCGCGGACATGCCCCGGCGGCTCTGGGAGAAACTCGCCGTCAACGCGGGGATCAATCCCGTCACCGCGCTCGCGCGCGTCGAGAACGGCGCCGTTCTGGAGCCACCGGCCGCCGACGTGGCGCGGACGGCCGCCCGCGAAACGGCGCGGGTCGCCCGCGCGGAGGGCGTCGACCTGGCCGACGACGAGGCGACCGCGGCGTTCGAGCGCGTGGCCGCGGCGACGGCCGAGAACGAGTCGTCGATGCTCCAGGACGTCCGCGCCGGACGACGGACGGAGGTCGCGGCGATCTCGGGGTACGTCGTCGATCGCGCCGGGGCCGCCGGGATCGAGGTCCCGACGAACGAAACGCTCGCGGCGGCGCTCGAGGCGTGGGAACGCGGACAAAATCTCGGGTAACGCGGAACGCGCTTTCGTCTCAGAACGGGGCCTGCGGCCCTTCGTCGTCGCCGTCGTCGACGGTCTCGCCGGGGAACGACGGACTCATGCCGCCGCCCATGCCGCCACCGCCGTCCATGCCGGTGTGGGCGTTGACCTGCTCGATCTCCGGGATCTCCTTGACCATCCGGCTCTTGATCGCCTGGATCGTCATCGGGGAGATGCCGCAGCCGCTGCAGGCGCCCCCGAGGGCGATAGTCACTTCACCGCTTTCGCGATCGATGTCCTGGATCGCCGCGCTCCCGCCGTGCATCTGGATCTGCGGGAAGTTTCGCCGCAGGAAGTTGGCGACGCGCTCTTCGAGATCGTCCGCGTCTTGGCTCTCCGTGCTCATACGCTGGGGTTCGGGGCGAACGTCCTTAGACCTTCCGTCGTGGGTGTTCGTGCCACGCGCTCTCTCGCCCGGTGGCGCCCATTCCGACCGCTTTCGGGCTCACGCGAAGCCGAAGACCCGCTCCAGCTCGTGTTCGATCTCCTCGACGTGCTTTTCCAGGATCTGTTCGAAGCGCTCTTTCCCCACGACGACGCCGGTGAGTCGGTCGTGCGGGTTCTCGGGGAGCTCGACGCGGAACTCGCCGTCACCCTCGTAGAAGGGCTCGCTCTCGTTGAGCACCTGCTGGTCGATCGCGTGGACGAGCTCGGAGTCGTACCGGTCGTTCATCCGGTTGAACGCGTTCTTGTACGCCTGCTGGAGTTCGGGGAAGTAGTTCGCGTACTTGTCCTCGAACTTCTCGGGGTCGAAATCGGTCATGTTCGATCCGAGGCGCGGCGGTGACAAAAGTCGGACGATCGGTGTGGATGATCGATCCGAGCACGAAACCTGCCACCTCTACGTCCGGACGCACGGAGCCGGCGAATTTGGCGATCGCGTTCGCCGATCGACGGACGACTCGGCTCCGTTCTGGCACACGGTCGCGGGGGCGCTCGCCGGGTCGGTCGCCGCGACGCTGCCACGCCTTGTAACCCACCGTCACTGCGGTGTCGGCGCCTGCCGCCGAGCCACCCTCGAACGTCCATCCCCTGCATCCGCTACTGACGGACGGTGACCACGCAAGCCGAACGGTCTTTCCCGACACGGACGTCTGCCGTCATCAATGATTCCCGACCAGGAGCCCATCCCTCACGACGACGTGCCGCCGGGATGGGGGCCTGTAAGGCACGACGACGACCGAATCGTCTACCGTCGTCACGAGCCCCAGGTCGAACTCGAGGTCGCGCGAACTACGGCGGATCGCTCCCACCCCGCGCTCGGCCTCGGCCGCTGCTGGGAGCTCCGGTTTCGTCACCTCGTCGGCGAACACCCGGTGACCGAACGGATCGGTCGCGTCTCCACGCGTCGAGCCGCCCTCGACGGGCTCCGTGAGAGCATGGAGCGAATTCACCGCCGGGTCGAGGATCCGTCCGATCCGGTCTCGGTTCGAAGCGTTCTGCAACAGACTCCGCTCGCGGGGAACGTCCCCGAGTTCCCGGAACCGGACGACCGCTGACCGACCACGACCCCATCCGTCGGTCTGTTCGGAGATTTTGTATCGCCACCTCTGGTTTATCGTGGTATATGGACGAATCTGTTCGCCGGTTGTGGTTCCTCGGTGAGCGACGACCGCTATCGGACGACCCCGCCGACTCGATCGAACGATTGCGCACCGATCCGTTCGACACTACTCGTGCGATCGACAGCGGTCTCCTCGGGTCTGAAACGGAGGTCCTGGCACCCTCCCTCGGATCGGACCCGTGACTCGAACAGGTCGTCCACGCTCTGCGGAGGTTTCGTCATCGACCATCGGCCGTGGCCGGCGAGGCACCCAATACGGGATGAGTGTGAGCGGTCCTCGTTCGGGCGAGGTGGGCGTGCAGCTGTGGGTCAGACCTACGGGATCGAACGATGCAGGTGCGCGATCGGGCGACCTGCGGATTCGGTTGCACGAAGTGGGCGGCCGACCGACCGTTGCGAGAGTCGGGGTGTACGATGTGGGTGCTCGTCCGGCCGATGTGGGTGCACGGCTGCCCGTTCCGGGTAGACGGGCGCGCGCTGTGGTCACTCGAACGCTCGCTGAGGTCCGTAGGGCCGTCTCCGACTCTCGGGCGGAATCGCCGCAGAATCACATGCGTGCGCGCGTGCGCGAGATCGATCTCGGTATGTTGTGCGCGGTGCTCTACCGATCGGCTCGCAACCCGCTCCTCGATTCCGGCCGATTTCCCGTTCGTAGCTGGCGACCGATTTGCACTACCCGATCGGTGGTTGCCCTGTGAAGGGCCGACCGACCTCGCGGTCAGTCCTCGCGCCGCCGGTCGGTGCCCGGTTGGTGGAGTGTCGACACATCCGTCGTGGGTAAACTCCATCCCACGATACTGAATCAGGCCGGGCCCGTGGGCGACCCGGTCGTCCGCGGCGGATCGGCCGGACGACACCATCGACCGCCCGCTCGAGTGCCGACCGGTGATCGTTTACTGGTGGCGCGCGATGTGGTGACACATGGAACACGACTGCACGTTCCTCGACGAACTGCTCCCGTCGGAGCGGTACTCGCTCGGGGAGGCCGACAGGGCTTCGCGGGCAGGGGATTGGGGCACGCCGGAGGACCAACGCGTGAGGCCCGACGCCGTGGTGTGGCCTCGATCGACCGACGACGTTTCGACCGTGCTCGAGGCGGCCCACGAACGGGGCGTTCCGGTGACGCCGTACGCGGCGGGAACGAGCCTCGAGGGGAATCCCACGCCGGTGTTCGCGGGAATCAGCCTGGACCTCACGGAGATGGACGCGGTGATCGACGTCCGACCCGACGACTTCCAACTCGACGTTCAGCCGGGGGTCATGGGGGGCGCTATCGACGAAGCCGTCGCCCAGTACGGGCTCTTCTTCCCACCGCTTCCCTCCTCGGGAGACATCTCGACGATCGGCGGGATGATCGCCAACGACGCGAGCGGCATGCAGACGGTGAAGTACGGCGAAGTGAGCGACTGGGTGCGCGCGCTCGAAGTGGTCCTCGCGGACGGAACCGTCATCCGGACGGGAAGTCGGGCGATCAAGAGTTCCAGCGGGTACAATCTCACCGATCTCTTCGTCGGCAGCGAGGGGACGCTCGGCGTCATCACGCGCGCGACCCTCGGGCTGGCGGGCGTCCCCGAGCAGATCAGGGGCGGACGTGCGATCTTCCCGACGCTCGACGACGCCGCGGAGGCCGTCTTCGACGCCGTGCGGTCGGGGGTCGACGTCGCGAAGATCGAACTCGTCGACGAGCTCAGTGCGACGATGGCGAACGCGTACCTGGGGCTCGAGCTACCGGACGCGCCGATGGTCTTCCTCGAGTTCCACGCGAACCACGACGTCGAGAGGGAGATCGACTTCTGTCGCTCGATCTTCGAGGCCCACGCCGTCGACCGATTCGAGATGGCCGGGGAGGGTGAGATGGACGAGCTCTGGCGCGCTCGCAAGGATCTCGCCTACGCGGTCCAATCGTACGATCCTGACCTCGAACCGATCCATCCCGGTGACGTTACGGTCCCGATCAGCGCGTACCCCGCGATCATCCGGTACGCGAAGGATCTGGCCGCCGAAGCCGACGTCATGGTCCCGTGTTTCGGCCACGCGGGTGACGGCAACGTTCACTACACCGTGATGGTCGACCGCGACGACCAGGAATCGGTCGAGACGGCCGAACGGGTTTACGCGGATATCGTCGAGAAGGCGATCGAGCTGGGCGGCACGTCGACGGGCGAACACGGGATCGGGCGCGGCAAGTGCGAGTACCTGGAGCGAGAACACGGCACCGACGCGGTCGAGGCGATGCGGGCGCTGAAGCGTGCGTTCGATCCGACCGATATCCTGAACCCCGGGAAGATCTTTCCGGAGACGGTCTCTCCGGGCGGACGTGTTCGGCTACCGTCCGAGGACTGACGCCCGAAACCTCTCGAATTTTCGGCCTAGCGGGACTCACGAGCCACGTATCGGGAACTCACCGTGGTCCGTCCTCGTCGGCTACGCCAAGATTCGATATCGCAATATACGATATAGCACTTAAGCGATCGTCGCATTTGACCTGGGCGGGTGTCGATTCGGGGTGGTCCGTTCGAACGGTGAACGGGCGTTGGGGCGATCGGTCGTCGCCGGATCTCCGTCCGGAGTGCCATCGGGGGGCGGCCGACCGAGGGGACTCGGCGCTGATACCGTTCGCCCCGCCGATGGGTCGGAAGCGTTCGTGGGGGCTGGGCATTGGGTGCGGACGTCTCGGACTTCCTCGTTCGATCCTTCGAAAATTGGATTGCGCTGGTGGTTGTGGGATTGACGGATCGGAAAGACCGTCCGGATCCGGCCACGGACCGTTACCTCGTCGCGACGGTGGGGCGTTCGAGCGTGTTCCGCATTACGCGTGCGCGTATCATCGAAACATCCCGGATTCGGCCCGGTGCTATCGATCGATTCGACGGCCGTTCACTCAGTATAGGACGATTCGACCGACTCGAGTGCGATCGATCGGGTGGATTGGCCGATCGGGCGATCCCATCGGCATCCATCGCGGTCGGTAGTCGTTCGATCGGTTCGGTTGGCCGACCGGCTCGTCCAGCTGATCGGCGTCGATCGATTCATCGGGCCGTTGGCCGGTATCTACCCGTGCGATCGATCGATATCTTGGTTCGAGACGGGCCCGGCGATTGGGTATTGCTACTCGTTTGATCCGCTGAACGGTTCCGCGTTGCTACCCGTCTCTGTCGGGTTCGACCCCTGGGGTTCGGCCGTGTATAACGGGGTCGTCGCGACGTCCGCGTGACGACGTTCGACCGATCCGTGTTTTCGGCCGATGTGGCGAACTCGATCGCACCTGCCGACGGGTTTCTGCTGGCCGGGCGTCGATTTCCCTGCGGGTCCAATTTCTGACTTTTCGGCTCTGCGCCGGGCTCGTCCTCAATCCCACTTAAATAATATATTGTATTCTGCGATATCGAACTCTGATCGGCCGATCGAACGCCCGCCTGTCGAAGGCGCCGCATTCCGTCGGTAGAAGGGCCGAATCGGCCGGTCAGTCGTGTACGAGCACGTCGACGACGTCTGGACCGTCGTTCGAGAGTGCCACTTCGAGCGTGGGTCGGAGTTCGTCGGCCGTTTCGACCAAGTGGCCCTCGGCTCCGTGACTCTCGGCGTTTTTCACGAGATCCACGGCGGGTTCGAAGTCCATTCCGACGTACTCGTGATCCTCGTCGTTCCCGCCGAAGATCGACCGCATGTTGTCCTTGAGGATCCGGTAGTTGCGGTTGTCCGGGATCACGACGGTGAGGTCGAGGTCGTACCGGGCGGCCGAGTAGACCGCGTTCGGGTAGTAGAGGTAGGAGCCGTCGCCGACGTATCCGAGAACCTCGCGGGGCTCCTCGCGCATCGACTCGGCGAGTGCGGCGCCGATCGCTGCGGGGAGGCCGTATCCCAGCCCGCCGCCCTTGTTCGAGATCATCTGCTGTGGTTCGAGCTTCCAGCGGGTCAGCAGGGGGTACTTCGCGGTGACGCCCTCGTCGACGATGTAGGCGTCGGGTGCGAACTCTCGGAGCGCGTCGACCAGTTCGTGCTTCGCCACGCGGGTTTCGCCCTCCGGCGTGTCGTCGACGCCCATCTGCTGGATCGTCCCGGCCATCGACTCCTTTAGTGCGCGCACCGTCTCGAGACGCCCCCGGCGGGTCGGGTCGTCGAGATCCTCGCGCACGCGATCGGCCAGTTCCGCCATGGCGAGGCCGGGGTCGCCGATCACCGCCGCGTCGGCCCGGTAGTTCTTCCCGACCTCCCACGGCGCGTCGGAGATGTGGATACACCGGGTTTCCGGCCCGACGAGCGGTTCTTCGTGGCGCATGAGGGTCGTGTGGGTGGACGTCCCGACGAAGGCGAGGGTGTCCGTATCCATCAGCATGGACGCGAGCCCCTCGTCCGGCGGCACGTAGGAGATCCACTGCTCGTGGTCGGCGGGGAAGTTCACCTCGCACGCGAGAATCTCGCCGTGGACTCTGGCGCCGGTGGCCTCCGCGAGCTCGACCGCCGCCTCGACCGCGTCTCGGCCCGCGCGCGCGACGTGGTCGCCGAGGATCAGAACCGGGTCGTCCGCCTCGACGAGTAGCTCCGCGGCCCGATCGAGTTGCGTCGGGTCGCCCGGACCCGCGTTGGGCGTCGGCCCGAGCGGTTCGATCGCGTCGGGGTCGGTCTCCGAGAGCATCACGTCCATCGGGAGGCCGAGGAAGACGGGGCCCGTTGGGGGCGTCAATGCGACCCGGAACGCTCGGCGGAGCATGGTCGGGAGGGCCTCGACGTCGAGCACCTCGTCGGACCACTTACAGAACTGGTCGGTCATTTCGACCAGATCGCCAGAGAGCAGCGGTTCCTCGTGACGGAAGTCGCGCTCGTGGTTGCCGGCCGTGACGACGAGCGGCGTTCCGGTCATCTTGGCCGCGTAGACGTTCGCGAGGCCGTGTGCGAGCCCGGGCGCGATGTGGAGGTTGACCACTCCGGCCGGATTGATCGTCGGATCGTCGTCCCGGTGGTACCGGCGTGTGCTCGCGTACCCCGACGCCATCCCCACCGCGACGTCCTCGTGCAATCCGAGGACGTACTCGAGATCGCTTTCCTCCAGCGCCTTCATCACCGGCAACTCCGTAGTCCCCGGGTTTCCGAAGACGTGGTGGATTCCGTAGCGCTCCAGGGCGTCGACGAAGAGGTCGGCGCCCGTGTACTCTGTCGTCATTGCTCATTCGGGAGACGTTCGCAGCACACTTAAAACCGGTTCGGGGGCGGTTCGCGGCCCATCGCTACCGATTCGGCGACGCTCCTCTCGCACCGTCGCTCAGGAATTCGGTATCGCGCCGACGACTTTATGTTATAAAATATCGCCGCTCGATTCGTCAGCGTCTCGGCTGGGGCAACGTCTCGGGTCGTCACGTGGCGGGTTTGGGCACCGCTCGATCCGCTCTCTGGGCTTTCGAACCAGGCTGATCGCTACCGTCGTGCGTTCGGCAGCTGATCGCGGCCTGGTGTCGCTCTGTCCGGGTGTCCGTCGTCCGCCCACGTTGTATCGATTCAACCAGCGGGGGAGTGGCTCACTCAGTCCAGAATAGGTATGACACGTTCTCGCTGGAATGAGCGATCCCTGCCGACACGTCATTTTTTCACGATCCGATCGATCGACCGCCTCGCATCGGATTCGGCGTCGGTCTCGTCCCCGTGTGCCGAAACTGTTCGATCGTCTCGTCCGTTACCCCCGTCGGTATCGGACCATTCGATTGTGGGTCCGGTTATCGGGCGGGTCGGCGATCCGGTTCCGCGTCGGGTTGTCCTCGCTGTTGGTGGTCGATGTCGCGCGATACGATCCGGGGGAATCGTACGATTTGGTGGTGGTCGTATCGTACGATATAGTGGCGGTCGTATCGTACGATATAGTGGTGGCCGGGTCGTCAGAGGCGATCGTCTTCGGGAGTGAGGATATCTCCACTAGCGTGTCGGCCGTCGGCACCGCTCCTCGGGGTTCCGTCGTACGATCGCGTCGTGTCGGGCGAGTTCGCCCGATGCGGTGCCGGCACCTGTCGCCAGTCGGTCGGCTGGTTCAGGTCGAGGTCCGATCGTCGACGTTCCACTGGTCACGAGCGATTCGACGGAGGCCGCGTCGGGCGGTACTCCCGGCGAGTTCGTCCGTTGGGCTCCGATCGATCCGCCGCGCGGCAGGTTTCGCACGCGCTGGTCCCATTCGGGCGACTCCCGAGGTTGGGCGATTATATGATAAAGCCTATTTTGGGATATCGAATTCGGTCACTCATGGTCCCGAAATCGGTCGCCACGCTTATACTGACTCCCGCGGAAACAGGGTACAGCCTCTGGGCGGTCCCATGACATCCCTCCCATTCGCGATCGACTTCCACGTCCACTCGGACGACTCCTACGACGGTCACGAGCCGATCGAGCTCATCTTAGAACACGCCGCCGACATCGGCCTCGACGGGGTCGTGATCACCGACCACGACGAGATCGGCGAATCCCTCCGCGCCGCCGACCTCGCGCCCGACTACGGGTTGATCGGCATCCCGGGCGTCGAGGTCTCGACCGCGCACGGCCACCTGCTGGCCATCGGCGTGGAAGAGCGACCGGCGCCGGGCCAACCGTTCGTGCGGACCGTCAGACGGGTCCGCGAGCTCGGCGGCGTCGCCGTCGTGCCCCACCCGTTCCAGCGGAGCCGTCACGGCGTCCGCAAGCGCCACATTCGCGACGCGGACGCGATCGAGACGTACAATTCGATGCTCTTTACGGGCTATCGCAACCGGCGGGCGCGGACGTTCGCCCGCCGGCGCGGCTATCCGGAGATCGGCGCCAGCGACGCTCACTACCTCCCGAACGTCGGAAAGGCGTACACGGAGGTCCTCGTGACGCCGGAGGACCCGGACACGACGAAAGCGGAGATCGACGGCGACGATCTCGTCGACGCGATCCTCGACGGGCGCACCCAGATCCAGGGCAAGCGGACGCCCGTGCACAAGAGCACCGTGCAGTACGCGAAGGGCGCGGTCCGGAAGACGACGTACATCGTGACGTCGCGGGCGCCGCTCGTGCCGACGGTGCCCGGTTCGATGAAGCGATCGGGTTGACGCCGACGGCGAGCCGTCCGGACGCGCTTATCCGGAGAGCTGTTCGCCGACGAGCTCGTCCGCGAGTTCGAGGAACGCGGGCTCCTCCCCGGCGGGTACCGTCGCCCCCGCCGCGACGTCGTGACCGCCGCCGTCCCCGCCCACCGCGCGGGCCGCCTCGCCGAGCACGACCGAGAGGTCGAGTCCCCGCCGGACGAGCGCGTGGCTGCCGCGGCCCGAGACCTTGACGGCATCCGGCTCGTCCCCCTTCTCGGCGAATGCGAGAATCGGTCGATCGCGATCGACGCCCTCGTTGCCGAGGGCCATGCCGGCGACGATGCCGACGATCGTCTCGCGGATCCGGTCGCCCGCGTGAAACCACTGGAGGTGGTCCTCGCGGGTGACCCCCTCGGTCGTGACGAGGTCGATCCCTTCGGAGAGGTTCCGCCGGTGTGAGCGCAGCAGCGTTCGCGCGCGTTCGAGCGCGCCGTCTCGGTCGCCCAGACAGACGGCGAGCCCGACGTCAGCTCGGTCGTACCGCGCGGTCGCGTTGAGCAGCGTCGAGAACTCGCTCGCGTCGCGCAGTTCGGTGCCGACGGACTCCGCGGCCAGTCGGTAGGAAGTTCCCACCAGTCCGTCGATCTTGGAGGCGGGGACGCCGCTGGAGACGGCCCGCCGGACCAGGGCGCTGGCGACGGTCTGCTTCTCGTCGGCCTCGAGGTCGGCCCACCGGCGCCAGTCGCCGTCCCGCTTCAGGTCGAGGTCGAGCCCGTCGAGGAATCGCAGCGCGCCGTTCTGGTCGTTCGAGATTCCCGGAATGTAGACGTCGGTCGCGTACTCCAGCAGCTTCGGAAGCGGGCGGGTCTGCGTGCCGTAGACGGCGAGGTCCGTTCCCGTCTCGAGGACGCCGGCCGCGACGCCCTCCTCGACGATCTCGGCGTTGGCTCCGTGCAGTTCGCCGCCGGAGGCCTGCATGTCGCCCACGGCGCCGACGATAGCCAGGGCGGCCAGATCGCGGTTGTCCGGGCGGGCGGTCGTCGCGGCCGTCGCGCCCCCGTCGGTGACGGTCTTCGCGTCACCGTCGGTGGCGGTCTCGGCCGGCCCGCCCTCGCCGCTCGCCCCCGCGAGATCGGCCATCGCCCGCGCCACGACGAAGGCCGTCCCGGCGCCCGAGAGCTCCGAGGCGCCGTCGATCCCCTCGAGCAGCGGGTTGCAGTGGAACTCGGTGTCGGCGTCGGCGGGCTGGTGGTGGTCCGCGATCACGGGCGTGAACGCGCCCGCGTCCTCGTGCTCGCGGATGCTATCCAACTGGCCGCTGCCGAAGTCGGTGAACCAGACGGTCTCGTAGTCGGTTGCGGCAATCTGCGCGACCGCCTCCTCGTCGAGTTGCTTCTCGAAGACGACCTCGAACGGGATCCCCGCCCGTTCCAAGGCGCTGGCCGCGACCGCGGCGCTCGTGAGCCCGTCGGCGTCGATGTGGGAGGTCAGCAGCACGCGCTCGGCCGCGAGCAACCGCTCGGCGCAGGCGGTCGCCCGCTCGGCCAGCTCGGGGACGGGGCCGGTCATCGGTGGTGGGTTGGTTCGGCTTCGGGGATAAATGTGCGGTTGCGGCGACGGTGCAGTCCGCCCGGGGCCCGTCAGGGAGCCGCACCCGGATCCCCACGGGCAAGCCGAACTCGGACCGTTCACGACCGTTCGTCGCCGTAAACGATCGTCAACGTCGCGCACCGTTTTTGAAGGGCTCCGTGGTACCGTCGTTCCGCCATGCTCTCCACGCGATCGAGTCGGTCGTATCGGCCCGCCGCGGATCGGCGAACCGTCCGTGCGATCTGCAAGCTGGTGCTCGCCACGTTAGCGCTCCTGCTGGTGGTGTTCCTGGTCGGGCTCCTGCCCGGGATCGACGTCTCCGGGTCGACGTACGCGGCGCTGGCCGGCGCCGTCGTGACCCTCGCGGTCGTCGCCCTGCTCGGCTCTCTCGCCACCGCGCTCCCGCCGCTCGTCCGGGAAGCGATTCCGGGCTCTCGGGAACTCCGCGAGCGCGGGGCGAGCGCGACCTTCTGGCTGGTCGTCCTGGCGGCGCTCCTGGTGGCCCACCGCGGACTGGCACCCGCGGTGAGCGCGCTGGGTGGGGCGATGTGGTTCTACGACGCGCTGTTCCTGTTGGCCGCGCTCCCGCCGCTGGTTTTACTCGCGGCGTGCGTGTGGGCCGCCATCGATCCCGCCGCCGACTACCTGGCCGCCCGGGTGGCGGAACCGCGGTGAGGCGGTCGACGGCGACGTTCACCGATCGAGCCGCTGGACCGTCTCGCGCGCCAGCGCCTCGAACGTCGCCTCGCTCGCCACGACGTCGGCTTCGATCCCGCGCTCGGCCAGCGTCTCGCGCGTGGGCTCGCCGATCGCGCCGACGACCGCCTCCGCGAGTCCGGCGACCGTCTCGGGGACGTCCCCGCGCTCGGCGGCCGCCTCGAGGAAGTGTTCGACGGTGAGCGAGGAGGTGAAGCAAACGGCGTCGAGTTCGCCGCTGGCGGCGAGCGCGGCCGACTCCCCGCTTCCCGCCGGGCGCGTCAGTCGGTAGAGGACCGCCTCGTGAACGTCGGCGCCGGCCTCCTCGAGCCCTTCGAGCAGCACGGGACTGCCGTGGTCGCTCCGGGCGACCTCGACGGCGGCGCCCTCGATCCCCGGCTCGGCGGCCAGCGCCTCGACCAGCCCGCTCGAGGTGTACTCGTCGGGGACGAGGTCGACGTCGTACCCCGCCTCCGCGAGCGCGTCCGCCGTCGCGGGCCCGATGGCGCACAGCGTCGCCGCGCCGGGGTCCCAGTCGACCGCGGCGACGAGTTCGGCGCCGGTCTTGCTCGTCAGGATCGCGTAGTCGGCGTCCGCTCGGGGCGTCTCACCGGTGGGTTCGATCGCCAGCATCGGGTCCTGGACGGGCTCGGCGCCGAGCTCCCGGAGGAGCGCGCCAGCCTCCTCGAGGCGCTCGTCGTCGGGGCGGAAGACGGCGACCAGCGGGCGGTCGTCCGCGGCGTCGACCGCCTCGCCGGCGTCGTCCGGGCCGGTCGCGCCGCCGTCACTCATCGCCGCCCACCCCGCCGTCGTTCGCGGTCGCCGTCGGCGACTCCGCGCCGCGCTCGTTCGCCAGGAACTCGCGGACGGCCTCGCGCGTCGCCGCCACCTCGCCGATCACGGTGACCGCGGGCGGCTCGACCCCCGCCTCGTCGCGAACGTCGACGATCGTCTCCAGGGTGCCGGTGGCGACGCGCTGATCCGGCCAGGTCCCCCGCTCGATCAGCGACACCGGCGTCTCGGAGTCCATCCCCGCCTCGCGGAGGGCGCGGGTGTACTCCGGCAGCTTGCCGACGCCCATCAGGACGACGATCGTCCCGCCGGTCGCCGCGAGCGCCGCCCAGTCGACGGCGGACTCCGCTTTCGTGGGGTCCTCGTGGCCGGTAACGAACGAGACTGAGGAGGCGTGATCGCGGTGGGTGACCGGGATCCCCGCCACGCCGGGGGCGGCGATCGCCGAGGTGACGGCGGGGACGACCTCGAAGGGAATCCCCTCGTTCGCGAGGTGCTCGGCCTCCTCGCCGCCGCGGCCGAAGACGAACGGGTCGCCGCCCTTCAGGCGGGCGACGGTCTTTCCCTCGCGGGCGAGCTCGACGAGGCGCTCGTTGATCGCCGCTTGGGGCGTCCGCTCGCCGCCCGCGCGCTTGCCGACGTCCTCGCGCTTCTCCTCGGGGAGCCGCTCGATGATCTCCGGACCGGGCAGCTTGTCGTGGAGGACGACGTCGGCCTCCTCGAGCAGTCGAGCCGCCTTCACGGTCAGGAGCTCGGGGTCGCCGGGGCCGCTGCCGACGAGGTGGACGGTGCCGGTCGCGTCGTCCTCGCCGTCGTCGGTCGGGGCGTCGTCGACGCCGCCTCGCGAGTCGCCGCCGTCGCCCGACATCTCAGGACGCCTCCTCGTCGTCGCCGGCTGACCGGTCCGCACCGCCGCCGTCCTCGCTCCGGGCGACGTCGCTGCCGTCGGTCTCGGCGTCGCGGCGGGCCGCCTCGATCAGCTCGGCGGCGCCGCGGTCGGCGAGTTCGGCGGCGAACTCCCGGGCCGCCGCCGGGTAGTCCTCGATCGGCAGGTCCCGATTGGCGATCACGGACTCCTCGCCGTCGCGGTCGAACACCTGCACCGCGGCGTTGACGTACTCGCCCTGGACGATCGCGTGGACGCCGATGGGGGCGATGCAACCGCCGCCGAGTTCGGCGAGGATCGTCCGCTCGACGGTCGCTTCGACCCGGCTGCGCGGGTGGTCGATCGCCTCCTTGATCGCGCGGGCGTCGTCTCCGTCGACGGCCGTCACGGCGAGCGCGCCCTGGCCGGGCGCCGGGACGAACCGCCGGCGGGACAGTCGGCGACACTCGATCTGGCGGGCGAGCCCGCTGCGCACGAGGCCGGCCTCGGCGAGGACGATCGCGTCGTAGCGCGTCTCCACCTCGCGGCCGAGCGCCCGCCGCTCTACCTCCGCGAGCCCGTCGAACCACTCCTCGACCGTGCGGTCGTAGGCGGTGTCCGCGGTCGACTCGTGTTCCGCTTCGGCCGCCAGTCGCCGCTCGTGTTCCGCCTGGAGCGAGGGAGCGAGCAGCTTCTCGACTCGGGTGTCGACGTTGCCGCGTAGCGCTCGGACCTCGAGGTCGGGGCGCTCGGCCAGCAGCTGGGCGCGCCGCCGCAGGCTCGACGTGCCGACGACCGCTCCATCCGGGAGCTCCTCGAGCGTCGCCCCGTCGGGGGTCACCAGGACGTCGCCGGCGGGCCCGCGCTCGGGCACCGCGGCGGTCACCAGCTCGTCGGGCTGGTCGGTCGGCATATCCTTCATCGAGTGGACGGCGCCGTCGCACTCGCCGGCGAGGACGCGCTCGTCGAGCTCGCGGACGAACGCGCCCGTCTTGCCCAGCCGGTGGATCAGCTCGTCGCGGAGCTGATCGCCCGTCGTCTCGACGCGGACGAGCTCGACCTCGTACCGACGC
The DNA here is from genome assembly GCA_007119345.1 of Halovivax sp. GTDB lineage: Archaea > Halobacteriota > Halobacteria > Halobacteriales > Natrialbaceae > Halovivax. The sequence continues at coordinate 26,344 of SKPV01000101.1, forward strand.
GTTTCGAGTCCCTCCGCCACCAGTGCGGCCTGTCGCCGGGCCAGCGTCGAGCCCCGCGTCGCCAGTCGCAGCGTCCCCCGCGTTTGCATGTCCGTCCGTCCGGGCCGGGGGTACGAAAAGCGCACGCTCTGGCGCCGACGGACGTGACGGCGAGGCGAACCGTCACCGCCCGCCGAACGCTCCGCGCTCGGCCAGCGCGTCGATCTCGTCCGCGTCGTAGCCGAGCGCCCGGAAGACGTCCCGGGTGTGTTCGCCGAGTTCGGGGGGCGGCGCCTCGAACCCGCTGTCGGCGCGTCCGTAGTTGAGCGGGTGTTCGATCACCGGGATCTCGCCGCGGTCCGGGTCCTCGATCGTCGTCACGGTCCCGCGGGCCTCGGTCTGGGCGTTGTGGAGGGCGTCCTCGACCTCGAACACCGGTCCCGCGGGGACGCCCGCCTCGTCGACGAGGACGGTCATCCACTCCTCGGTGGTCCGCTCCCGGAAGGTGGCCTCGAGTTCGGCCTCGAGTGCCGCCATGTGCTCGACGCGGTCGGCGTTGCTCGCGAAGCGCTCGTCCGCGGCGAGGTCCGCGCGCTCGAGCGCGGCGCAGAGGCGCTCGAAGAGCCGGTCGTTGAGGCAGGCGACGTTCAGGTGGCCGTCGGCCGTCTCGAACGTCTGGTACGGCGCCAGCACGGGATCTCTCGTCCCCATCCTGGCGGGCGACTCGCCGGCGAAGACCTTCCCGGCCTGCTTCGTGAGCCACGGCAGCACGGAATCGAGCATCCCGAGCTCGAGGTACTCGCCCTCGCCGCTCCGCTCGCGGCGGTAGAGGGCGTTCACCACGCCGAACGCGGCCCACATGCCGGTGATCAGGTCCGTCATCGGGAGTCCGACCTTGACCGGCTGCCCGTCGGGCTCGCCGGTGACGCTCATGATCCCGCCCATCCCCTGGACCAGCAGGTCGTAGCCCGGCCGCTCGCGCCAGGGCCCGGTCTGGCCGAACGCGGAGATGGCGCAGTAGACGACGTCGGCGTTGTGCGACCGGATCGTCTCCTCGTCGACCGCGAGGCGCTCGGCGGTCCCCGGCCGGAAGTTCTGGAGGAAGACGTCCGCCTCGCTCGCGAGGTCGTACAGCGCTTCGCGGCCGGCCGCCGTCTTCAGGTCGAGCTCGACGCTCCGCTTGCCGTAGTTGACCGTCCAGTAGTACGGCGACTCGCCGTCGACGAACGGCGGCCCGGAGTGGCGGATGTCGTCGCCGACGCCGGGGCGCTCGACCTTGATGACCTCGGCGCCCTGGTTCGCCAACATCAGCGAGCAGAAGCCGCCGGTGACGAACGTCGACAGGTCGACCACCGTTACGTCCTCGAGGATTCGATCGGAGGGGGTCATGCGATACCGTACCATCCGAACGGTGTCGGAAAAGCGTTCCCCCGTTTTGACCCCGTGAGGCGCGCGCCGACGATCGCTCGCGTTCGCGGCGATCACTCCTCGGCTCGCTCCGCTCGGACGGCCTCGATGGCGGGCTCGAGCGCGGCGTACAATCGGTCGACGCTCTCGGGGTAGATCTCGAGGGGCTTGGGCTGGTTGTGCGCGTGGACGCGGACGAGATCGCGGTGGCGGTAGGACCGGTGCAGGCTCCAGAGCCCGGCGAGCGCGAAGAAGGCGCCGACGAGCGGGTTCTGCGTCATCCCGTAGACGCCGAAGGCGACCAGCGAAGCGCTCAAGATTCCGAGAAACCAGTCGAACTGCTCGTGGTTGACCTCGCTGACGTTCTCGTAGGGGACGCTGACCAGCTCGTCCTCCCGGCGGACGAGGAGGCGATCCGCCGTGACGGCGACCTCCTCGCCGTCTCGGCGGAGGTCGCCGCGGTAGTGAAGTCGCTCGCCGCGCTCGAGTTCGAGTCCCGACCTGTCGGGCATTCGTCTCCCTCTGGGGGCGGGGCGCTAATCAATCTACGTCTCGCGAACGGAAACTGGAGGGCGCAGAACGCGGGGCGACGGGGTTAGTCGGCCTTCTCGGCGACGCTCGGCTCGCCGCCCGAACGCATCCGCTCGAAGAAGGTCTGGAACTCCGATTCGTCCTCGGAGAGCTCCGCCCACTGCGTGAGGCCGCGCTCCTCGCGGGTGCCCTCGACCGTGTTGTCGAGGACGAACGCGATGATGCCGCCGACGGCCATCGTCGTCGAGCCGACGACGAAGATCGTGTCGGAGACGACCTGCTGGCCGAGCACCGGCCCGATGACCGCGGCCCCCTCGGCGACCGCCTGGAACTCCTCCGGACTGGCGAAGTTGCCGAAGTAGTTCGGCAGCGCCAGCCCGAGGAAGAGCGCGATACCGACGATGAAGACGTTTCGCGAGGCGTCGAGGTCCACGAACTTGAGGTTCGAGAGGCCGACCGCGGCGATCTGGCCGAACATGGCGATGTACAGCGCGCCCACGATCGGACCGGGGATCGTGGTGATGAACGCGCCGAACGGCCCGAAGAAGCCGACGACGATCATCATCACCGCGCCGACCTGGACGACGTATCGGGAGGCGACGCCCGTGATACCGATCGCGCCGATGTTCTCGCCGTAGGAGGTCGAGCCGTTACCCGTCCCCATGATCCCGGCGAAGATGTTGCCGAGGCCCTCCATGCCGATCCCGTGGTTGATCCGCTTCTCGCTCGGCGCGCCGACGCCGGCGATCCGGGCCACGGCGTAGTAGTCGCCGATGCTCTCGAGGATCGACGCGAAGATTCCGGCGAGGATGCCGATCGCGAACGCGAGGGTGAACTCCGGGATGCCCCACTGGAACGGCACGATCGGCATGAGGAGTTCCGCGTCCGCGACCTGCGCGAAGTCGACGTACCCGAGGCTGCCGTCCTCGGTCATGTGTGACTCTTCGGTGTAGAAGCCGGTGGCGGTCATGACGGCGGCGACGGCCCACGCGACGACGATCCCGAGCAGGACCGGGAACAGCTTCGCGTACCGGCTGTACTTATCGAGGTACTGTGAGAAGACGATGATCAGCAACAGCGCGAGTCCGAGGAGCCACCAGTTCTGATCCGGTCTGGTCACGTCGCCGACGTCGATCAGCGACAGGCCGATCAGGACGATCACCGGCGCGATGACCACCGGCGAGAGGTAGTACTTGAGCTTCCCGAGGAGGCCCGAGTATCCCAGCGCGACCTGGACGATCGCGGCCGCGATGATCGCGCCCTGCAGTTCGAGGATCGTCGCTTCCCACGGACCGCCGTGGGCGAGGATGATCGCGATCGCCGGCGCCAGCAGCGCGAACGTCCCGCCCTGGACGATCGGGTAGCGGTTCCCGATCGTCGTCTGGGCGAGCGTCGCGACGCCGGAGACCACGAAGAACGTCCCCACGAGCCGCGCGGTCTCGGCCGGCGGCATCTCCATCAGCCCGGCCAGGATGAGCGGGATCGCGACCGTGGCCCCGATCATCGTCAGGTAGTGTTGCAAGCCGAGGAAGATCGACTCGCCCAGCGGCGGCTTCTCGTCGATGCCGTACTCGACGAACGACGCCTCCTCGCGGGTTACGTTTCCGCCGTCGGTTCGCGCTCCGTCTCCGGTGTCGTGTTCCCCTGTCATGTGGAATCGCTCCGTCGGTCGGTTGCACACCGAACTATGCTGCACGAGGGTTTACCACACACTCGCACAGGTATGCGGAGTACGTCCCAGGGAGGTCCAATAAAACTACCGCAAATCCGTACTGTCACGCTCGCTGACTTACGATCGAACGGTCGAGCTCGGCTCTCTCTTCGCTTTTCGATCGCGGTTTCCGCCGCCGACGGCCGCCGCGCCGTCGAACCGGTCGGCCGTGGGAAACCCCTGTACAGGGATAGACTAACGTACCGGGGCCGTGAGTGTGTTCCATGGCGACGGATCCCGAGTACGCCGTCCATGCCGAGCTGAACGTGCCGGTCGAGACGCGCGACGGCGTTCGACTCGCGACCGACATCTACCGTCCCGCCGACCCGAACACCGGCGAGCCGATCGACGAGCCGAAGCCGGCGCTGCTCGACCGGACGCCGTACGGCAAGCGCGGCCGGATGGAACGCCACGGCGAGTGGTACGCCGAGCGCGGCTACGTCGTCGCGATACAGGACTGCCGCGGCCGGTTCGACAGCGAGGGCGAGTACTACATCTTCGTGAACGAACCCGAGGACGGCTACGACACCGTCGAGTGGCTCGCCGACCGCGAGTACTGCGACGGCCAGGTCGGCACCTTCGGCACCTCCTACGGCGCGTGGGTCCAGAGCGCCCTGGCCACGCAGGACCCGCCCTCCCTCGCGGCCATGTTCGTCAACCAGGGTGCGGCGAACGGGCGCGAGGCCACCTTCCGGCACAACGGCGCGTTCGAGCTCCGGTGGCTCTGCTGGGCGCTGACCCTCGGCGGCGGCTTCGCGAAGCGGGCGCTCGACGATTCGGAACTCCAGCAGCGGCTGGCGAACGTCGACGTCAGGGACGTGCTCGCCAACGGTCCCGTTCAGCGCGGCCAGTCGCCGCTTCGCCACGTCCCCGACTACGAGGAGTGGGCGTTCGACATCATGACGCGGGGCGCCGCGAGCGACGAACTCTGGCAGGAACCCGGGATCAACTTCGAGGCGTACTACGACGAGAGCGCGGACGTCCCCACCGTCTACGCGGGCGCGTGGTACGACTCCTACACCAAGGCCACCTGCGACAACTTCGAGGCGCTCGCCGACCGCACGGAGAGCGACCACTACCTGCTGATGGGGCCGTGGACTCACGGCTGGAACGGCTATCCGTTGCCGTCCTGGAACAAGCCCTACTCCGGCGAGCTGGAGTTCGGTGAGGCGGCGCTGCGGGACTACCAGCAGGTTCGCCTGGACTTCTTCGATCACTACCTCAAGGGGACGGACACCTGGGCGGACCAGCCGACGGTTCAGTACTTCCAGATGGGGGGTGGTGGGGACTCGCGGACCGGAGCCGACTCCGGAAGGGGGGCCGGCTCGCGGACCACGGACGGCCGGCTCTTCCACGGCGGCGAGTGGCGGTCGGCCGACGAGTGGCCGCTACCCGACACCGAGTTCACCCGGTACTACGCGCACGAAGGCGGGACCCTCTCGATCGAGGAGCCACCCGACGAGGAGTCGAGCACGAGCTACGCGTTCGACCCGCGGGATCCCGTCCCGACGATCGGCGGCAACTGCTCGTCGTACATCACCTACGAACCCCGGGCGGAGTCGATCCTGGAGTATCCCCTGAGCGAGCGCAAGCTGCAGGACATCACCGGCCGGGGCGGGTTCGACCAGCGCACCCGTCCCGACACGTTCGGCGCCGAACCGCCGTACGGCCCGCTGGAGGAGCGAGACGACGTGGTGGTCTTCCGAACGCCGCCCCTGGAGGAGCCCGCGGAGATCGCGGGACCGATCCGCGTCGCCGTCTACGGATCCACGGACGGCCCGGACACGGACTTCACCGCCAAGCTGATCGACGAGTACCCGCCGAGCGAGGCGTTCCCGAACGGCTTCGCCGTCAACCTCTGTGACTCGATCTGTCGCGGCCGATTCCGCGGCTACCGGGACGAGCCCGACCTCCTCGAACCCGGCGAGGTCTACGAGTTTTCCATGGAGCCGTACCCGACGGCGAACGTCTTCGCCGGGGGCCACCGGATCAGACTCGATATCTCCTCGTCGAACTATCCGCGCTACGACGTCAACCCGAACACCGGCGGGCCGCTCTACGGCGACCGCGAGTTCCGGGTGGCGACGAACACGGTCCACCACGACGCGGACCACCCGACCCACGTCGAGTTACCCCTCCGTCCGGGTTGAGGGCCGCGCTCGCCGAGTAGCGACCCGACACCGTTCTCACCGGATTGGAACGGTCGACGAACCTTACTTTGCTCCGCGACGTACTCACTCGCATGACCGACCGAATACTCGTGCCCGTCGACGAGTCGGAGCACTCTCGCGAGGCCCTCGCCTACGCGATGGACCGGTTCCCGAACGCCGAGTTCGTGGCCTTGCACGTCCTCGAGGGCGGCCGCGGCGACCTCGGAACGTTCTCCGGAATGACCGGCGAGGTCCCGGACGAGGAGCGCCGACGCGAGGCGGCGACGGCGGTTCTCGAATCCGCCGAGACGCTGGCCGCCGAGCACGGCGTCGCCCTCGAGACGGATCGCGGGCGGGGCCGGCCCGACCGCCTGATCGTCCGCTACGCCGAGGACGAGGACGTGGACCTGGTCGTGATGGGGAGCCACGGCCGCGACGGCGTGGCCCGCGTGCTCCTCGGGAGCGTCGCGGAGAAGGTCGTCAGGCGGTCGCCGACGCCGGTCCTGGTGTACCGGTAGTCCCGCCGTGCTCGCGGCGTCGAGTTCTCAGGCCTCGCCGTGCTCGCGGCGTCGAGTTCTCAGGCCTCGCCGTGCTCGCGGCGTCGAGTTCTCAGGCCTCGCCGTGCTCGCGGCCGCCGATCGCCGGTAAGTTCGGATCCCGGTGGGGCGCTCGTCCCAGCGCCGCGCCGTGGAGGTCGAACTCCTCGAGTTGCTCCTGGAGGACCCGGTCTAGGCGGTTGACGGCGGTCTTGTCGAGCCCGTGGGCCGCCATCAGCTCCCGGTACCGCGGATCGTCGGTGATCGACTCGAAGCGATCGTACAGGTCCTCGAGCTCCCCGGGCGAGCGCTCGCGCACCCACTCGCGGTCGTGGAGGCCGAGCCGGCGGCGGCGCTCGTCGTCGACGACGTACTGGATGACGACCAGCGAGACGGTCGGGATCGCCCGCCGGCTCCCGAACGCCGTGAAGTCGAGCTCCGCGACGATCCCGAGGACGCGGTCGCGCTCCCAGCGGGTGAGCGCCAGCGCGTTGCACAGCGCGTGGGCGATCCGCGCCTTCTCCAGCCGGTGCATCCGCGCGCTGTGGCCCGCCATCGCGGGGTGGCGCTCCTCGTGCAGCCGCCTGACGGTCTCGCCGACGTCCTCGCCGGGCCGGTCGGGGCGACCGATGAGCGTCGCGCTCGGGGTCGTCACGTCCCACCGCCGGATCCGCTCGTCCTTGACCGCGTCGAGTCGCGAGAGCGAGCCGTCGCCGGGGCGGGCGCTCACGGGCCGATCGCGGTGATCGCTCCGCTCCGGTCGCGCTCCGCCGCCGACCTCGCGTCGTCTCGACTCGCCCGGCTCGTCGTCCGGGGGATCCGTCGGTTCCGGTGGAGGGCCGTCGGTCATCCCTCCGGAGTACGGAGTCGCGACTCAAGAAGGTCCGGGTTCACGTATCGGATCGGTGTCGTGTGTCGGGTCGAACCGCCGGACCGGGACGGCGCGGTAGGCGATCGGACAGGAACGGCGCGGTAAGCGGTCCGCGCTGACGCCGCGCTCGCGGATTCGGCGTCGGAAGAGAGCCTCTATTACGAACCGTTATCGCGAGAAGTACTTAAAATACCGCCACCTCGTTCCCGCGACGGATCGCGCGTCGACCGATCCCGAGCGGACGCGCCACGTCCGCCGCGGCCGGGACGGGCCGCTTCTCGCTCGTAACGGTCGGGACGGGCCGATCGAGGAGCCCGCTTCTCGCTCGTAACGGTCGGGACGGGCCGATCGAGGGACCCGCCTCTCGGAACGGAATCCTCCGGAGAACCTCTACTACGAACCCTTATCGCGAGAAGTTCTTAAAGGGGACGCGCCGCGGCCGACGGACCCGGCTCCGTTCGAGAAGCGCGGCTCACGAACTCGATCTCCCGGAGAACCTCTACTAGGAACCGTTATCACGAGAAGCACTTAAAGGATCTCCGTCGGGCGGGGTCATCGCGGTCCGACGACCGATCCGACGCCGCCGCGGCCCTCACACCTCTTCGAACGCCACGCACCGGCAGACGCTCGACTCGCCGCCCCGGAAGCGCCAGGGGAAGGTCCCGATCTGAACCCGCTCGTTCAGCAGCGTCTCGGGCACGCGCGCGTTCTCGACGTGGACGATCCCTTCCGGGAACAGCTCGGTGTGCATCAGCTGGTAGCCTTCGGGCGGGAAGATCTCGTCCAGGTCGTCGACGCCGAGGTGGTCGGCGGCCTCTTCGGCCAGCTCCGGGCGCACGTCGCGGACGACCGTGTTCATCGGGTGGTCCGCGCTCCCGCAGTCCAGGAGGAGGTACTCGAGCTCCATCTCCTTGCACCAGTCCGCGAACTCCTGGTTGGGGCCGGGGTGGGCACAGAAGTACCGGTGCGGGTCCGCCTCGTCCTGGTACCAGGCGTAGTCCTGGTAGCCCGTGTGGACGAACAGGATGTCGCCCTCGCGGACGTCGCAGACGTCCTCGATCATCTCGCTGGTGTAGACGTCGTAGTCGCCGACGCGATCGGAGATGTCCGCGACGACGCCGTCGCCGACGAGCTCGTCGAGCCCCATCGCCTCGATGTCGCGGCCGTGGGCGATGAAGTGCTTCTCGCCGTCGAGGTGGGTGCCAGTGTGGTTCATGAACTCGATCTTCTGGCCGTTGACTTTCTCGGTGTCGAGGCTCTTCTCGTACCACACCTTCGGATTGTCGTAGGTGGGCCACGCCGGCGTGTCTGCGGACCAGGGCTGGGTCAGGTCGTGCATCTCGTAGCCGTCGAGCATGCCCCGTACGTCCGTTCCCGCGAACTTATATGTTCGTCACCGTGTAGCCGGTCGAGGCCGGACGACGGGTCGTTCGTCGGCTCTCGAATCCCGTTTCTCAACAACACTTATTAGTTCGGTTGAATTCGTGATACAGTATCCGGGTGACTGATCAATGGTATCGAGCCACAATCTTCGTACCGTCGCGTCGACGCGACGCGGGCCGACCGCGGCGCGGCCGCGGCCGGCCGGCCGGTCGAGAACCGTTCGCGAGGGGCCATGAAACCCGCGCCGTTCGCCTACCACCGGCCGGAGACGGTCGCCGAGGCCGTCGAGCTTCTCGCCGACCTCGAGGACGCGGAGCTGCTCGCGGGCAACCAGTCGCTCGGCATCGTGATGGCGAACCGGCTCGCGACGCCCGACCACCTCGTGGACCTCGGGGCCGTCGCGGACCTCGAGGGGATCGCGGTGACCGACGACGCGGTCCGCGTCGGCGCGACGACCACTCACCGCGCGATCGAGCGCTCAGACCGGTTGGCCGACACCCTCCCCATGCTCCCCGAGGCCGCCGCGCAGATCGCCGGCCCCGCGGTCCGCAATCGCGGAACGATGGGCGGCAGCGTCGGCGAGGCGGATCCGGCGGGCAACTATCCGACGGTGCTGGTCGCGCTCGACGGGACGATCCACCTCCGCTCGGTCGACGGCGAGCGGGCGGTCCCCGCGAGCGACTACTTCCTGGCCTACATGTTCACCGACATCCGCGAGGACGAGCTGATCGAAGCGGTCTCGATCCCGCGGGAGCCGTTCCCGCCCGCCCGAACGGGGATGAGCTTCCTCGAGCTGAAGCGGGCGGCCCAGACCTGGCCGACGGTCAGCGCCGCCGCGTCGATACGGGTGGACGATCCCTCGGGCGACGAACCGGTCGTCGAGGACGCCCGGATCGCGCTCGCGAACGCGGCCGACGTCCCGCTGCGCGTCGAGGAGGCCGGGTCGATCCTCGAGGGGGAACCGCTCTCGGAGGCGGGCCTCGCGGCGGTCGAGGAGACCGTCGCCGACGCGGTGACGCCCGAGGGGGAGATGCACGCCGACCGCGAGTACAAGGAGGAGGTCGCGGGCGTCTACGCGCGGCGCTCGCTCGAACGGGCGTACGATCGCGCGGCGGAGGGGCGCGCCGACTAGTCGACGACACCGACGAGGAGATTCACACATGCTCGAATTCACCGGTACGACGGAGATGGAACAGTCCCGGGAGGAACTCTGGCCGTACTTCACCGACACGGACGTGCTCGCCGACTGCGCGCCCGGCTGCAAGGAGATGCGCCTCGAGGAGCCCCACGAGATCACGGCGGTCCTGGCGGTCGGCGTCGGCAGCGTCAAGCCCGAGTTCGAGGTCGAGGCCGTCGTCACCCAGCTCGAGTACCCGAACCGGCTGGAGCTCGCGGCCGTGGGTCACGCCCCCAGAAACGAGTTCGAGATGACCGCCACCATGGAGCTGCTCGAGCGCGAGGACGGCGCCACGACCGTCGAGTGGGCCGCGACGGCCGACGTCTCGGGCACCCTCGTCAGCCTCGGGAGTCGGGCGCTGAAGAGCGTCACGAACCGCCTCGTGAACCAGTACTTCGAGGACATGCGGGAGGCCGTCGAGGCGGGCGAGGGCGCTGAGTCCGAGCTCGAAGCGGCGCCGGACGAGGAGGCTCCGGACGTCGAGGTCGAGGAGGCGTCGGTCGAGGGCGAGACCGCGGCGGACGACGGCGAGGCGAACGGCGCGGAGGCGGACGAGGCCGACGCGGACGAGGCGGAAGCGACGGAAGGGGCGGATTGAATGGCCGTTCCGTCGCCATCGTCCCTCTCCGACGGATCGGATCGAACGGCGACCGTTCGCCACTCGGCATCGACGCCGAACCTTGGGACCGTCGCCGAAGGGCGGCCCGCTATCCCTGCTCCATCTCGGGTGTGGCGCACCGCACGGTCGAACTCCGCGGGTCGTAGTCTAGAGCGCCAACCGCATCCAGCTTCGGGAGGTCGACGTGGTGGAGCGATATCCGGACCGCCTCTCGGCGCCTCGGGTCGCCGTCGCGGTGACGGCCGAGCACGTACTCGGCGAGGTCCTCGACCGATGCGATTTCCGCGGGCGATTCACGGAAGTAGCGTAGCACGCACTGACGACGTTCGTTCGCAACGATCAGGGGGTCCGCTTCCAGGAGCGATTGGTCGATGTGATCCATCGTCGGGTCGTTCGAGACGAGGGGTGCGCCGCATCTAAACTGCGAACCTCGCTAGTCAGCCACTCCGCGCCGTCGCCCGATTCGGCCGTCGTGCGAACGCGACGGCGGCGGACGACGGTGTCGGCCGAACCCTCATAACCGCTGTTCCGTAAGCGGTGCTATGGCCGAGACCGAGGCCGAGGATCCCGGGGTCGAGCTCGATCTCAAGGAGCGCGCGATGGACGAGGCGCCCGTCGGAATCACGATCTCCGACCCCGACCGCGAGGACAATCCGCTGATATACGCCAACGAGGCCTTCGAGCGCCTGACCGGCTACCCGCGAGATGCGGCCATCGGCGACAACTGTCGGTTCCTCCAGGGCGAGGATTCCGACCCCGAGGCGATCGCCGCGATGCGAGCGGCCGTCGAGGAGGGGAAACCGGTGTCGGTCGAGCTCGTGAATTACCGGCGGGACGGCGAGCCCTTCTGGAACGAGGTGACGATCGCCCCGTTGACCGACGCGGACGGTCGAATCACGCACTTCGTCGGCTTCCAGGACGACGTGACCGCCCGCAAGGAGGCGGAGCTGGCGGTCGAACGCGAGCGGCGGAACCTGGACCACCTGCTCGCCCGGATTCAGGGGCTGGTGAGCGACGTGACGCGCGCGCTGGTCGAGGCCGAGAGCCGCGACGGCGTCGAGCAGGGCGTGGTCGAGCGCGTCGTCGAGACCGAGAGCTACGCCCTCGCGTGGGTCGGCGAACCGGACGGCGCGTCTGTGGTTCCGCGGGCGTGGGCGGGCGACCCCGGCGTCGAGGTCGACCAGCTCACGGTCGAACGCGAAGATCGCACCCACCCGACCGCGCGCGCCGTCGAGTCACACGAGGTCGAGGTCGACGAGCGCGGGGAGGACGGGAGCGACCGATTCCCGGAGCTCGACGCCGAGTTCGACGGCGTCGCGGCCGTTCCGCTGACTTACGGGGAAACGTTATACGGCGTGCTGACGGTCTGCGCGGTCCGGCCCGACGCGCTCGACGAGCGCGAGGTGACCGTCCTCGAGGCGCTGGGGCGGGCGATCGGTACCGCTCTCAACGCCCTCGAGAGCAGACGGATCCTCTCGACCGACAGCCTCGTCGAGCTCGAGTTCGAGGTCCGCGACCGGGGCCTCTTCGTCGTCGACCTGTCCGCGCGCTGCGAGTGTCGACTCGATTACGAGGGGGCGGTTCACGGGGCGGACGGCGGGTTCTCGATGTTCTTCACCACCGACGCCGATCCGGGAACCCTCATCGAGCGCGCCGCCGAAGTGCCGGGAATCGCACGCGCGGCGCGCGTGGGCGGCGGCGGCGAGGAACACCTCGTCGAGTTCGACGTCGAGGCGGGCTCGTTCGTCGTCGACCTGGCCGAACGCGGCGTGCGGACGCGGTCGATCGCGGCCGAGGACGGCTCGGCCCGGATCCGGATCGAGTTCCCGACCGAGGCGGACTCCCGGGCGATCGCCGATCGGTTCCGGGAGCGCTACGCCGAGACGGAACTCGTCGCCTACCGCGAGCGCGAGCGGCCGCCGACCACGAGGCGGGAGTTCATCGAAGCGCTCGAGGGGCGACTGACCGAGCGCCAGCAGACGGCGCTCCGGAAGGCCTACCTCGGCGGCTACTACGACGCGACCCGGACCACCTCGGGCGACGAACTGGCCGACTCGATGGACATCTCCCGCTCGACCTTCCACCAGCACCTTCGGGCCGCCGAACGGAAACTCGTCGGCGAATTCCTCGATCGGTAACTCCCGGACTGGTCGGGCCGCCCAGTGGGCGTTCGCGCTCGGTGCCGGGAAGCGCGGACCAACTGACTCGTCGCGGCGTCGCTCCCCCCGTGGGAACGCTTCGGGACGAAACGGATGAGCGGAGTGGTGCGCCGTCACTCCGCCTCTCGCAGCTTCCCCAGCAGGTGGTCCGGCGCGACCGGAATTCGATCCGCCGGTTCGTCCACGTCGAGGGGCTCCAGCGCCGCGTTGATCGAGGCGGCGACGGCCGCCGGCGCGTCGATCATCCCGCCCTCGCCCACTCCTTTGGCGCCGGTCTCCGTGTACGGCGAGGGCGTCACCGTGTGTTCCATCTCGATCTCGGGAATCGTGTCGATAGAGGGCAGCAGATAGTCGAAAAGGGTGATCGCCTGGGGCTGGCCGTCCGCGTCGTAGCCGAACTCCTCCAGGAGCGCGGCACCGATCCCCTGAGCGATGCCGCCGTGGGCCTGTCCGTCGACGATCTGGGGGTTGAGCATCGTCCCGCAGTCCCGGACCGTCAGGAACCGGAGGATCTCGACCTCGCCGGTCTCGACGTCGACCTCGACGATCGGCGCGTTCGCGCCGAAGGCGGCGGTCGGGTAGACGGGGAGCTTCTTCGCGAACGCGTCGTCGAACTCCGCGTGGGCCGTCGCGGGGTGGTCGTAGTCGTAGCTCGCCTGCGCGAGGCGGTCCTCGGGATCGCGCTCGGCGTCGATCGCCGCCAGCTCGTCGAGGTCGAGCGACTCGGCGCCGTCGATCAGCTCGATTCCTCCGTCCCGGTAAGCGACGTCGTCCGTCGAGACGTCCCAGCGGTCGGCCGCGAGCCGTTCGAGGTTCTCGATCAGCGTCTCGGCGACGCCGACGGTCGCTCCGGATAGCATCACCGCCATCCGGGAGGCGGCGCTGCCGTACTCGGTCGGGGCGTCCACGCTGTCGAGGTAGTCGACCTCGATATCGCTCGGAAGCACCTCGAGCTCGTCGGCGAGCAGCTGGGAGACCAGCGTCTGGTGGCCCTGCCCGGAGGAGTCGGTCGCGAGGAACGCGGTGAGGCTCCCGTCCTCCTCGACGCGCACCCGGAGGTGCTCGGGGAGCTCCTCGACCTCCCCGCGGTCGCGCTCCGCGAGCGCGTCGCGATCGGAGCGCTGGCGGTCGGTCCAGTCGGAGCCGCTGACGCCGGGCTCGATGACGAGGGTCGGCCGGACGCCGCGGTACGTGCCGGCCTCGCGTCGTTCCTCGACGACCTCGGGGTCGAGCAGACCGCCGTCGCGCTCCGCTTCGATCATCTCCTCGAGGCGATCGAAGGTGGCGGGGTAGTCGCCGGAGTCGTAGACGTTCCCCGACGGGAGGGCGTACGGCATCTGCTCCGGGCCGATCAGGTTCCGCCGCCTAAACTCGGTGGGCTCGATCCCCAGTTCGCGGGCCGCCTTCTCGACGATCATCTCGAGCGCGTAGATGTGCGGGTCGACGCCGAACCCGCGGTAGGCGGTCTGGGCGGTCTTGTTCGTCAGGACGAGGTCGTACTCGTAGCTCGCGTGCTCGATCTCGTAGGCGTTCGAGAGCACGGACAGCGGCTTCAGCACCTGGTTGACGGGGTACCGTGGGAACGCGCCGAAGTCGTCGACGAACCAGACGTCCAGCCCGCGGATCGTGCCGTCCTCGTCCACGGCGAGGCCGATCTCGTACTCCCGATCGGAGGAGTGTACGTCCCCGCCCTGGAGGTTCTCGATCCGGTCTTCCTCGAACTTGACCGGCGTCCCGTCGAGCTCCCGGCTCGCCATCGCCGCCAGACAGCAGTAGCGGTGGATGGCGATCTTCGTCCCGTAGCTGCCGCCGACGTCGGCGGGGACGTTCACGCGGACGTCGTCGGGGTCGTAGCCGAGGGTGTCGTATATCGTGTCGTCGACGAGCGTGTGCAGCTGGATGTTGCAATCGATGTCGAAACTGTCGGTGTCGGGGTCGTACGTCGCGACGACGCCGGCCGTCTCCAGGGGCACCCCCGAGATCCGTCCCCAGGAGTACTCGCCGGTGACGACCCGGTCGGCCTCCTCGAACGCCAGCTCGGGATCCCCGAACTCGATGCGCTCGTGGTCGACGACGTTCGTGCCGACGGACTCGTGGACGACCACCTCGTCCTCGCGGGCGGTCATCCCGTCGACGACCGCGTCCGTCGGGTCGTAGGTGACGTCGACGAGGTCGGCGACGTCCTCGGCGGCGTACCGATCCGAGGCGACCACGGCCGCGACGGGCTCGCCGACGAATCTCGCGACCCCGTCGGCCAGCGACCACTCGACGATCTCCCCGACGCCGTCGTCGGTCTCGACGCGCTCGATCCCGGTCGGCATCGGCTCGTAGCGCTCTTTGAGGTCCGCGGCCGTCAGCACCAGCTCGCAGTCGGGGTGGTCCTCGGCCGCGCTCGCGTCGATCTCGACGATATCGGCGTGAGCGTGCATGCTGCGGACGAGCGCCATGTGCAGGCACTCGGGCGGCGTGATGTCGTGTACGTACTCGGCCTCGCCCGTCAGGATGCGGTGGTCCTCGACCCGGGGGTGGCGCTTGCCGGTGAAGGACTCCCGTTCGTCCGTCGCGGAGCCCTCGGCGCCCGTCGTCCCGGAACTCGACTCGGCCTCCGTCGGCTGTGAGCGCGACATCGATTACTCCTCCGCCAGTTCGGCCTCGTCGAGCTTCTCGGCGGCCCGCTCGACCGCGTCGTAGATGTTCTGGTAGCCGGTACACCGACAGATGTTGTCGGCCAGTCCCGTCTCGATCTCCTCGCGGGAGGGGTCGGGACTGTCCTCGAGCAGCTCTTTGGTCGCCATCACGAAGCCGCTCGTACAGAAGCCACACTGCAGCGCGTGGGTCTCGTGGTAGGCCTCCTGGATCGGGTGGAGCGAACCGTCGTCGGCGAGCCCCTCGACCGTCTCGATCTCGCGGCCGTCGGCCTGGACGGCGTAGGAGAGACAGCTCTTGACGGCCGCGCCGTCTTCCAGAACGGTGCACGCCCCGCAGACGCCGTGCTCGCAGCCGACGCGCACGCCGTTCATGTCGCACTGCTCCCTGAGAAAGTCCGAGAGCTTCAGCCGCGGGGGAACCGCGGCGGTCACCGACTCGCCGTTGACGGTGACGGTGATCTCCCGGGGATCCGGTCGCTCGACGTCGTCCGCGCTGTCGACGCTCATAGGATAGTGACCTAAACCGGAGAGCGAGGCTTAAAAGTTGTGCCACGTGCCACCCATGGGCGTGCGGGGTACACTCAAGGGGGACGGCGACACTGGTGGCATATGGCCGATTCGACAGCGGACGGCGGAGAGACGACGGCGGACCATCGAGAGGCGAGGGCGGACGGCGGAGAGTCGGCGGCGGACCATCGAGAGGCGAGGGCGGAC
>SKPV01000264.1 GCA_007119345.1 Halovivax sp.
AGTGCGGCGCCTGCGAGTTCCGGGCACTCTGTGGCGGGAGCCGATCGCGGGCGTACGCGACGACCGGCGATCCGCTCGAGAGCGATCCGCTCTGTCCGTACGTTCCGGACGGCTACGACGGGCCCATGCCGTGGGACCGGACGGGGTCGGCCGACGACGCGGGGACGCCGGCGGACGACTGAGTGGAGACACTGACATGGGGCGTGTATCCCGTCCCGTAGCTACCCCCCACGCTGGGACACCTACCCGGCCACTCCTACTCCTCGAGGAGCGCTGACAGCAACTTCGACTGGGCGGCCGCGAGGTGTTCGGCGAACGTCGAGCCGCTGATTCCCAGCGCCTCGGCCACCTCGCCCGCGTTCGCACCTTTCGGATACTCGAAGTAGCCCAGCTCGTGGGCAGCCTCGAGCACCTCCCGCTGGCGGTCGGTGAGGCGGGCGCGATCGACGATGACGAGGTCGCTCTCGCCGCCGCGCTCGCTCCGGGTGAGTTCGCGCAGGCTAACCTCGTCGAATCGGTCCTGGAGGAGGGTCACCGTCTCGGAGAGCGAATCGAGGTCCGCAGCGTTGATCGAGAGGTGGAGCGCACCGCCCTCGGCGCGCAGCGAGGAGACGGGGTTGCCCTGCGCCTCGACCACCTCACAGACGCAGTCGTCGGCCCAGTCGCGGACGAACCGGTAGACGCGGTCGGTGTCGGTCTCGGCGACCGTCGTCAGCTTCACGTCGCGATCGACCGCTTCGCCCACCTCGGCAGCGACGGCCCCGCCGTCGGTCAGCTCCGAATCCGTATCGGTCAGCTCCGAACCGACGTCGGTCGACGGGGCCAGCGTGTCGGTCTCGGCGTCGGGTTCCCCACCGCAGGTCACCAACTCGTCGGACGGGTCACGGATGGTGAACTCCTCGACCACGGTCGAGGAGCCCCGCCGGGAGGATCGCGAGATCGACTCGACGGGCGACTGGAGACGGTCCGAGGCGGTCGCGACCGGACAGCCGCCTGGATCGCGCACCACGATAGTTGCGTGAAATCCACTCATAGGATGTGATTGCCTCTCACCCACCATAACGGGGGATCCCAATTCCCGCCTGATGGAAATGGGAGCCACGCCAGCGAGGGACGAGACGACCGCCTAGAGAGCTCTAGAGGCCGTATCTGGCACTTCGATTCAATCTGACGTCCGGCCGAACTCGTTCGGCACCACCACTACCGCACGGGCGATCCAACGATCTCCCGATGGGAACCTGCTCGCTCTGTGGGCTGGCGACGCCGGCGCGTCCGATCACGGAAGCCGGCGTGGACGGCGAGTTCTGCTGTCGGGGCTGTCTCGAGGTCCACGGGGCGCTCGACGATGTCGACGACGTCGACCGCGACGCGCTCCGCCGACGGCTCGCAGACGAGGGCCCCGACGTCCCCGACGATGCCGAGGTCGCGTTCCTCTCGATCGAGGGGATGCACTGTGCGACCTGCGAGGGGTTCGTCTCGCTACTCGGCGAACGCGTCGACGGCGTCTACGCCGTCGAGGCGAGCTACGCCACCGAGACCGCCCGCGTCCACTACGATCCGGACCGGATCGGCCAGGAGGCCCTCCCGGATCGGCTCTCGGGGTCGGGCTACGAGGCCCGCTTCCGGGACGAGGCCAGTCGGAGCCGGCGCGATCACGACCTCACCGAGCGACTCCTGATCGGCGGCTTTCTCACCCTGTTGATCAAGCCCTGGTACCTGTTCTACTTCTATCCGAGCTACGTCGGCATCGAGACCGGCATCCTCGACGTCGACGCGACGACCAGCGTCGGCCTCTACTTCCCGATGCTCATCATCGGACTGTTGACGTCGATCATCCTCTTTTACACGGGGTATCCCGTCCTCCGGGGCGCCTACGTCAGCCTGCGTGTTGGCCGGCCGAACATGGACCTGCTCGTCGCCACCGCCGCCTGCTCCGCGTACGCCTACAGCACCCTCTCGCTCGCGACCGGCGGCGACTACCTCTACTACGACGTCACCGTCGCGGTGATCATGGTCGTCAGCCTCGGGCGGTTCTACGAGCGCAAGCGAAAGCGTCGCGCCACCGATCTGCTCTCCGAAGTGACGACCGCCCGGAGTCGCGAGGCGACGCGCCAGCTTCCCGGCGGCGAAACCGAGACGGTGTCGGTCGACGACCTCGCCGCCGGCGACGAGGTGCTCGTCAAACCGGGCGAGCGCGTCCCCGTCGACGGAACGGTCGTCGATGGGACCGCCGACGTCGACGAGTCGGTGCTCACCGGCGAGTCGCTCCCGGTGACGAGAGCGCCCGGCGACACGGTAGTCGGCGGCGCCGTCGCGACCGACGGCGCGCTCGTCGTCGCCGTCGACGAGGGAGCCGAGAGCACGCTCGACCGGATCGCGGCGCTGCTCTGGGAGGTCCAGAGCGGCTCCCCCGGGATGCAGCGATTCGCCGACAGGCTCGCTACGATCTTCGTCCCGCTCGTCATCGCGGTGGCGGCGCTCGTCACCGGCTATCGGCTGGCGACGGGCGCATCGCCGTCGGCGGCGATGCTCACGGGGCTGACGGTGCTGATCGTCTCCTGTCCGTGTGCGATGGGGCTCGCGACGCCGCTCGCGGTCGCCTCCGGGCTGCGCGACGGCCTCGCACGCGGGCTGGTGGTCACGAACGCCGCGGTGTTCGAGTCGGCCCCCGACGTCGAGACGATCGTCTTCGACAAGACCGGCACCCTGACCGCCGGCGAGATGACGGTGCGGTCCGTTCGCGGCGCCGAGGAGGCGGTGGCCGCCGCCGCGGCCGTCGAACGACGCTCCGAACACCCCGTGGCAGCCGCGATCACCGAATTCGCTGCGGAGACACTGGACGCGGCCGCGCCCCATTCACGATCCCCGACCGAGCGAGCCGGCGACGCCCCGTTGACCGACGGCGGCGTCGTGACTGCTCCGTCGTCCCCGTCGACGGCGTCCGAGGTCTCGGCCTTCGAGCGCCACCCGGGGGCGGGCGTCAGCGGGCACGTCGACGGCCGTCGCGTCGTCGTCGGCACCCCCGATCTCGTCGAGCGCCTCGTCGGCCCCGTCTCGGACGACCTCGCGGTCGCGGTCGCCGAGGCGCGCGAGGCGGGCGACCTCCCAGTCGTCGTCGGCTACGAGGGACAGGCCCGCGCGGTGATCGTCGTCGGCGATCGTGAGCGCGTGGCGTGGACCGACGTCCTGGACGCGTTCGCCGACCGCGAGGTGGTGATCCTCACCGGCGACGACGAGGCCGCTGCAGAACGGTTCCGTGGCCACCCCGCAGTCGACCGCGTCTTCGCCGGCGTCCCGCCGGACGGCAAGGTGGCGACGGTCCGCCGACTCGCCGCCGACCGGACGACGGCGATGGTCGGCGACGGGACGAACGACGCGCCGGCGCTGGCGGCGGCCGACCTCGGCGTCGCGATGGGCAGCGCCACCGCCCAGGCCGCCGACGCCGCCGACGCGATCCTCGCGGGCGACGACCTGCGGGACGTCCCTGCGGTGTTCGAGCTGGCCCAGGGAACCCGGCGACGCATCCGCGAGAACGTCGCCTGGGCGCTCACCTACAACGCGGTCGCGATCCCGCTCGCGGCGGCCGGCGTGATCAACCCCCTGTTCGCTGCGGTCACGATGGCCGGAAGCAGTATCTTCGTCGTGTCCAATTCCTCACGGCGGATTCTCGAAGAGCGGTGAGTCGGCGGGCACAGACGGCGACCTAACCCTTTCACGGAGGTCGTGTGGATCCTCAGCGGTTCCCGCGGTCGTGTGGGACCCTCAGCGCCCCGCCCGCGGTTGGCGGCCCTTCAGCGCCCCCACGTGGTCCCTCAGCGCTCCGTCGACAGTCGCTCCTGGACGGGCCGGGTCCCCGCTTCACGCGCCTCCAGGTCGAGTAGTCGGCGCTTCGTCGCGACCCCGCCGGCCGCCGAATAACCCTGAAGGCTGCCGTCGCGCCCGACGACGCGGTGGCAGGGGACGACCACCGGGACGGGGTTCCGGCCGCACGCCTTCCCCACGGCTACCGGTGCGGTTTCGAGATCGGCCGCGATGTCGCCGTACGTGCGCGTCTCCCCGTAAGGTATCTCGACCATCGCGTCCATTACCGCGCCGGTGACCGTGTCCGGGACGTCCACTCGCAGGTCGAACGAACGGCGGTCGCCGTGGGCGTACTCGTCCAGCTGCGCCCGGATTTCAGCGGCCGGCTCGGCGACGAACGACTCGTCGATCTCGATCGTCGTCTCCAGAATGTCGACGTGCATCGTGGTTCCTTCCTCTCTCCTCGATCGGCAGAGGCGATAAACGCTGCCGCAGGCCGACCGTGATCGCCGTCCCGACGCGCTCGCCTCGAAGGGGTCGGTACGTTGCCTGACGCGGCGTCGAGGGCTCCTGACCTGGCGAGTGCCCAACGAGTGCTGGAACAGCAGGGTAGCGAGACGGTTAGAGGTCAGCCGCGTCGAAACGCCGGTAACCCACGACCAGCGGAACGAGCAACCACACAGCCAGCGCGACGATCCCGATTTCCGGAGAGGCGAGCAGCGGTTCCGCCTCAGTTGCGCTCACTTCGACCCCGGCGCCCGCCTGGGACGGGTCGGCGCCGACCCGATCCGCGAGGTCGGGCAACAGCGCGACGATCGACGAGAAGTACGCGGACGAGGGCGAGAGCTGCATCAGCGTAAACGCCCAGTCGGGCATCTCCGCCGGCGAGGGCAGCGAGAAGCCGCCGGCGACGTAGAGGACGCCCATCACGACGACGTCCCACAGCAGCTCGAAGACGACGAAGAAGCCGAGCGCGAGCGTCGTCGCCCGCGAGGTCGAGCCCGTCGTCGCCGAGAGGCCGACGACGATCGTCGCATAGACGGCCACGAAGGCGAGCGTCACGAGCAGGAACACCAGGAGGGCGACGAGGTCGATCTCGCCGAGCAGCGCGGAGCCGAATCCGAGGCCGACGACGAGTCCGACGCCAAGGCCGAACGCCAGCACGGCGGCCCGCCCGACGACCTTCCCGGCGAAGACGTTCCCGCGCGTCGTCGGCAGCGA
>SKPV01000177.1 GCA_007119345.1 Halovivax sp.
GAAGCCGAAGCTGAAGAAGAAGAATCCGAAGGAGAGGAAGCCGAGGGAGAGGAAGCTGAATCCGAAGAAGCCGAGCAAGAAGGAGTCGAAGCGGGCGACGAGGGCCTCGAAGCGGTCGAAATCGAGGAAGCCGACGAGGTGAAGATCCGGGAAGACGCGGGTCCCGACCCCGAGGGAACGGCGGAGATCCTCCACCTCAACCTCGAGGGGCTCCACCTCAACCTGCTCGGGCTCGAGCTCGACCTCGCCGAAGTTGACCTCGACCTGTCGGCCGTCCCGGGGGAGAAGCGACTCCTCGGCAACCTCCTGTCGCAGGTGTCGGGACTGCTCGACTTCGGTTCGGAAGGCGGCGTGCTCGGGAGTCTCAAGGGCCTTCTCGGCAAGCTCTCGCCCCGCAAGCTGCTCGGCAAACTTTCGCCCCGCAAGCTGCTCGGCAAACTCTCGCCTCGAAACCTGCTCGGCGGCCTCTGGAAGCGCCTGAAAGGCGCGATCCCGTTCGTCGGCGGCTCGGAGACCGAGGACGATGGAGAGGGCGCGGAGGCCGAAGGCGACGAAGAAGGCGAGGACGCGGAGGCCGAAGGCGACGAAGAGGAGGAGGACGCGGAGGCCGAGAGCGAGGAGGAAGCGGCCGACGATGAGAGCGAGGACGCCGGCATCCTGCGACGGACCGGCGCGAAGATCCGCGCGTACGCGATGAGCGCCCTGCTCAAGCTGCCGGTCGAGCGCGTCCTCGCGAGCGTCCTCAAGACCGTTCTGAAGCGGGTCGTCGACGAGGCGGACCGGCGGGCGGAGGAGATGGCCGAGTCGACCACCGAGAAGGCCGAGCAGGCCGCGACCACGGACGGCGGCCGGCCTCCCGAGGACGAATCCGACGACGGCGAATCGAGCGACGAAGCGGACGACGAATAACCGGACCCACGATCCACCCAGCAACCAATGAGCGAATCAACACTTGCCGACCGAGTCGACTACGAAGAGATCACCGACAACCTCGAGATCGAGGAGATGCTCGAGGGTACCCAGTGGGAGGACACCATCGACGAGGACCGGCCGCTCGGAGAATCCCTCGGCGGCGCGATCGGCGCGATGATCGGCCGTCGCGTCGGCGCGATGCTCGGACGTACCGTCGGCGAACTACTCGTCGACGAGCTGCTGACCCGCGACGATGACGAAGACGAGGAGGGCGAGGACGAGGAATCCGAAGCGGAAGCCGAGGACGATGAGGGAGCCGAGGGCGACGGCGAAACCGACGACGCCGAGGCCGAAGGAGCGGACGAGGAATCGAGCGACGAGAGCGAGGAGGCGGAGACGAGCGACGAGGACAGCGACGATGAGGACGATGGAGACGACGACGACGCGTGACCGTGATCGGTCGTGGTCGCGATGACTGACGACGAGAACCTGACGGAGGTCGTCGTCGAGGAGGCCCAAGACCAGATCGACGTCGAGGGGCTCGCCGGCGGCGACTCCCTCCAGGACCAGATCGACCCGACCGCGGTCGGCGAGGCCGCGGGCGCTCGCGTCGGCGAGAGCGCCGGCCGGCGACTCGGCCAGTCCATCGGTCGGCGAGTCCACGAGACGCTCCGCGAGATCGACCAGGAGACGCGGCCGCGCGAACTCCTCGCCGAACTAAAGGCGGCGATCCGCGACGGCATCTCGGAAGCGGTCGCCGAGTCGAAGGAGGGCGGATCGGCCCTCTCCTCGATCGCCGCCGTCTTCGAGAACCAGGCGATCCGAAAGCGGCTCGCGGAGACCGTCACCGGTGGCGAGGCCGAGACCGAGGACGAAGACGAAGCGGAAGACGCCGACGAATCGGCGGACGAAGACGAAACGGAGGCCGAGGGCGAAGCCGACGAATCGGCGGACGAAGCCGAGGAGGAAACCGAAACCGACCCAGAGGAGGCGGCCGAGGAGATCGAGTTCGACGATCTCGACGTCGACGACGTCGACGAGCTCCGGACGGACACGCTCGAGGAGTACCTCGAGGCGATCACCTACCGGGAGCTGCAGTCGATCGCCAAGGAGGTCGACGTGAAGGCGAACCTCAGCCGGGAGGAGATGACCGAAGAGATCGTCGACACCGTATCGGACGGATCGGCGGCCTGAGCCCGTGAGGGAACGATTCGAGCGTTCGGATCGTCCCGTCCGGTCGTTCCGATTCCGACCGCGGGCTCGAACCGGTGGCCGACGACGACACACGAACCATGAGTGACGAACTGTCCGACCGCGTGCACAGGCTGCTGACAGAGACCGCTTCGAGCCTCGAGAAACTACCGGACGATCCCGAGGAGGCGATCGACTCGGTCGAGCGCGACGGGCTGGGCAACCTCGCGGCGGAGGCGTCGGAGCTGTTGGAGACGACCGACCCCGAGGAGCTGCTCTCCGCGCTCGGACTGGCGGACGACGAGACGGGGCCGGGATCGATCCCGGCGGCCATCGCGACCGGCGATCCGGAGCGAGTGGCGAACCTCCGGGCGCTCCTGAAGCTGTCCGCGCTCGCGCCACCCGACGAGGACGAGGAGGAACGCGATCCGGAGGCCGTCGACCGCGCCGTCGGGGAACTCCGGGAGACCGTCGGCGAACGATACGACCCGGACGGAGACGAAGGGATCGAAGCCGACGAAGACGGAGACGAAGGGGTTGAAGCCGACGAAGACGGAGACGGAGAGCCGGAGGATGCCGATGCGGCCGAGGCCGAAACCGAAGCGTCCGATTCCGGGTCGAGCGGCGAGGGGATCGAGTCGGCGATGCGGTCAGCGCTGTCCGAGACGCGCGACGAACTCGACGGGATTCGCGACCGCCTCGGGTCGGACGACGATGACGGAGACGATGACGGCGGTCTCCTCGATCGCGACGACGAGGACGGGTTCCTCGGCGGCGGAGACGACGACGATGGTGACGACGGACTCCTCGATGGTGACGGCGACGACGGCGGACTGCTCGAAGGCGACGAGGATGACGACGAGGACGATGACGATGCCGACGAAGAAGACGACGACGGTCTGGTGGATACCGACGGACTGACGGACGGTGACGAGGGGATGGCAGACCAGGACGTCGGTTCGTCCGGCGGCCGGCCGTACCTGCGGACGATGCCGAGGCAGGATCGGGCGGACATGCGCGCCGTCAGGCGTCACTCCACGATGCCCGACCGATGAGTCCGGCGGTGACGGCGGTAACGGCGACGGGCGGTGGGCGCCCGACGGTACCGCGACCGACGTTGGCGGGCGTCGGCTCGGGTCACTCCGCGGGAATCCCCAGCGGGAGCCACTCTTCGTCGGCCTCCACGCGATCGGCCAGCACGGCGTTCAACACCGCGCCGATGACGAGGCAGGCGCCGCCCAGGTAGACCCACGTCAGCAGGATCAAGACGGCGCCGGCGAGGCCGAACAGGTCGACGCTCTCGGACGTGGCGACGTAGAGCTGGAACCCGAGTCCGAGGATCGTCCAGCCGACCGCCGCGAAGAGCGTTCCCGGGAGCACCTCGCGGACGGACACGTCCGCGTGGGGGAAGAAGTAGTACATCGGAAGGAATGCGACGACGAGCGCGGCGATCAGCAACGGCGGCGTCAGGAGGGACGCGCCGACGCCGTCGACGAAGAGGGCGAGGGCGACGCCGACGCCCGCGACCAGCGTCACGCCGACGACGACGGTGGCGACGATCAGCGCGAGGGTGCTCGTCGCGCCGACGAACGTCTGCCGTTTTCGGGTGCCGTAGACGCCGGTAAATGCGCTGTTTACCGCCTGGAAGAGACGAACGGCGCTCCAGGCGAAGATCGCGAGCGCGATGATCGACGCCCGCAGGCGGCTCCGTCCGCCGTCGCCCGTGAGTCGATCGAGTTCGTCGCGGGTCGCCCCCGCCTCGGCGCCGCCGGCGGTCTCGAGCGCCTCGATGACGGGCTCCAGCGCGTCGACGATCGTCACGCCGACGAGCAGCAGGATGATCAGCGGGACGAGGGTGTTGAACGCGTGGTAGGCCAGTCCGGCGGCCGTCACGCTGATTCGTCGCTCGCGGGCGACGGCAACCACCTCGAGGGCCAGTTCGATCGCGTCCGATCGGTTCACGGTCGTGGGCCCGGCCGGCGGGCCGGCTCCGCTGATCGGTGGCCGACGGTGGCGACCCGAAGCCGAGCGCGGATCGTCACGTTTCGGGGACGACCTCCACGACGTGACCGACGGCGCCGCTCTTCAGTTCGACCTCCGGTCCCTGCGGATCCTCGCCGATGACGCGGTCGACCTCGCCGACGATCGGTTCGCGGTCCTCGGATCGAGGATCCTGACCGCCCTGGACGACGCGCACCGTCATTCCCCGGCGCAGCTCCTCGGCCGCGGGCGGATCGCCCGACATACCCGCCACTGCGGCCGGTTCGTCGAAAAGGGTGGTGCCTGCGAGTCCGAGCCGGTTCCCCCCGCACCGACGCGGGCCAACGTCGCCGGGCCGCGGACGCGGCTCAGTCCTCGCCCTTGAAATCGAGGGCGGCTGAGTTGATGCAGAACCGCTGGCCCGTCGGCTCGGGGCCGTCCTCGAAGACGTGACCGAGGTGACCGCCGCAGTTCGCGCACAGCACCTCCGTCCGGCGCATGCCGTGACTGGTGTCGAGTCTGGTTTCGATCCGCTCGTCGGGGGCGTCGGAGAAGCTGGGCCAGCCACAACCCGAGTCGTACTTGGTGTCGGCGTCGAACAGCGTCGCCCCGCAGCCGGCGCAGGCGTAGCTGCCGTCGGCCTCGTGGTCGACGTACTCCCCGCTGAACGGCGCCTCGGTCCCGGCCTCCCGCAGGACCTCGTACTCCTCGTCCGAGAGGCGCTCGCGCCACTCGTCGTCGGTCTCCGGGAGTTCGCTGGTGTCCTGGCTCATGGAACGACCTAGACGGCTCCGGCGTAAGTGTCTGTCTCCGAACGCGGTGATCGGTGGTCTACGCCGAAGGCGACCAGCGACGCTCACCGGGACGATCGACGCCGAACGCGATCAGCGTCGCTCAACGCGACCAGCGACGCCGAAGGCGATCAGCGACGCTC
>SKPV01000249.1 GCA_007119345.1 Halovivax sp.
GAATCGGTGGTCGACGCAGGGTACGAAATGCGGGAATCGGTGGTCGACGCAGGGTACGAAATGCGGGAATCGGTGGTCGACGCCGCGTACGAAAATGGCGGAGTTTGGTGGTCAGCGGCGCGTACGAACGTGGGGGGATCGACCCAGGCCGTCCTCCTCGCCGCTCACTCCACGTCGATGCGGCGGCCGCTCTCCTCGCGCTCGTCGGCGACGATGGGGAGGTGAACTTCGAGCACGCCGTTTCGGTAGGCGGCGGTGATCTCGTCCTCGACGACCGCCTTCGGGATCGGCACCTGGCGAGCCACGCGTCGCGAGCGCATCGACCGGATGGCGTCGGAACCCTCCTCGGCCTCGGTGTGCGCCCGGATCGAGAGCACGTCGCCCTCGAATGTGACCTCGATCTCCTCCCGGTCGAAGCCGGGAAGGTCCATCGCGAAGACGTACTCGTCGCCTTCGTCCTCGATGGTGACGCCCTCCTCGTCCCCTCGCCAGTCGAACGACGGCGTCGGGAGCGCCGACGTTTCTAGGGCGGGTCGCTCGAACGCGGCGGTCGGCCGACCGGCGTACGGGCGCATCGATCGGCGCATCTCCGCGAGGCTGCGGTCCATCTCGTCGAACAGTCGCTCTACGGTGTCGAAGGATCTCATGGCGATCGCACCATTATACGCCATTATATCACATAACCATTCCGTGAGCCGAGATAGCACGTCGTCGGACGTGACCGTCGAGACGGTGCGTCGTCGGTCGTCACGCCCGAGTTGACGAATCGTCGGACGTGACCGCCAGGATGGCGCGTCGTCGGTTTGCCCCGTCGAGATGGGGCATCGTCGGTCGTGACCGCCGGACTGACGAGTCGTCTGCGACGACCTACCTCAGCGCAGCGCGACGCCCGGGCGGGCGCCGGTGTGGTCGCCGTCCCGAACCACGAACTCGCCGTTGACGAAGACGTGCTCGATGCCGTCGGCGTAGATCGCGGGATCGACGAACGTCCCGGGTTCCCCGACGGTCGCCGGATCGAACACCGTCACGTCGGCGCGCGCGCCCGCCTTGAGCACGCCGCGGTCGTCGAGGCCGAGCCGGGCTGCCGGGCGACCCGTCATCTTGTGGACGGCCTCCGGAAGGGAGAGCACGCCCTTCTCGCGCACGTAGTGCCCTAACACGCGCGGGAACGTGCCGTAACTCCGGGGGTGCGGGACGCCCTCGCCGAGGGGCCCGTCGGTCCGCAGGGAGTTGCCGTCGCTGCCGACCATCGTCAGCGGGTGGGCCATCACGTACTCGACGTCGTCCTCGTCCATGCAGAAGCTGACCTGCCGGGTCCGCAGCTCGTCCTCGATGAGGAGGTCCAGCGAGAGGGTCGCGGGGTCGCGGTCCTCCCCCTCGCGGTCGGCCAGCTCCGCGAGCGTCTTGCCCTCGCGGTCGGCCAGCTCCGGATTCCGGACGTGCGTGATCAGGATGTCGTCCCAGTCGTCGGTGCGGGCCTCGAGCTCCCGGCGGAGTCGCTCGCGGGTCTCCCCGTCGTGCAGTCGGTCCGTGAGCGCCTCCGGACCGCCGTCGCGCGCCCACGTGGGCAGGCGAGCCTTGAGGCTCGTCGAGGAGGCGACGTAGGGGTACTGCTCGCACTGGACGTCGACGCCCTCGTCCCGCGCGCGCTCCATTCGCCGGAGGGTGTAGCGGACCTTCCCCCAGTTGTCCCGGCCCACGGCCTTGTGGTGGGAGATCTGGACGGGGACGTCGGCCCGTCGACCGATCTCGATCGCCTCCTCGAGGGCCGCGAAGATGTCGTCGCCCTCGCTGCGCATGTGGGTGGCGTAGAGGCCGCCGTGCTCGGCGACCGCCGACGCGAGTTCGACGATCTCGTCCGTATCCGCGAACGCGCCCGGCGTGTAGATGAGCCCCGTCGAGAGCCCGACGGCGCCGTCGGCCATCGCCTCGTCGACGATCGCTTTCATCTCCGCGAGCTCGTCGGCCGTCGGCTCGCGATCCTCGTAACCCACGGCCGCGATGCGGGCGTTCTCGTGGCCGATCAGCGAGCCGACGTTGAGCGAGACGCCCTCCCCCTCGAGGTGGTCGAGGTAGCCGGCCATCGACTTCCACTCGACGTCGACGACGTCGCCGACCCCGCGGTAGGCGAACCCCTCCGCGACGTCGGCCGCCACCTCGCCGTAGGCGGGCGCGGCGCTCGTCCCGCAGTTGCCCACGATCTCGGTGGTCACGCCCTGGCGAACCTTGCTGTGGGCCTCCCGGTTCGCGGGCAGCGTGAAGTCCGAGTGCGTGTGGATGTCGATGAAGCCGGGCGAGACGACCGAGCCGCCGGCTTCGACCTCCACGTCGCCCTCACCGGGGACGGTTCCGACGGCCGCGATTCGGCCGTCCGTGACGGCGAGGTCGCCGCGGATCCACGGCGAGCCCGTCCCGTCGAGGATCCGGCCGTTTCGAACGACGATGTCGTGCGTCGACATGCCAACCCCCTTTCGGGCGTCGTACAAAAAACTACGTCTGCCATGCTAGGATCGCCGGCTCGACGGCGCGTGCCGGGCCCGCCGGAACGGCGCTTCGCGGACGCGCGATCGTGCCCCGACGGCGAACGCGTCGCGGACGCGTGGTCGTGACTCGGCGGCGGACGCGGCGCGGACGCGCGATCGTGCCCCGATGGGGCACGCGCCGCGCCGATCGCGGTTGGGGGACTCGTCGCCCGTTACCGAACTCGCGCCCCGACCGCGAGGAGGGCGGCGATCACCGCCGCGAGCGCGCCGAATCCGGGTAACGCGTCGTCTACCCCGGCGTCGTCGCTCGCCTCGTCGGTCGATCCGTCGTCACTCGCGTCGTCGGCCGATCCGTCGTCGCCGGACATCGCGACCGTCCGCTCGGAGAAGTGATCGATCGCGACGTAGACCGACGCCTCGCCCTCGGCCTCGTTCTGTGAGGCGATCAGGTAACGGGGCTCCTCGCCGTCGGCGGCGGCCTCGAGCTCGGACGCGGACGACGCTTCGGCGGCGACCTCGCCGTCGACGGTCACCTCGAGGTCCTCGATCGAGCCGACGGCCGACTCGGAGACGGTGGCGAGGACGATCGTCCCCTCGCTGACCGTCCGCTCGACGGTCATCTCGACCTCGTTTTCGGCCTCGGCGCCGGCCTCGGCCGCGGTCTCCGCGCCGAAGCTGACGGCTTCCGAGACGGTCTCGCCGTCGCGCTCTTCGACGTGGAGCTCGACGCTGGCGGCGCCCTCGGCGATCATGGCCTCCTCGGCTTTCGCCTCGTCGTCGCGCTCCCCGTCGGCGTACGAGCGGAAGACGAGTTCGGCGTCGGCCGCGAGGTCGGCGGCGACGTCGCCCTCGTCGTTGACGGCGACCTCGCCCTCGCCGACCACGACGAACGCGCCCTCGCGCTCGCCGTCGGTCACGACGACGGCCTCGCCGTCGGCCTCGGCGCTCGCGCCGCTCGCCAGTTCGGCCTCGACGAACTGCGCCTCGTCGCCGGCGGCCACGACGAGGTGGCCGCGCTCGGTGTCGTGAGCGGAGAGCTCGGCCCCGCTCTCGGCCGCGATGGTCGCGCTCGTCTCGGTCTGGGCGCTCGTCGAGAGGCCGGCGCCGTCGATGTCGACGACGGCGCCGAGCCCGACGCCGGCGCCGACGCCGGCCTCGGACTGCGACTGGACGCGGACCTCGCTGAAGGTCTCCGATCCGCCGACGGTGAAGTCGGTGATTGCGTCGCCCTCGACGTCGAAGGCGACGTGGGAACCGGCGTACCCGTCGTCGGTCGATCCGTCGGTCGCTGCGATCGCGGCGCTCCCGGGCACGGCCATCGCGAACAGGCTCGTGACCAGCAGCAGGGACGTTACGGCGGCAGCTGTGCGAGACATTGCGCTCGGATGTGCGGACGACGGAGAAAAACCCGTTCTGGCAAAACCGTCAAAACGTCCGTCGTCTGCTCGTCGGACCGAGACCGTCGGTGCCGGTCGGCGGATCGAGGCCCTCGGGATCCGGTCGGCGGGTCGAGCCCGCCCGGGGTCCGTCCCGCAGATCGACCGGCGGGATCCCCGTCGGCGTTCGGGGCCTTATCGCGAGATCGTCGCCACGTCGTCGTCGGAGACGACGGCCTCGACCTCGTCCATCGTCAGCCGGGCGACGTCGCCCGGGATCGTCCGCTTCAGCGCCGCGGTCGCCGCGGCGTACTCCAGGGCGCGCTGGACGTCGTCGCCGGCGAGCCGCCGGGCCAGGAAGGCGCCCGCGAAGGCGTCTCCCGTGCCGATCGGCTCGACGGTGTCGGTCTCGAAGGCGTCCTGGTCGTGGACGACGCTGTCGTGCCAGGCGAGCGCGCCCTGGGCGCCGCGCGTGACGACGACGGTGGTGAAGTCGAACTTCGAGCCGAGCTTGTGGGCGAGCTGACGGTGGTCGCCCTCGAAGCCGAGGACGGCCTTGGCGTCTTTCGCCGCGATCACGAGCACGTCGACGCCCTGGAAGAGGCTGGTCAGCGTCTCCTGGGCGTCCCGGGGCGACCACAGCTTCCGGCGGTAGTTGACGTCGAGCGCGGTGGTGGTGCCCGCCCGCTGGGCCGCCTGCAGGAGCTTCGCCGTCGTCTCCCGGAGCTGCGGGGAGAGCGCGGGCGTGATTCCGGAGGTGAAAAAGACCCGGGCGTCCCGGATGAGATCGCTGTCGAACTCCTCGGGCGAGGCGGTGGTGATCGCGCTGTCCGCGCGGTCGTAGACGACGTTCGCGCCCCGGGGCTTGCCGGCTTTCTCCAGGTAGTAGGTGCCGACGCGGCCCCTCGGGGACCAGACGACGTCGGTCCCGATGCCGCACTGGTGGAGTTCGCCGACGACGCGCCGGCCGAGCGGCGACTCGGGGAGCTTCGACGTCCACGTGGACACCGCGCCGAGGCGGTCGGCGGCGATGGCCACGTTGCTCTCGGCGCCCGCGACGTGAACTTCGAACTCGGTGGCCGACTCGATCCGCTCGTTGCCCGGCGGGGACAGCCGAAGCATCGACTCGCCGAAGGTGACGATGTCGCTCATCCGTGGCGCACCCCCGTCGGTCTCGGGGTCGATACCTGCGTGCTACGGTGGGTCATAGATATCGTCACGGTCGGCCCTGTCATAAGTTGTTGCGATACGACACGCCGATGGCTCGCCGGATGGCGCCCCTTGTGCGCTTTCAACGAGTCCTATCCGTTCGAGCGACGGTCACCGGCGACGAAACGACCGCGCGGAGGTCCGCGTCGATCACTCGGCGACGACGATCCGTTCGTCCGTTCGGCCGGCAGACTCGCTCGATGGACCGGCCGGCTCGCCCGCGTCCCCTGGCGGCTCGACCGAGAGTTCGATTCCGAACGCAGAGAGCAGCTCGAGGCTCGTTTCCACGTGTTCGGTGACCGCGGGGATCCGCACCCGGCCTCCGGCGAGCGCCAGGAAGACCAGCAGCTGGTCGGCGAGGTGTCGGTCGACGGCCGCCGACCCCGCGAGCAGCCGTCGGGCCGCGTCGGCCGCCTCCTCCCCGACCCGCTCGGCCGGTTTGCCCCGCTCGCCGAGGGCGTCGACGCCGGCGAGGCTCTCCGCGAACTCGAGCCGGCAGACGAGCGCGGATCCGGGCGACGGGCTCTCCGCCGACGTTTCCACGCGTTCGCGCACGTCGAGGCCCCACTCGTCGGGGTCGAGGCGTTCGAGCGCGCCCTCGGCCTGTCGGTGTGCGACGTCGCGGTCGGCGAGATCCGCAGACTCGGTCGAGTAGAGGCGGACGGCTTCGCGGGCCCCGCGGTCGACCAGCCGGATCGGTTCGAGGGTCGACGGCGCGAGCCGGAGCGTCGCCCGGCCGCCGCCGTCGGGGTAGAAGCCGCGCCCGTCGCCTTCGAGCGCGGCGTGGAGGCCGAACCGGCCCAGCAGCGGGAGCTTGACCCGTCGGTGGTAGTCGAGCGGGGGCGACCACGCCACGTCGGTTCCGCCGGTGGCGGTCACCGCGAGCGGTCCGTCGAGCCGGGTCGCGAGCGGAAGCAGGGCGTCGAACAGCAGGGTCACGCTCCCGGCGGTTCCGATGTCGACGGCGTACTCGCCGCCCGGCACCCCGTCCCCGACGTCGGGTTCGAACGTCACCGTCTCCGCGCCGAGCTCGGCGCCCGACACCTCGGCGTCGCAGACGGCCGCCACGGTCTCGACGACCGCCAGGTGCTGGTGGCGAAGACCCGACGGCGACCGCGCGCCGCGGACGTTCTCGAGCCGGACCGGACGGTCGTCGATCGCCGCGAGCGCGAGCGCCGTGCGGAGGAACTGCCCGCCCGCCTCGCCCCCGTCGAGTTCGAGCATGGCCGCGTCTACGCATCGGACCCCCTTCCCGTTCGCGGTCGGCCGCGGAGCGACGGCGCCGGCCCCCGCCGTCCGGTTCGACGCGCTTCCGATCGAGTCCGGTCGTCGGCTGCGTTCGCACTCCGTCCCACCGGCGCGTCGCCTGGGCCCGCACTCCGCCGACTTCGTTCACACCCCGTGGCGTCGGTGCGTCGCCTGGGCTCGCACTTCGACGTCTCCGTTCGCACCCCGTGGCGTCGCCTGGGCTCGCACTTCGACGTCTCCGTTCGCACCCCGTCGCACGGGTGTGTCGTCCCCGCCGTCAATAAACGGTAATCGTGTATATTGTCCACGAAAAGCTTATCTCTCGGGGTGTGCCACTCTGTCACCAGGGAACCGGGAGATGGCACGCCAGATTTTCGACGACGCCGAGTACGACCGACGGATCGAGCGGACGAGCGACCGGATGGCCGAGCGCGACCTGGACGCGATCGTCGTCACCGATCCCGCGAACATGAACTACCTGACCGGCTACGACGGCTGGTCGTTCTACGTCCACCAGGCGGTCGTCCTCGCCGCGGAGCGGGAGGAACCGGTGTGGGTGGGCCGCGAGATGGACGCCAACGGCGCCCGGGCGACGACGCGGCTCTCCGAGGAGAGCATCCGGGCCTACAGCGACGACCACGTGCACTCGCCGGTCGACCTCCACCCGATGGACTACCTCACGGGCGTCCTCGAGGAGCTCGACGTCGCCGACGGCCGGATCGGCCTCGAGATGGACGCCGCCTACTTCACGGCGAAGTCCTACACGCGGCTGCAGAAGAACCTCCCTGACGCCTCGTTCGAGGATACGACGCTGCTGGTCAACTGGGTGCGGATCGAGAAGTCCTCGCAGGAGCTCGAGTACATGCGCCAGGCGGCCCGCATCTCTGAGAACGCCATGCGGGCGGGCCTCGACGCCATCGAGGCGGGCGTCCCCGAGTACGAGGCCGCCCGGGCGATCTACGACGCGCTGATCGGCGGCGCCGACGGCTACGGGGGCGACTACCCGGCGATCGTCCCGCTGATGCCCTCCGGCGATCACACCGGGACGCCACACCTCACCTGGACCGACCGCGAGTTCGAGGAGGGTGATCCCGTCATCATCGAGCTCTCGGGCTGTCGGCACCGCTATCACTCGCCGCTCGCCAGAACGACGTTCGTCGGCGACCCGCCCGCCGAGATCGAGCGCACCGCCGAGGTCGTCGTCGACGGGATCGAGGCCGCCCTCGACGCCGTCGAGCCGGGCGTCACGTGCGAGGCGGTCGAGCGGGCCTGGCGCGAGACGATCGCGGCCCACGGCATCGAGAAGGAAGACCGGATCGGCTACTCGATGGGACTGGGCTACCCGCCGGACTGGGGCGAGCACACGGCCAGCCTCCGGCCGGGCGACGAGACGGTCCTCGAGGAGGACATGACGTTCCACACGATCCCCGGCATCTGGGGCGACGACTTCGGCGTCGAGATCAGCGAGACCTTCCGCGTGACGAGCGACGGCGCCGAACCGCTGGCGGAGTTCCCCCGGACGCTGTTTTCGACCTGAGTCGGTCTGCGCCACCGCCGCGGCGGGAGCACGGCGGTGACGCGGCCCCGTCTTGCTGTCGGCGCGGCCCGAGTACGGCGTCGAGGCGACCC
Organism: Halovivax sp.; assembly: GCA_007119345.1. Lineage (GTDB taxonomy): Archaea > Halobacteriota > Halobacteria > Halobacteriales > Natrialbaceae > Halovivax. The sequence continues at coordinate 7,946 of SKPV01000249.1, forward strand.
CGCCGGCGTCCCGGCCAACCCTCCGACGGACCGTTATCGGTCCGGCGCGGCGACGACGTTCTCGAGTTCGCCGCCCTCGTCGAGCGCCCGCACGTTGTGGGCGACGATGTCGGCGAGCCGATCCCAGTGGCGCGGCGTGTACCCGCCCGTGTGAGGCGTAACGAGGCAGTTTTCGAGCGTCCACAGCGGGTGCCCCTCCGGCAGGGGCTCCGGGTCGGTGACGTCGAGGGCGGCGCCGCGGATCGCGTTCGACCGCAGCGCCGCGACGAGCGCGTCGGTGTCGACGATCGGGCCCCGGGCGGCGTTGACGAGCACGGCGTTCGGCGGGAGCGTCGCGAGCTCGGCTTCGCCGACGAGCCCGCGGGTCGTCTCCGTGAGCGGACAGGCGATGAACACGTACTCGCTGCGGGCGAAGGCGTCGTGGATCGCGTCGGCGTCGAAGCCGACGATCTCGTCGGTCGGCCCGCCCTTCTCCGGCGAGTAGCGCACGCCGATCGTGGAGACGTCGAACCCCTCGAGCCGTTCGGCGACCGCCCGCCCGATCGAGCCGAGGCCGACGATCGTCACCGTGGAGCCGGCGAACTCGTCGGACTGGAAGTGACGCCACTCGCCGTTGCGCTTGCGGCGCCACCCCTCGTGGAGCCCGCGGGCGAAGATCAGCATGTTGGCGATCGACTGCTCGGCGATGCCCGGCGCGTGGATGCCGCCGGCGTTGGTCACGGCGACCCCGTGCTCGACGAGTTCGTCCGTCGGCACGTGGTCGGTCCCCGCGAACGTGCAGGCGAACAGTTCGAGACGGTCGGTCGCGCCGACTCGCTCCGCGTCGAGGGTGATCCCGGTGACGACCCGCGCTCGGGCGATCAGGTCGCGCTCGGCCCGCGGCGTTCGCGCCAGTTCGACGCTGCGCTCGGGCAACCGCTCGCGAAGCACCTCGGCGTACGATTCCATCGAGAGGCCCTCCGTTCCCTCCCGGAGGACGACGACGTCTGCGTGTTCGGTCATTGAGACTCCCGCGCCTGAGGACGCGTTGGCGGCGGTTGGATCGGCCGAACCTTATCCCTTTACGTATCTCGTGTCAACGAGAATTGTGTACGATTAAGGGCGCGGGCGTGCTATCTTCAGCCATGACTGCCGCCGATCTCGACCGACTCGTCTCGCTACGGCGCGAGTTTCACCGTCACCCGGAACCGGCGTGGCGGGAGTTCTCGACGACCGCTCGCCTCGTCGAGGAACTCCGAGCGCTCGACGTCGACGGGATCGCCGTCGGCGCCGAGGCCTACGACCCCGGCGATCGGATGGCCGTTCCGGACGCCGACTCGCTCGAGGAGTGGCTCGAACGGGCCCGTTCGCGAGGCGTCGACGACGACCTCCTCGCGGCGATGGCCGGCGGCCACACCGGCGTCGTCGCGTGGCTCGATCGCGGCGGGGGGCCGTCGATCGGCCTCCGGGTCGACATCGACGGGCTGTTCATCGAGGAGTCGACCGACGCCGACCACCGCCCCGCAGCCGCGGACTTTCGGTCGGAGGTCGAGGGGACGATGCACGCCTGCGGCCACGACGCCCACATGACCTGGGGGCTCGCGGCGCTGAAATCGATCGCCGAGAGCGACTTCGCGGGTCGACTCGTCGTCTTCTTCCAGCCGGCCGAGGAGACCGGCGGCGGCGGGCACCCGATGGCCGAGAGCGAGTTCGCCGCCGACCTGGAGTATCTGCTGGCCGTCCACGTCGGGCTGGACCACCCGACGGGGACCGTCGTCGCCGGGATCGAGAAGCCCCTGGCGATGGCCCACCTCGACGTCGAGATCGTGGGGACGTCCGCCCACGCCGGTAAGGCGCCGAACGAGGGCGCCAACGCCCTCCAGGCGATGGGCACGGCGCTCACGAACGTCTACGGCATTCCCCGCCACGCGCACGGGATGACCCGCGTCAACGTCGGCCGCGCGGAGGGCGGCACCGCGAGCAACGTGATCGCCGATCGCGCGCACCTGGAAGCCGAGGTTCGCGGCGAGACGACGGAGCTGATGGAGTGGATGAAACGGGAGTTCCGGCGCCGAGTCCGGAGCGCGGCCGAGATGCACGGCTGCGAGGCGACCGTCGACGTCGTCAGCGAGTCGCCCCGGGCCGACAGCGACCCCGAACTCGCGGGGATCGTCGGCGAGGTCGCCCGGGCGGTGGACGGGGTCGAGGAGGTGCTCCCCTCGGCGGAGTTCGGCGCGAGCGAAGACGCCACCTTCCTCATGCAGCGGGTACAGGAGGAAGGCGGGCTGGCGACGTACCTGATCGTCGGCACGGATCACCCGACGAGCCACCACACGCCGACGTTCGACGTCGACGAGCGCAGCCTCGCGATCGGGCGAGACGTGCTGGTCGAAACCGTACTCGAACTGGCGGAGCGGGGGGCATGAGCGGGGACGACGCCGAGACCGATCCCGACGGTGGAGCCGACTCGTCCCGCTCGAGCGCCGGCGCGGTCCCCGCCGCGGACGACGTCGTCGCTCCCGAGGACGTGCGCGCCGCCCGCGATCGGATCGACGACGTGGTCGAGCGGACGCCGCTGGATCGCTCTCGCACCTTCGCCCGGCTGAGCGGCGCCGAATCCGTGGGTCTGAAGCTCGAGACGTTCCAGCGGACGGGATCGTTCAAGATCCGCGGGGCCTACAACCGGATGACTCGGCTCTCGCCCGAAGAGCGCGAGCGCGGCGTGATCACGGCGAGCGCCGGCAACCACGCCCAGGGCGTCGCCCTCGCCGGCCAGCTGCTCGCCGTCGACGCGACGATCGTCGTTCCCGAACTCGCGCCCGCGGCGAAGATCGAGGCGACCCGCGGCTACGGCGCCGAGGTGCTCGTCGAGGGCGACATCTACGAGCGCTCCTACGAGCGCGCCCTCGAACTCGCCGAAGAGACGGGCCGGACGGTCGTTCACCCCTTCGACGACGACGCGGTCGTCGCTGGCCAGGGGACGATCGGGCTCGAACTCGTCGAGCAGTATCCCGAACTGACGACCGTGATCGTCCCGATCGGGGGCGGCGGGCTGATCTCGGGGATCGCGACGGCGCTCGCGGACCGCGAGGACGTCCGCGTCGTCGGCGTCCAGCCCGAGGGTGCGCTCCACGCGAAACCCTCACTGGCAGCGGACCGCATTCACGAGCTCGCGGACGTCGACACCGTCGCCGACGGCGTCGCCGACACGCGGCTGCTCGAGACGACGTTCGCCGTGATCCGCGAGCGCGTCGACGAGGTGGTCGGCGTCTCGGACCGAGAGCTGGCGACGGCGGTGGCGCTGCTGGCCGAGCGCGAGAAGGTCGTCGCCGAGGGCGCGGGCGCCGCCCCCGTCGCCGCGCTCCTCTCGGACGAGCTCGACGTGACCGGCGAGCACGTCGCCGCCGTGATCTCCGGGGGTAACGTCGACCTGGCCGACCACGCCGAACTGGTCCGGACGGGTCTCGCCGAGCTCGGGCGCTACGTCGAGGTCCGGCTGGCGGTCGAGGTGTGGCCGGGGACCGTACGCGACCTCGTGGACGTGATCGAGGACCGCGGCGCCGCGTTCGCCCACCTCGAGCGCGCCCGCCGCAGGCCGGGCGATCACCCCAACCGGGTACCGGTGGACGCGGCGATAGCTGGGAGCGGTCGCGAGCACCTCGCGAGCGTGCTATCGGCGCTCGAGGCGCTCGATTCGGTCGACCTCGTGCACGCGCAGTGGGCGTGAGCGGACCGTCCTGCTGCGCGCCGGCGAGAACGCGCTCTCGCGTCCGATTTCGCGCGGCTACATCGACGAGCGCCGGAACCCTTCCGCCCCGTAACCCCCGCCGAATTGTCCGTCCCGTACGTGTGCGAACTGACCGCAGGGATCCCTGCCAGTTTCAGCTGATGCTCGTATCGTCTCGTTGAAGGTACGTCGTGACGGACTCGTCGGTCCTCCAGATAGCCGATCGAGACTCCCCACGACATGAAGGTGATGCATAGATCGTCTGTATCGGTCACGTCGTTTCTGATAGGAACCGGGTAGTTCGTTTGGCGTGTGCTGAACATGGGGCGCAGATCTCGCAGCCATTCGCCAGTGTTCTACTGCCGCTTCAGCCGTGAATCGCTAATCGCCGGAGGGACAGCGTCTCTCGGTTGCCTCTGGCGGTTCAGCGCTGAAGCGACGCTACATCATCGAGACCACGACGAAGCCAACTCCAGCGACGCCAGCGACGACGCCGACCGCCTTGGCCAGCTGTGGCCCCCACGACACCGTCCGTTCGAGCGAGAGCACCACCGCGATGATTGCCATCCAGAGGACGTTCATCGACCCCGCGACGACCATGAATGCGAACAACGCCCAACAGCACCCGACACAGAAGAGGCTGAAACGCACCCCCATCCACGCGGCGCCGCGAATCCCGGGCCGATGATAGGTCATCAGAAAGCCGAACGGTGACCGACATTCGTCCAGACACTGGTACTTGTACGGGGAGAGTTGATAGCCCCCGAGGAGCAGTAACACGCCGCCGAAGAGGAGAGATCCACGCTCGCCGACCACCGAGATGAGTGGAATCACTGCGTTGACTGCGAGCGGGAGCAGACCGGTGAGCGTCCAGACGAGCGTATACACCCCGAGCAACGCGCTCAGCCTGGCGACTTTTGCGGGTCTAGCGGTTCCTCGAAGTGTCCCGTTGTACAGCCGGAACAGCGGCACCGACGACGGATACATCATGGCTATCATCATCGTCCCCCACATGATGAGATAGAGTCCGACGCCGACGGGACCGTGTCCGATCGCCATCGCCTCGGGAACGCCCGGGTCGGACATCTGCACGTCCATCGCTCCGCCCGGCATTGGAACCCACCGCCAGAGAAGTGCAACCCACGCACCGAGTGCGAGGGCGTACATGACGATGGCGATGAGCGGCAGCTGATGAACGGTCAGACTCGGTCGTTCGTGCCCTCGTGTAGTCATTCCCGTGACCGATAGTGGTGAGGTCAGGAGTTCGCCATCTCGAACTCGCCGAACTGCGAGGTGTTTCCGGTGACGTCCCACGAGAACTCGTCGTCGAAGTCGACGGTCGCTTCGGTCGTCTTGCCGATGTTCGCTTTCTCGTCTGGCGGGATGAACGGGTGGGGGTACACCGATCCCTGTTCGTCACCGAAGCCAACGCTCCTGTCGGTCTCGATCGTGACGATATCGCCGGCACTGAACGAGAGGTGGCCGTCCTCCGTCGAGTAGGAGAAGGGCACCACCACACTATCCTCGACCGTGTCGATGAGCGGCCCAGCCGCTTCGAACAATCCGCCGGCCTGGCCGGAGAAGATCGTTTCGAGCGCCTCCGCTTGTGCCTCGTCGGCGGCTTCGTCGATCACGAGGACGACGTGCCACCCGCCTTCGAAGAGGATGCCGTCCTCCCAGACGAGCATTCCGGCCCCCAGCCCGTCGAGGGACACGTCGCCGTACTCACCGTCCTCGATATTCCAGAATCCTGCAAAGGTACATTTGTCGTCATCCGCCGGTTCCCACCAGAGACACTGACACGGGACCGAACAGTTGCACGCTTCGATGAAGTTTCCTTTGAGGTTCCAGTCTTGTGTCATCGGTATCCACCTTCCCCCTCCACGATTCCGTCCAGTAGTGAACTGATCTCGTCGAGGGTGGGCGTGAGACTTCCACGAGATTTCGCAAGTAGTTACCTGGTGACATTTTTGCAGTTGCCGGCATTCGTGCAGCCACCGAATGCGGATGTCCGAGCTTGCCGACGACGGCGATCACTCGGCCCCCGTACAAACCGATCGACCCGTAACGGCAGCGCGTGATATACGAAATTCGTCCGCCGAACTCGTCCTCCGAGTCGGTCACGCCGATCCTGACGGGAATCGGGTTGTTTGTTCGGTGTCTGCTGAACTCACGACGCGAATGTGGCACGAGCAGACGTCCATTTTGAACGGAGTTCAATCGTTCAACACAGGTCAGTTACGCCTCGTCAGCCGGGAGCGTAAACGAGAACGTCGAGCCCTCGTCTGGGATAGAGTCAATCCAAATTTCGCCGCCGTGTCGGTCGACGATCCGCTTACAAAGTGCGAGGCCGATCCCCGTCCCTTCGTACTCCTCGTGGCTGTGGAGTCGCTGGAACACCTCGAAGACGCGATCTGCATCTTCTTGATCGATACCGATCCCCTCGTCACTGACCGAAATGATCCACTCGTCCTCGTCACGCGTCGCGGAGATCGACACTCGGGGTTCCTGCTCGCCGCTGTACTGGAGCGCGTTTTCCAACAGGTTCTGAAAGAGTTGGCGGAGTTGGCTGGCGTCACCGCTGACAGTCGGCAGCGGTTCAGTGGTGATTTCAGCACCGGTCTCGTCGATCCGAATACCGAGATCCGTCAACACATCGTCCAGGACTGCCTCTAGATCGACCGAACCGAAGGACCGTCCCCGCGTTTCGACTCTGGAATACGCAAGCAACCCGTCGATCATCGCCTGCATCCGCTCGGCACCGTCAACGGCGAACTCGATGAACGCTTCGGCGTCCTCGTCGAGTTCGTCGCTATACCGCCGCTCGAGCAACTGCATGTAGCTCGTGACCATCCGCAACGGCTCTTGCAGGTCGTGAGAGGCAACGTAGGCGAACTGCTGGAGGCGCTCGTTGGATTCTTCCAGCCGACGCTGATACGTGTACCGGTCGGTGATGTCGAAATGCGCAACGGCGACGTATCTCTGCTCATCGTCGCTGAACGACGCGGCCCGCATGAGAAACCAGCGTTGTTCGTCGGGAGAGTGGCACGGATATTCGAACTCGAAGAGTTCTCGTTCGCCCGTTACAATCTCGGATAACCCCGCGGCAGCCGTCTGTGCCGTCTCCGTCTCCGCTTGTCTGGTGATCGTGAGATAGTTCGATCCGATGGTATCTGGCCGAACCTCGATATCGTTCGCTTCCCCGAACTCCTGCCACGCGCGATTCGTATACAGGATCGTCCCGTCGTCATCGAGGAGTGCAACGCTGATCGGGAGTGTATCCACGGCCGCTGGAATGAGCGTCTCCGGCTGCCGGGCGGTCATGTCCGTTTGCAGTCGGCTGATAGGGATAACGTTGTTCCCGTTCTAGTTACAGGAGACGCGACACTCTCTGGATCTTGCACGCAACTCGCGGCAACCGCCAGAGAGGTCGAGCACGGTGTGCGAGCTACAAAGTGACCGTTTCCCGATCAATGTCCCGAAATCAACGGGACCGAGTGCGACGTAGATCCTCTGAGTCGATCACGGTGTTTCTGACGGTACTCGAATAGTGCGTACAGCGTCTGCTGAACGCACAGTGCGAATGCAGTATACCCACCCATCCAGCTATCAGGGCTACGGAGCGGTCGAACAGCGGGGGCTGCTATCAAACGCAAGGCTCATACTGCAAACCCCTCATAAAAGAGCCAATGCTACCCAGGAGACCCCTGCTGTCCCCTGTTGGTGCGAGACGCGCCATCGGTCTTCTCGGCGGCGTATTCGTCGTATTTGCCGTCGGACGGGCGATTTTCGTGAGTGGGCAGGGCCAACCAGCGGTAACTCTTCTCACCGTTACCCTGATGATCGCCGTGCCGGGATTCATCCTCGCATACGGTGCGTATCGGCTCGCACGCGCCGATATCGATCCCGACTGCTATCCACGGATCGCTGGCTGGTGTCTCGCCGGGTTCGGCGTCATGGCCGGCCTCCTCGTCGTTTACCACCTTCAGCCCGGAGAAAGCGTTTCAACGCAATCTCCGCCGATCCTGACCGCACTCGCCAGCGTTGCGGGCTTCGCCGTGGGTATCAACGACGGGCAAGCGAGGACGCGAACGTACGAAGTCGAAGCTCGCAACCAGCAGCTCGAACGGTATCGGGAGTACACGGACGACGTTCTGAACGCCGTCGACGACGTGTTCTACGTTCTCGACGCTGATGGCACCCTCCACCGCTGGAACGACAGTCTCTGCGAGGTCACGGGCTACGAAGATCCGGAGATCGCATCGATGCACGCGCTGGAGTTCTTCGACGAGAAAGATCAGGGTCAGATCGCCGACGCAATCGAGGAAGGATTCGAAACGGGTAGCGTACAGGTCGAAGCGGAGTTTCTCACCAGGGACGGTGCTCACATCCCGTACGAGTTCGCGGCGTCGACGCTCGCCGATCCGGACGGGGAGACGGTGTTGGCGGGCATCGGACGAGACGTCACCGAACGGAAGCGACGTGAACGAGAACTGGCCCGCTTCGAAACGATCGTCGAAACGAGTCCGATCGCCATCACGATCGTCGACAGTGACGGGGAGTTGCAGTTCGCCAACGACCGAGCCGAGGAGATATACGGGCGGAGCAAAGAACAGATCAACGACCTCAGCTTCGACGATTCCGACTGGGACGAAGTCGACACCGACGGCAAGCGTCTCCCGGATGACGAGAAACCCTTCCCGCAGATTATGGAGTCCGGAGAACCGGTGTTCGACCATCTCAGTGGCGTCTCTCGTCCGAACGGAGAGCGAGTCTGGATCTCCGTCAACGGGGCGCCGGTCTACGAC
>SKPV01000235.1 GCA_007119345.1 Halovivax sp.
CGGGCCCCGACAAAAGCGCGTCGTCGTTCGTCGAGGCGGCCGGCGGCGGGGCGGTCGGGGAGGCCGGCGGCGCCGTCGGGGAGGCCGGCGGCGCCGTCGGGGCCGGCGCTGCAGGAAGCGGCCGCTCCTCGGACGTGCCGGGAGAAGATGGGACCGATCTAGAACAGCGGTTCCAGGTCGTCGGCGTCCTCCTCGACGAGCTCCTCGAGGTTCTGCTCGCTCTCGGCCTGGATGTCCTCGATGTTGTCCTGGGCTTCGATCGCGACCTGCTGCAGTCGCTTGATCCGCGGGACGTTCGTGACGCCCGACAGCAGGACCGAGGCCGACACCTCGGGGACGTTGCGCGGGTAGTCGCCGCCGCGGACCTCCATGCTGCCGGTCTCCTCTTCGAGCCACTTCCGACCCCGCTCGATTCCCTTGCGGTTGAGGTAGTCCGGCGGGCCCGAGAGGACCAGCAGGGCGCGCTCCGCGCCGTCGGTCTCGCAGGGCAGGGTCAGCCGACCGAGGGCGGCCTTGCGAACGAGGCTCGTGATCCGGTTGGTCGTGTTCGCGGCGTCGAGGCCGTCGCCGCCGGTCGAGCCGCCGCCGCCGGTAAAACGAGAGAGCAGGCCGCCGTCGTTGGTGAGGTCGACCGTTTCGGAGGCGTAGCCGACGGTCGAGACGCCGCCGCCGGAGAGCGTGTTGATGATCTCCGAGGAGTCGACGACGCTCTCGGCGACCTCCTGACCGGCCTGGACCTCGCCGGCGCCGAAGAGGACGCCGAACCGGCGGACGATCTCCTCGTTGATCTGGTCGTAGCCGCCCTCGACGGACTCGCCGGTCTGTCGCCAGGAGTCGTTGTCGAAGACGAGCAGGTTGTCGACCTCGCGGACGAACGTCTGGAACGACCGGGCGGCGTTGAGCGTGTAGATGCCGCCCTCGTCCGTGCCCGGCAGGACGCCGAGCCCGTAGACGGGGATCGTGTAGATCCGCTTGAGGTGTTTCGCCAGTACCGGCGCGCCGCCGGAGCCGCTCCCGCCGCCCATGCCGGCGACGATCAGGAACGCGTCGACCTCGTGGGTCGGGATCGCGTCGATCGCGTTCTGGACCTCGTCGATGTCCTCCTCGGCGACTTCCGCGCCGAGCTCGTTGTCCGCACCTACGCCGTGTCCTTTCACGCGCGCCTGTCCGATGAGCACGCGGTTTTCCTGTGGGATCCGCTTTAGACCCATGAGGTCCGCTTTCGCGGTATTGACGGCGATCGCCGCGCGGACGATCCCGCTGTTCGTTCGATCGTCGTAGTCGAGGAATCGATCGACGATTTTTCCACCGGCCTGCCCGAATCCGATCATCGCCAGCTTCATTGGTTTTCTAGGGGCTCCGTTGGATAGAGAACAGAGGCATGAGAGATATAAACTTTGTGTCCAGAGAATTTCACGCTCGCTAGCCATTTCGTCGAAATCGACGGACTGAGGGGCTCTCGACCGCGTTCGATCGGCCCGACGAACGCGGTATTTCGAGGACCGCAGGGAGGGTTTAGGTAAGGGTTGGGGTCGAACTGATCGCCCACTAAATAGGGGCCGACGGGGCAGGATCGGTGAGCGGTCCCGAACCGACGCTCGGGCCGATCGTTCGACCGGTCCGAACCTACGAGCCCGCCGTCCGGTCGGATCGAACCTCGCGTCCCTCACCGCGTTCGGGCGATCCCTGCAGATACGACGCGAGCGTCGTCAACTCGTCGGTCGTGACGCCGAACGCGGTGACGTCGTTGTCGGCCACCGTGTTGTCCAGGTCGAGCGCCCGTCCCTGGTCGGCGCCGAACGGAACGAACGGGATCGGATCGGCGAGGACCATCCCCGCTTTCGAGATCGACATCGGCACCGGGACGATCCGGACGGATCGACCCTCGGCCGCGTAGACCTGCCGCGTCACCTGCGCGAGGGAGAGTTCCTCCGGGCCGCCGAGTTCGTACGTCTCGCCGGCGCGCTCTTTCTGGTCGACGCAGTCGGCGAGCATCGGCGCCAGGTCGCCGACCCAGATCAGCTGGTAACGCGTTCGTCCGCCGCCCGGCAGCGCGGTCACGTACGGCGTCGTGATCAGCTTGACGAACCAGAGGAACTCGCTTCCCTCGCCGAAGACGATCGACGGACGGACGATCACGCCGCCGAGCGACGACTCGCGAACGACTCGTTCCGCGCGCCCTTTCGCCCGCAGGTAGGCCGTCTCCGCCTCCGGATCGACCCCCAGCCCGCTCACCTGGACGAAGCGGTCGACGTCGGCGTCCGCTGCCGCGCGCACCAGATTCTCCGTCCCGCCGAGGTGTACCGACTCGTACGCCTCGTCGGGGAGATCGAACAGCGGTGACGGCGAGACGAGGTTGACGATCGCGTCCCGCCCCGCGACCGCCTCGGCGAGCGATTCCGGTTCGGTGACATCGCCCGCCGTCGCGTCCACGCGCGCCGGCAGGTGCGCGTCCGCGGGCTCGCGAGCGAGCGCCGCGACCTCGTGACCGCGATCGACGAGTTCCGCACAGAGCGCCGAGCCGATGAATCCCGTTCCGCCGGCGACGAGTACGTCCATACGTCACCGTTGGGCCCCAGCACGGATAATATCTGTGCGAAACGGGCGATCGAGCGCGATCGCCCCACTCGACAGAATCATGTGCGCCGACGAGCGAGTCGAGGGCATGCTCGTCACGCTCGAGGGGATCGACGGGAGCGGGAAGACGACGGTCTGGGAGGCGCTGGTGGCGGAGTTCCCCGACGCGACGTTCACCCGCGAGCCCACGGACTCGCGCTACGGCGACGCGGTCTACGAGTCGATCGCCGACGAGGACGCCGACCCCCTCGCCGAGCTCTTCCTCTACACCGCAGATCACGCCGACCACCTCGCGCGGGTGATCGAACCGGCGCTCGAGCGCGGCGACCTGGTGATCTCGGATCGCTACGCCGACTCGCGATACGCTTACCAGGGAGCGACGCTCGAGGGCGAGATCGACCGGCCGATGGCGTACGTCCGCGGGATCCACGCCGCCTTCACGATCGAACCCGACCTGACGCTGTACTTCGACCTGGATCCCGAGACGGCCGCGGCCCGCGCGGGGTCGACGAACAAGTTCGAACGCGCCGACTACCTCGCGCGGGTGCGCGAAAACTACGAGCACCTCCTCGAGCACGATCCGCACCGCTTCGTCCGGATCGACGCGACGCAGCCGCCGGAGGACGTGATCGAGGGCGCCATCCGAGTCGTCGAAGACGCGGTGAAAGCCGAAGGGACCTGACGATCACCGCGGACCTTGTCCGTCGGCGGGACGGACGGACCACCGCGGGTACGCCCCGCCGGCGACGTGCAGGCGGATGCGGTCCCCGGGCTCGAACCGGAACGCCGTGGGCCAGCACTCGACCGTCACCCGACGGGGACCCGTCGACTCCGTCCGCTCGGCCGGGCGAAGCCGTACCAGCCCGTCGCAGACGGATCTCGATTCTCGCCGGCCCGGCGGCCCGGGATGGACCGGACGCGAACCGGTAGCACACACTCCGCCAGCGCGAGGAGAGGGTGGGCGACGAGTAGCGCGCGTTCCCCATCGTTCGCGTGGCGCTCGGGAGAAAGGACGCGACTCGCGGTGTCCGGAGCCGGCGAGAGAACGAGCGGAGCCCGCCCGCGTCAGTCCATCGCGATGTAGGTTTTCGTGTCGGTCACCCCGTCGTGCGACTGGATTCCCGCGGAGACGGCCTTCAGGACGTCGTAGACTTCGGGCGCGTCCACCTCCGCGATGATGTCGAAGTTGCCCGCCACGATGTGGGCGTCGGTGACCGACTCCACGTCCCGGATCGCATCCAGGAGTCCTTCGGACTTTCCGGCCGTGGTCTTCACCATGATGAACGCGTGGACCATCGCCGGTGTGATACACCCTGACACGACTAAAGCCTTTGCCCGGGGCGTTCGCCCGGTCGAGGCGCTCTCGCACGTCCAGCGGTGGACCCGTCGACTCCGTCCTCGCGGCGGAGTCGCTCCGGGGCAAACTTATTGACTGGGGCCGGCGTACCCGGGAGCATGCGGTTCGTTATCGTCGGTGCCGGACGCGTCGGGCTGCGAACCGCCCGCGTCCTGCGCGAGGAAGGCCACGAGGTGACGCTGATCGAGCGCGACGAGTCGAAGATCCGGCGCGCTCGGTCGAACGACTTCGACGTCGTCGCGGGCGACGGCTCCCGCGAGGAGGTGTTAGGAGAGGCGGGACTCGAGGACGCCGACGCCCTGGGCGCGCTGACCGGCGACCTCAACGTCAACTTCGCGGCCTGCATGATCGGCAAGCACTACGACTGTCGGACCATCATGCGGATCGACGACGACTACCGCGAGCAGATCTACCGCAAGTACGCCGACGAGGTCGACGAGGTGGTCTACCCCGAGCGACTGGGAGCGATCGGTGCAAAAAACGCCCTGCTGGGCGGAACGATCCGCGCCATCGCGGACATCGCCCAGCACCTCCAGGTCGTCGAGCTGACGATCACCGACGACGCCCCGGTCGAGGGGTACTCGATCAGCGAGCTGGAACTGCCGGCCGACGCAACCCTCCTCGCACACGGCAAGGAAGGGGCCGAGTACGCGATCCCGGGCCCCGACGAATCGCTCACCGCGGGCGACCGGCTGGTCGTCCTCGCGGACTTCGCGGTGCTGAGCGACGTGCGCCAGATCGTCGTCGGTCGGACCGCCGGCCGCGCGACCGCAGACGCCGGAGGTGTCAACTGATGGTTACCGCATTCATCATGGTCAAGGCGAACACGGGCGAAGCGGACCGACTCCGCGAGGAGATCGAATCGATCGACGGCGTCGTCTCCGCCCACATCGTCGCGGGCGACGTCGACCTCATCGCGAAGGCGAGCGTCGACGCTCCCGCAGCGGTCAAGCAGATCGCCGCGACGGAGATCCAGGGAGTGGACGGGGTCGAAGGGACCCAGACGTACATCGCGATGGACTGACCGTCCCGGGACGATCGATCGGATCGCACCGATCGAATCACGTCGGCCGGACCGGGTCACGTCGCCCGGACCGGGTCACATCAACCCGATAGCACCGTCCCAGCAGTCCTGCGCACCCGCACCGCTGGCGCCGGCCGAGAGCCGGCGGGAGCGAACTACGGCGGCGCGTCTCCACCCTCGGCGGCTCCCCGTCCCCGGCTCTGAGCGTTCTCGAGCAGCGTCGCCGCGGGTCCGCGGTACTCGTAACCGGGGATCAGTCCCTGCGCGTAGGTACCTTCGACGTACTCGATCAGCGCCTTCGCGTCCTCGACGCCCTCGGCGGCGTTCCAGGCGGCGTACTCCAGGGTCACCCGGATCACCGACGGCTCGCGAGTCACCGCGGGCGCCTCGTGCGTATCCGTTCGCGCCACGTCGAAGACGTCCTGGAGTCGCCGCTCCAGCGTCTCGGCCCAGTCGTCCTCGACGACGGCGGGGACCGGTCGGTCCGCGACCGCCGCGTCCAGGGAGGGCAGTTCGATCACGACGACGAACTCGCCGTCGCGTCGCCCCTCGGCCGGCTTGGCGTCGACGAGGGCGTCGAAGACGGTCGTCGTCAGTTCGTAGCCGCCGTCGGCCGGTTCGAACGCGTCGTGGGCGTCCAGTTCGCGCTCGACCGGGTCCGGGAGGGAAGCGTCGTCGCTCATCGTGCGAGCGGACGTGACGGACGAAAAAGGGCGTTGCGCTGTGGGCGCGGACCGAGCCTCGTGCATCGACGTATCGCGGAGTCATCCCGCCGACCTCTCGCGGGCTCACCCCGCCGATCTCACGAGGAGTCATCCCGCCGACCTCTCGCGAGCTCACCCCGCCGACCTCACGCGGAGTCACTCCGTCGACGCCAACGCGTCCACGACCGTCCGGTCCACCGTCCCGTCGGCGATCAGCGCCGCGACGCGCTCGACGTCGTCGGTGAGGGGGCGATCTTCCGTCAGCGGCGGGACGGTTTCGCGCACCAGGTCGGTCACGGCGCCGGTCCCGGTGCCGTGGGCGAGGTCGTCGTCGACGTACTCGGCCGCCTCCGTGGCGGCGCAGAGCTCCGTCGCGACCACGTGCCGGGCGTTGGCCAGGGCGGTCCGGGCGTGCACGGCCGACTGGGCGCTCATGCTGACGTGGTCCTCCTGGCCGCCGGAGACCGGCGTGTTGTCGATCGAGGGCCGCCCGAGCGAGCGGTTCTCGTTGACCAGCGAGGCGGCGGTGTACTGGGCGATCATGTACCCCGACTGGACGCCGCTCTCGGGGGCCAGGAACGGCGGCAAGTGCGGTTCCTGCAGGTTCGGGTTGAGGATTCGATCGATCCGGCGCTCGGCGATGGCGGCGAGTTCGGTCAGCGCCGTCGCGACGTAGTCGAGGCGCAGCGCCAGCGGCTCGCCGTGGAAGTTGCCGCCGGAGAGGACGGCCGCCCGGTCGGTACCGCTGGCCCGCGGGTCGGCGTCCGCCGCGTCGAACACGAGCGGATTGTCGGTGGCGCTGTCGAGCTCGACCGCGACGGCCTCCCGGAGGTGGGCGACGGCGTCGCGGACGGCACCGTGAACCTGCGGCAGACACCGCAGCGAGTAGGCGTCCTGGACCCGGTCGCAGTTGCGGTGGGACTCGACGATCTCGGAGTCGGCCGTCAGCGCCCGGATCCGCTCGGCGCTCTCGCGGTGACCGACGTGAGGGCGGACCTCCTGGAGGATGGGGTGGGCGGGGACCGTCGAACTCATCGTCACCTCCGTCGTCAGGGCGCCGGCGGCGTCGGCCGCTTCGAGGAGACGCTCGGCGTCGACGACGAGCAAGGCGGCCAGCCCGACGGTCAGCTGCGTGCCGTTGATTAGCGCGAGTCCCTCCTTCGGCGCGAGCGAGAGCGGTTCGAGGCCGACCGTCGCGAGCGCCTCCTCCCCCGGAAGTCTCCGGACGCCGTCGGCCGTCTCGACGTCGGCCGCCCCCTCGCCGATCAACACGAGCGCCATGTGCGCGAGCGGGGCGAGGTCGCCGCTCGCGCCGAGACTGCCCCGGGAGCGGATCGCGGGGTTGATCCCCTCGTTCAGCATCGCGACGAGGTGGTCGACGACGACCGGCCGCACGCCCGAGTACCCCTTCGCCAGCGCGTTGAGCCGCGTGAGGAGCATCGCGCGGACCGCCTCGCGCTCGAGTTCGGGCCCGGCCCCCGAGGCGTGACTGCGAAGCAGGTTGTGCTGGAGGCGCTCCAGCTCGTCGGGCGCGATCCGCTCGTCGACGAGCTCGCCGAAGCCGGTGTTGACGCCGTAGACCGCCTCGCCGGAGTCGACGACGTCGGCGATCCGCTCGCGGGCGGTCCTGACCCGCTCGCGGCCCTCGGGAGTCAACTCGACGGGCGCGTCGTGACGGGCGACGAGCGCGACGTCCTCGGGGGTCAGCGACTCGCCGTCGATACGAACTGGGTCGACGTCCCGGCCGCCGTCGGACGCGGCGTCGCGGGCGAGATTCGAGGGTCCGACCGCATCGTCCTCAGCCATCGACCCGCTCACCTCCCTTCAGCACCGTCTCGACCCGATTGACCCCGAAGCTGTAGGGGACGTGGACGTGCGACGGCGCGTCGAGGACCAGCAGGTCGCCGGACGCCCCCTCGCGAAGCGTTCCCGTGCCGTCGTCGCGGCCGAGCGCCAGCGCGCCGCCGCGGGTCGCCGCCGCGATCGCACCCGCAGGCGTCATCTTCATCTCCGCACACGCGAGCGCGACCGTGAAGCCCATCGATTGTGAGTGACAGTTCGGGTTGAAGTCCGAGGCGAGCGCGACCCGCGCGCCCGCCTCGCGGAATCGCCCGGGTTCCGCGTAGTCGGTTCCGAGCGAGAAAGCGGCCGCGGGCAGCAGCGTGGCGACGACGTCCGCGTCGGCCAGCGCGGCGGCATCGCCGTCCGTCGCCCGGAGCAAGTGATCGGCGCTGACGGCCCCGAGGTCGGCCGCGACCTGCGCCCCGCCCGTCCGCGCGAACTCCTCGGCGTGAATCTTCGGCGCGAGGCCGTACTCGCGGCCCGTCTCGAGAATCCGCCGGCTCTGATCGGGCGTGAAGACGTCCTCCTCGCAGAAGACGTCGCAGAACTCGGCGATCCCCTGGTCGGCGACGGCGGGCAGCTGCTCGTCGATCACGCGCTCGGCGTACGTTCCGGCGTCCTCGCCCGCGGGAACCGCGTGAGCGCCCATGAACGTCGGGACGACGTCGACGGGGTGGGCCTCGTCTGCGCGATCGATCGCCTCGAGCATCCGGAGTTCCGTCCCGCGATCGAGCCCGTACCCCGACTTGACCTCGACGGTCGTCGAGCCGTGGGCCAGCGCGACGTCGAGCTGTTCGCCGAGGTTCGCAGCGAGTTCCCCGACGGTCGCCTCGCGCACCGCCCTCACTGTCCGCAGGATCCCGCCTCCCTCGGCGAGGATCTCCTGGTACTTCGCACCCCGCAAGCGGGCGGCGAACTCGTCGGATCGATCCCCGGCGAAGAGCGCGTGAGTGTGCGAGTCGACGAATCCCGGAATCACGCTGCGCCCGCCGGCGTCGATCGCCGTCTCGGCGTTCTCCGGCGGGTGCTCGCGGATCACCGCCTCGGTCGGCCCGACGGCTGTCACCGACCCGTCGACGATCGCGACCGCGCCGTCCTCGTACCGCTCGAGCGAGGGTTTCGTTCCGGGGACGTCGTCGTCGGGTCCGACGACGACCTCCGCGGCGTCGTAGACCACCGCGTCCAGTTCAGACACGGCAACCACCCCCGAGACCCGCGGCGGGTGCGGTGCACGCGGTCGGCGCTTCAGACACGGCGACCACCCACCGATCCGCGGTCGGCGTAGCCGGCCAGCGCGTGTGCGACCGCTCTCGCCGCCGCGCGGGCCGTCCGCTCGCCGCCCTCCAGACCGGGCGCGCACTCGACGATTTCGACCCCCGCCAGGCGGGCGTCGGCACAGACGTCCCGCAGGCACCGGAAGAGTTCGCGGGTCGTCAACCCGCCGGGCGTCGGCGCGCTGGCACCCGGCGCCGCCGGCGCGTCGAGCACGTCGACGTCGACGCTGACGTAGAGGTGGTCGACCCCGGAGACGGTTCGCTTCGCCCGGCCGAGGGCCGCTTGCCGGTCTTGGCCGACCGCCTCGCTCGTCACGACGGCGCCGCCCTCGGCCCGGAGCCACTCGACGTACGCCGTCGTGGTCTCGAAGTGGCGGGCGCCGACGACGGCGTACGCGTCGAGTCCCCGTTCGAGGAGCTGGCGGTAGGGGGTGCCGCTGGTCGGCCCGTCCACCGGCTCCCGGACGTCGAGGTGGGCGTCGAAGTTCAGGACGCCCACCGATCCTCGCTCCAGCAGCGGTGCGACGTTCGGAACGGTCAGCGAGTTGTCGCCGCCGAGGAAGACCGCCAGCGCGTCGAGGTCGTGAACGGCCGCAGTGACGTCGGCCGTCGACGCCTGGACGGCGGCCACGTCGGTTCGATCGTCGAGGTCGATCTCGTCGGTCGGCCACGACAGGTCTCCGAGGTCCCCCACGTCGCCGGGGGTGCCCGCCTCGACGTGGTGGGTCTTGACGCCGGCGAGGGCGTCGCGGATCGCCGCGGGTCCGCTCCGCGCGCCTCGGCGACCGATCACGGCGCCATCGTAGGGTTCGCCGAGGACCACGGCGTCGTACTCCCCGGCCGCTTCGAGGGCGGTCGGCTCGACCTCGTCGCCGAACGTCTCGTCGTTCGGATCGCTCGACGGCGATTTCCAGACCGGCGGGTCGGCGATCGTCGCGTCGCTCATCGTCCCTCCGTTCGGTCCCGCATGGGGATCGCCACGTCCGATTCCTCGGCCGTCTCGAGGGCCTCCTCGTAGCCGGCGTCGGCGTGGCGGATCACGCCCATCCCCGGATCCGTGGTGAAGACCCGGCGGGCCGTCTCGGCGGCGAGGTCGGTACCGTCGAGGACGACGTGGTTGTTGGCGTGTACCGCGTTGCCGATGCCGACGCCGCCGCCGTCGTGAACCGACACGATGTCGGCGCCCGCGGCACAGTTGAGCAGCGCGTTGAGGATGGGCCAGTCGGCGACGGCGTCGGTGCCGTCGCGCATGGCCTCGGTCTCCCGGTTGGGCGAGGCGACGGAGCCCGCGTCGAGGTGGTCGCGGGTGACGACGATCGGCGCGGAGATCTCGCCGTCGCGGACGAGTTCGTTGATGCGGAGCGCGAAACGGGCGCGCTCCGTGAGCCCGTCCTCGCCGGATTCGACGGGTTCAGCGTCCTCGCGCGGGCTTCGCCCGTTCGAGCGGTCCGCGGAACTGCAATCTGCGCTCCCTCCGTTTCGAGGCGCCTCCGGCGCCTCGCCAGTCTCGTACCCCAACCAGCAGACCCGCGAGGGCAGTCCCTGGAACTGCACGCGTTCTTGCGCGAGATCGATCCACCGGGCGAGCGCCTCCTTCTCGGGGAATAGCTCGAGGACGGCCTCGTCGGTACGACGGATATCCTCGGGGTCGCCCGAGAGCGCGAGCCAGCGGAACGGACCCTTGCCCTCGCAGAACAGCGGTCTGATGTACGCCGGGACGAATCCCGGGAAGTCGAACGCGTCCTCGACTCCGCGCTCGTCGCGGACCTGGCCTCGAATGTTGTTGCCGTACTCGAAGGCGACGGCGCCGCTGTCCCGGAGTTCGAGGATGGCCGCGACGTGGCGCTCCATCGTGTCGAGGCTCTCCTCGCGATAGCGCTCGGGGTCTTCCTCTCGGAGGCGGTCGGCCTCCGGGACCGTGTAGCCGGACGGGTAGTAACCCTCCAGGGCGTCGTGGGCGCTCGTCTGGTCGGTGACGACGTCGGGGACGAAGTCGCGCTCGAGGAACGCCTCGAGCATGTCCGCCGCGTTGACGTGGACGCCCACGCTGTAGGGTTCGCCCGCGGCGGCCGCCTCCTCGGCGCGCTCGACGGCCTCCTCGAGGTCCGCCGTCTTTTCCTGGCAGTAGCCGGTCTCGATGCGTCGATCGATGCGCGTCTCGTCGACCTCGGCGGCGATGCAGACGCCGCGATTCATCGTCACGGCGAGGGGTTGTGCGCCGCCCATCCCGCCCAGTCCGCCGGTGACGACGATCCGCCCTTCGAGGTCGTCGGTGCCGTACTCCTGGCGCGCGAGGGCGGCCAGCGTCTCGTACGTTCCCTGGATGATGCCCTGGGTGCCGATGTACGCCCACGAACCCGCCGTCATCTGGCCGTACATGATCTTCCCCTCGGCCTCGAGCTCGTGGAAGTGCTCCCAGGTGTCCCACTTCCCGACGAGGTTGGAGTTGGCGATCAGCACGCGCGGGGCGCGCTCGTGGGTTTCGAACCGCCCGACGGGTTTGCCGCTCTGGACGAGCAGGGTCTCCTCGTCGCCCAGCTCGCGCAGTTCTGCGACGATCGCGTCGTACGCGTCCCAGCTCCGGGCGGCCCTGCCGGTTCCGCCGTAGACGACCAGTTCCTCCGGATTTTCGGCCACCTCGGGATCCAGGTTGTTGTTGAGCAGCCGGAGGGCGGCCTCCTGACGCCAGCCCTCGCACTCGCGGTCGGTTCCGGTCCTGGCGCCCTGGTACTCCCGCCAGGTGGCGCTCGGCTCTCCGCGGTCGAACGCCCGTTCTGGGTCGTGCATACCCGGGCGGTTGTACGTCCGTGTCAAAACGTATCCCCCCTCCGTACGGAGATGGATTCAAGTACTCGACGGACGACCGATCGGTATGCACGAGGCGACCCTGCGGCTCGAACCGGGCGGGCCCTACGGCGCGCCCACCGCGGGTACGGACGCCGTCGTCGAGCTGTGGTGTAACGACCACTGCGACCTGCTGGCGATCCGTGGCGAGGGCGGCGAACGGGTGCTCGCGGCGATCGAAGATCGCGTCGGCGTCAGCGACCGTATCGAACGCGAGGACCGGACGCTGGCGATCACGGCCGACTGTCTGCGCGAGCGTGAGGGAACGATCGAACGGCATCTCGGACGGCACGGCTGCCTGCTCTTGCCGCCGCTTCGGTACGCCCGCGGCGCGAAGATCTGTCGCGTACTGGCGCTCGACCCGGCCGACCTCACGGCGCTGTATCGCGATCTGGTCGACGAGCGGTCGGTGACCGTCGAGTCGAAGCGTTCGGTGGACGCACCCGCCGTCGAGGATCCCTTCGGCGCGGACGCCGGCGGCGCGCCCGCCCTGACCGACCGCCAGCGCGAGGTCCTCCTCGCCGCTCACGATCGCGGCTACTACGAACTCCCCCGGGAGACGACGACGGCGGCCGTCGGCGACGCGGTCGGCGTCGGCCGGCGGACGGCCGAAGAGCACCTCCGCCGGGCCGAGCGCAAGATCCTGGACGCGGTCGTCGATCGGATCGGTCCGTGAGACCGGCGCCGGGACCCGCGGGACGGTCGCCATCGCCGATCCAGAGATCCCCGTCGACGCTGGGGCCAGGGGCCCCCGACAGCGCGAGTCACGGGAATCCTCGGCAGCGCGGACCGCGGGAACCCGTCGACGCCGGATTACGGGGACCCCCACAGCGCGAGGCGCGGACTCCCTCCTCGAATCCCGACCGTTCGAACCCACCGATCGCACCAACGATTCGTTGCGGACGATAATCGGGACCTACCGAATTCCACGGCTCCCTATTACTACGTCGCGAGCCGGCGTCCACTGTCGGCATGGCAATCGACAGACGAGCCGCGGAACGCCGACGCTTCGCCCGACTCACCGGGCTCCTCGACGGCGAACGGACGGGGCTCCCGGTCGGCGTTTCGCAGGCGGGCGACGACGAATCCGCGGCCCCCGCCGACGAGGCGCCGGCGGAGGGCGCAGACGGTCGAACCGGCGGCGACGGGACGACGCCGGCCACCTGACTCCGGTCGGCGGCCGTCGTTCATCGATGGTAGCCGCTCGCGAACGGGTGCCGGCGGCTGGCGCCCACCTCGGGGTCAGGACACCTCGCGCTCGGCCAGCACCGCGTCCAGCGCGGTCGCCAGCTCCTCGAAGTCCTTCATCGTGAGTCCGTCCGTCGTCACGAAGACGCCCTCGCGCTCGGTGGTGACCCGGACCAGGAACCCGTTCTCGAAGACCCGGATGGTGTACTCGTAGTCGCCGACCTCCGATCCCTCGTAGGCGGCGCGCGCGGTCTGGAAGCCGCGCCACTCGTGGCCGATGAACGTCGAGAGGTCGGCGTCCCGCTCGAGGTCGTCCCGGAGGTACAGCTGTTCGAAGTCGTCGCGGGTGAAGTAGGTGATCGACCGCGTGCTGTCGCCGACGGCCGTTCGGCAGGCGACGACGATCCGTTCGGCCGTCTCCGCGGGCAGCAACCCCGATGTCATGACGCCCTCCTGGGACGCCGGATACTTCAACCGCGGGGTTCCGGATCGGGACCCGAAACCGCGGCCCAGTCGCCGGACGCGATACGATCGCGTCGCCCCGCGGCGAACGCCGGCCGGTAAGCGATCGTTACCGCCCGTCGCCGCACGGGTACGCGTTCCGGGCCGGCGACCGGCGCGAGCGCTCGAACGACGCCGGCCGACGCTGTACGTGACCGTTTCCGGACGTGACAGGGAGATTACCCCTCGAAACGATCTCCGGGTTATCTGACGACGGTGGACCCTGCACCCACAGCATGGACACGACGCCGGGATCGACCGGTACCGCCCGCAGAGGCGAGCCGGAGCGGCCCGTCCCGAGCGCGGCCGGAGCCCCGTGTCCCGGAGGTCCACCTGCGGCCGGAAAAGAACCACCTGGGGCCGGGGGAGCGTGATCGTCGTGCGCGTGCTGATGCTCAACTACGAGTATCCGCCGCTCGGCGGCGGGGCGGCCAACGCCACCCGCTACCTGCTCCGGGAGTTTTCGGAGCGGCCGGAGCTGACGGTCGATCTGGTCACCTCCTCGCCCGGGGGCTACCGGGAGGAGTCCCCGTCGGCCACCGTCGACCGCTACCGCCTCGACGTCTCCAAGCGGGACCGTCACTACTGGCGACAGTCAGAGATCGCCCGGTACGCCTGGAAGGCCTACCGGAAGTGCCGGGAGCTCGAGGCGACGCGGGAGTACGACCTGGTTCACGCCTGGTTCGGCGTGCCGAGCGGCGTCGTCGCGAGGCTGCTGGAGCCGCCCGCGCTCGTCGCGCTCCGCGGCAGCGACGTTCCCGGATACAACGACCGATTCGCCGCCCAGTACGTGCTCCTGAAGCCGCTCATCCGGCGGGTGTGGCGCGACGCGGCGGCGGTCGTCGCCAACTCCCGGGGGCTCCGGGAGCTGGCGCTGGAGACCGCGGACGTTCCGATCGACGTGATCCCGAACGGCGTCGCCGTCGAGGAGTTCGAACCCGTCTACCACGAACGGGATCGACTGCGGGTGCTGTGCGTCTCGCGGCTGATCGCGCGCAAGGGCCTCGGCGCGCTCGTCGACGCGGTCGCCGAACTCGCGGCCCGCGGCGGTCTCGACGTCGAGCTGACCATCGTCGGGGAGGGCGAACTGGCGGGGTCGCTGCGGACGCGAGCCGAGCGCCGCGGCGTCGCGGACCGGGTAACGTTCGCCGGCTACGTCCCCCACGACGAGATCCACCGCTACTACGAGGCGGCGGACGTCTTCGCGCTCCCGTCGCACAACGAGGGGATGAGCAACACGATCCTGGAGGCGATGGCGGCCGGCCTGCCGATCGTCACCAGCGACACCGGCGGTACCGCGGAGCTGCTCGGGGACAACGGAATCGTGGTACGAGCCGGCGACCCGACGTCCATCGCGACGGCGCTCGAGACGTACGCCGCCGACCGCGACCTGCTGGGACGACACGGTCGGGAGTCGCGATCGATCGCCGAGGAGATGAGCTGGACGGCCGTCGCGGATCGATACCTGGAGACGTACGATGAGATATGCGACGGGCGAAAACGATCCCGAGAATCGCTCGCTCGACCATGACCGACGACAGTTCGCGGAAGCCGTTCGCTCGACCATGACCGACGAAAGTCCGCGAAAGGCGTTCGCGCAGCCATGATCGACTGGCGAAAGCCCGTCATCCGCGCGGCGCTGGACCTGACCGGCAGCGACGTCCTAGAGAACCTGCGGACGATCCGCCGACTGTGGCGGGCCGATCGGGAGACGGTCGAGCGCTACCGGCGCGAGCGGCTGACCCGACTGCTGCGCCACGCCCACGAGACGGTCCCCTACTACGAAAATGTCCTCGCGGACGCCGGCGTCGTCGTCGACGGGGACGTGCACCTGGAGAACGTCGCGGAGGTCCCGCCGCTGACCAAGGCGACGATCCGCGAGGAGGGCGAGCGGCTGCACTCGACCGATCCCGGCCCGGAGCCCTACACCAACACCTCCGGCGGGACGACCGGGGAGCCGGTCGAACTCCGCCAGGACGAGCGCTACTGGCAGTGGAACGTCGCGAACAAGCTCTTCTACCAGGAGCTGGCCGGCAAGTCCCTCGGCGAGCGAGAGATCAAGCTCTGGGGTAGCGAGCGGGACGTCGAGTCGGCGTCGGCGTCGCTGAAATCCCGGGCGATCAACTTCCTCTACAACCGGCGGGTGCTGAACAGCTACCGGATGGGCGAGGCCGAGATGGCGGCCCACGTCGAGGCGATCGACGCGTTCCGGCCGCGGACGATCTGGGCGTACGTCGAGTCGATCCACCAGCTCGCCCTGTTCGTCGACCGGGAGGGCCTCGACGTGCACTCCCCCGCGGGCGTGCTGACGACCGCGGGGACCCTCCAGGAGCCGGTCCGCGAGACGATCGAACGAGCGTTCGAGACCCGCGTCCACAACCAGTACGGCTCCCGGGAGGTCGGCGACGTCGCCTGCGAGTGCGCGGCCCAGGACGGGCTGCACGTCTTTCCGCACACCCACCACGTGGAGATCGTCGACGACGACGGCGAACCCCTCCCGGCGGGCGAGAACGGCCGGATCCTCGTGACGCCGCTGTGGAACCGCACGATGCCGCTCGTTCGGTACGAAATCGGCGACATGGGGATCGCGTCGGCCGAGCCCTGCCGCTGCGGCCGACCGTTCCCGACCCTGGCGCACGTGACCGGTCGGGTGACCGATCACTTCCGCTCGATCGACGGCGATCTCGTCTATCCCGGCTACCTCCGGAAAGCGCTCTACCACCGCGACTGGATCGAGCAGTTTCGGATCCGCCAGACCCGCGCGGACCGCGTCGCGTACGAGATCAAGCGCCGCGACGGCCGATCGCCGCCCGCCTCCGATCTGGAGGAGATCGAAGCAGCCACCCGCGACCTGCTCGGCGAGGAGGTCGCGGTCGCGTTCGAGTACCCCGACCGGATCGACGAGAGCGGCTCCGGCAAGTTCCGGTACACGATCTCGGAGGTCGTCTGACCGTGACCGGCGAGGCGCCTCGGAACGACCGACCCTCGAACGGATCCACTCCGGGCGAGCGGCACTCGGATGGAACGTCATCGGGCGAGCGGCACTCGGATGGAACGTCATCGGGCGA
>SKPV01000111.1 GCA_007119345.1 Halovivax sp.
CACGTCTTCGAGGTCGCCGCGGAGCTCGCCGCCGGTGGCACCGGGGTCTTGCTGAGCTCTCACGACCTCGAACTCGTCGAGCGAACGGCCGACCACGTGATTATACTCGACGACGGCACCGTCCAGGCCCGCGGCGCGCCGGCGGCGCTCGTCGACGAAGGCGACGTGGAGTCGTTGCGTGGCGTCTACGAAGCGTCGACGATCGGCGACGATCGTCGCGTCCGGGTACGGGGTGAGACGTCGTGACCGATCCGGCGTCGACCGACGGACACCCCTCGTCGACCGACGGACACCCCTCGTCGACCGATCCGGAGCGGGCGCTCTCGCCGGGATCGGCCCGTCCCGGGTGGAGACACCGACTCGGACGCGTCGTCGCACGCGAACTCCGGACGGTCGCCCGCACGCGGACCTTCGGTCTGCTCGCGGCGGCACTTGCCGCCGTCGTCGTCGCGATCGCGTGGGTCGGCGGCGGCATCAGGGCCGGCTACGTCCCGGCCGTCGTCGACCTCCTCACGCCGCTCGAGCTGCTCGTGCCGATCGTCGCCGTCGCGTTCGGCTACCGGGCGATTCTGGGCGACCGGCGCCGGGGCGAACTCGACGTCCTCGAGACCTACCCGCTCTCGGCCCGCGAGCTCGTCGTCGGCGTCTACGTCGGACGGGCGCTCGCGCTGACGGTCGCCGTCGTCGTCCCGCTGGTCGTCGTCGGGCTCGGGGTCGTCCTCGCCCGGGAGGCGCCGCTGGCGATCTACGCCACCCACGCCGGAGCCGACTCGCCGCTGCTTTACGCCCGGTTCGTGGTGCTGACGGCGGCGTTCGCGCTAACGATGCTGGCCGTCGCCGTCGCCGTCTCGGCGCTGGTCGGCGGGAGCCGGAGCGCGCTCGCGCTGGCGGTCCTCGCGCTGGTCGTCCTGCTCGTCGGCCTCGACCTCGCGCTGGTCGCCGGCCTCGCCAGCGGCCTGCTCGGCGACTCCTCGCTCGTCCACGCGCTGGCGGTGAGTCCGCTCAGCGCCTACCGCGGACTCGTCTTCGAGACGGTCGTGCTGACCGCGGCGGGTACCGGGCCCCGGGTGGCGTCGCCGGGCGCGAGCCTGGTCGGGCTCCTCGTCTGGACCGTCGGCTCGCTCGCGGTCGCCACCTGGGGAGTGAAGCGATGACTGCGCCGTGGTGGCCGCCAGTTCGACACGCGGACTCGGCACCGAAGCATCCGAGACGGTCGTGGCGCCGGTCGACTACATCAACGACATGATGAGTTCCTGACTCACCTCGCCGTGCTCGTAGCTGTCGCCGCCGTAGTCGGCCGCGAACGCCGCCGCGTCGTCGGCGTCGGAGAAACCGATGATCGACGCGCCCATCGCTCCCTCGACCCCGCTGTCGGCGATCAGGGTGAGGTCGTCCGCCCGGCCGAAGTCGTCCGCGTCGACGTGGCTCGAGATCTCGGGCTCGTCGCCGCCGGTATCGATCTCGTACTCGACCGTCGAGTAGTCGGTGAGGTAGACCACGTCGGGCTCCTGCTCGTCCTCGTGCTCGAAGAGAAACGCGTACGTACAGAGCGAACTGCAAAACTGCGCCGGCCGGTCCTCGGCGTCGTCGAGCAGCGCCTCCGGATCGTCGTAGAACGACTGGCCGACCGGGCCCGGATAGTCGACGATATCCATGGTGCAGTTGTCACAGAGTCGACCGGCCTCGATCGTGATCGGCGCCGGCACGTCGTCGCCGTCGCCGGTGAGACAGCCGGCCACCGCCGTCGTTCCCGCGAGAGCTGAAACGGCGAGAACCGTTCGGCGCGTCACGCCTCGATTAGATTCGGCCCCGGTTAGTCGTCTTGCCATGCCTCCACTAGGGATCTGACCGATAAGACTGGCGTGGTCCGATCGACGAAAGCGAGCCCGACGCGTTCGGCCCCTCGCCGACCGTGATCGGCGTCGGTGATCCGCACCTCGGTGATCCACTCGTTGATGATCCGCACCTCAGCGATCCCCACGTGGTGATCCGCGCGTCGGTGACTGGCCGAGACCCGGCGTCGGCCAGCTCTCGACGCACCTGCGAGCGTCGACTCCGCTCGATGGCCAGTATTGCTGGAACGGTATTGGGATTTTTACACAATGCTTAATACCACGTCCTGCGACCGATCTGTCGTCGCCGACGGTCCCGCCGGCCCGACCGACCGTCGACGCCCCACCGAATCACCCCCGAGTACACGATGACACGATCCACCGAGCTGACGACGTACGAACTGACCGGCGAGCGAGTGAGCCCGAAGCGGATGCGAATCGACACCGGCGACGCCGAGTTCGTCGTCGGCCACGACGTCAACCCCGTCGAGTACTTCCTGGGCGCCGTCCTCGGCTGCCTGAACTCGACGGGGACCATGGTTGCCCGCGACATGGACCTCGCGATCGACGAGATGGAGGTGGCGATCGAGGGCGGCGTCGATTACGCCAGCTACCGCGGCGAGGCGTCCGAGGCCCGGCCCGGCCTCCAGGGGCTCGACGTGACGATCACCGTGGACGCCGACGCCGACGAGGAGACCCTGACGGAGTGGCTCGCGGCCGTCGAAGCGCGGTGTCCGGTCACCGACAACGTCGAGAACGAAACGTCGCTCGAGCTCTCCGTCGAATCGGCGTAAATACTGTTTCGACGCCCTCGCTACTCCGGACGTTCGGCCGAGCCGATCGCATCGACGGGACGCCCGCACCGGAGGGCCACCTCGTCGATAACCGACGGTCACCGACGGGTATCCCGTGCGTCGAAAAGGGTCGTCCGCGATCGGTTCGGTTCCACCGCGACCGCGTCACGCGGCCCGCACGTTCGGGAGGCGCTCGGCGCGGTCGTCGGAGCCGACTTCGTTCCCGGTTCAGGCGCCCGGGATGGGCGCGAGGGTGATGCCGTACATCGCCACGACCGTGACGGCGATCGTCGCGGCGATCAGCGACGGCCAGACTCGCGTGCTGTCGACGCCAGGGGCGATTCGACCGCCGCCCAGGTACTTGACACCGAGTTCGATGCCGAACAGCGACGTCGTCGCGGCCGCGGACAGCATGCAGAACGGGCAGATCTCGCCGATCACGCCGAGTTGCAGGTAGACGAAGTACGCCGACGCGACGAGTCCGCCCGCGGTGATCGCGAAGACGGCCCGTTCGATCAGCTCGTGTTTGGTCTCGAGCCACAGCCCGCCGAGCACGATCATCGTCGCGTAGTAGCCGGCGCCGAGCAGCGCCAGCGGGAGCGGCCCGACGTACGCCCAGGCGCTGGTGATGACCGCCATGCTCCCTTCGGGTTCGACGCCCGAGGGGAGCGGCAGCGCCCAGAAGTGAACGGCGGTGAGAAAGATACTCGCTCCCCAGCCGATCACCGCGATTCCGAGGAAGGCGCCCAGCAGTCGATTCACGTAGCCGTTCTCGACCGGTTCGCTCGTGCCGGTGTTGGTCACTGTTTCTGCCATCTCGTTCGACGGTTCGGTTCGAGGGCCAATAAAAGTTTGCATGCTTCCCACAAAACTGCACAATACCTATTCGGGTCTTTTCTCGCCCTCGACGAGCGACACCGAGGGCGCTCGCCACGATTGATCGGGCGGAGAACGCCGCCGGCCCGGGGCTCGGGGCGAACTACGCCGTGGTCCGGCCCACCGCCTGCGAGACGGTCACGCGGGCGTTCATCCCAGCAGATCGTCCGCCCCGGGCTCGAGAGGGAGTGGGGACGACCGGGTTCGCGCCAGTTCCGGCGCCCATCCGCCCATGTATTGTGCAACTTACACACAACCGTTATAGTCGTCGAGGGCGTACCGAGGCGATATGAGCGACTCGCTGGACGAGTAACGCCGGCGGATCCGCGAGCGGAAGAAACGGGAGTTGCAACGCCGCCTCGGGGACGAGAGCGACGCCGCCGACGCGGGCGTCGGCGGAACGGAGACACCGACCGAACCGATCGCGATCGAGGGGCGGTCCCACCTCGAGGACGTCGTCGGGGAGTACGACGTCGTCCTCGTCGACTGCTACGCCGACTGGTGTGGCCCCTGTCAGATGATGGAGCCGACGATCGAGGCGCTCGCGGCGGAGACCGACGCCGCCGTCGCGAAAGTCGACGTCGACGCCAACCAGCGGCTGGTCCAGCAACTGGGCGCGCGCGGCGTCCCGACGCTCGTTCTCTACGCCGACGGCGAGCCGGTCGAGCGAATGGTCGGCGTCCAGGACCGCGCGACGCTCGACGGGCTCATCGAGCGACACGGCTGACGCCGAGCGCCGCGCGGCGGTCGGCGACTCGATCGATCCGCTCGGTCATCCCGGATCTGCCAGTAGAGTTTCGAGGCGACCGCGTAGCGCTCGCGGTCGCGGTCGGCGAGCCAGTCGCCGATCCAGCGCTCGCCGTCCCCGCCGCCGTAGACGTCCGCGGTGTCGACGTACCGGCCGCCGGCCTCGGCGTCGGCGTCGAGCAGCTCGTTGGCGCGCTCCTCGGTGAGCTCGAGGTCCCCCTCCTCCGTGGTCCGGCCTCGCCCGCGACCATCGGCGGAAACCGCGCGCGGGCCCGTGGTACGACGATAGATCGAGACGCGATTCGTCGGGCAGCATCGATCGCGACACGATTCGTCGGGCGGCGACAACGAGCGTGTGCGCGTTCGCGTCGGCCACGTGGTCGCGCCATCATCCGTCGAAGCGGAGCAGTCGCAGGCCGATCAGGCTGACGAGGACGGTCGACCCCTCGTGACCGACCACGGCGACCGGGAGCGGAATGCCCGCGGTGAGGATCGCGATCACCATGATCGCGATCGCCCCGAACGCGATGGCGAAGTTGACGTACAGCGTGCGGCGGGTCTCCTTACTGAGCGCGAAGGCGTAGGGGAGTCGGTCGAGCCGGTCCGACATGAGCACGATGTCGGCCGTCTCGAGCGCCACGTCGGTTCCGGCCCCGCCCATGCCGACGCTGATGTCCGCCGTCGCGA
>SKPV01000251.1 GCA_007119345.1 Halovivax sp.
GACGACAGCGGCGCTCGGCTGACCGGTCGACGACAGCGGCGCTCGGCTGACCGGTCGACGACAGCGGCGCTCGGTCGGTCGGCTCCCGAACGTGACGGCTTCGACTCGCGCCGGCGGTTACTGGCCGTCCATGCCCTTGCGGAACTCGAGGACCGTCCGTCGGAGCATGAGGTAGGTGAAGAAGATCAACGCCAGCAAGATCGCGACGATGGTGAGGATGACCGGGTCGTCGGGCAGGAATCCCAGCATGGCGCGCGACTACGCGGGGTGCTGGCAAAGTCGTTTCGAACCGGCGCGACCGACGGTCAGGATGCGAGGGGCGAAGAACGCCAGAAAGCGGGCCGACGGGGACCGTCAGCGGGGAAGGGGGCGCGGTGCGTCTGCCACGGTGAAAGACGATTTTTAGCTAGGCGCGGGTATAACATCCCGGCCGGTCTACCCGTAGGTACGCCTCGACCAACCTTCGCCGGTGAGTGCGGTCGAGGCTGCCTGCCACGAACTGGTCCCGGCCGGTCTGACATCCCGACGTCGGGAACCCCGGGCGGTCGCGCCCGCCCCGGTCCAGTTCGGTCCCGCTGACGAACCGGGGAGCTATCGATCCGCCGATCGAGCCCTCCACGAATCGGCCGAGCCCTCCACGACCCATCGAGCCCTCCACGAATCGGCCGAGTTCTTCACGACCCATCGAACCCTCCACGAATCGGCCGAGCCCTCCACGACCCATCGAGCCCTCCACGAATCGGCCGAGTTCTTCACGATCACTCGAACGCTCCGCAAACCGGGTCGGCTCCGAGCGGCTCGAGCCGGACGACCCGCTGGCTACCTCCCGAGAAGCACCTCGAATCGCTCGATCTCGGTCCCGTCCGGCTCCCGGATCGTCCCCCGCGCCCGATCACCGTTTCGGTCGAGCGTGGCGAAGCCCGGCCGGTAGCCGCGCGGCTGGGCGTGACTGCCCGGGTTCACCAGCACCACGTCGTCGGCGTCGACGACGGTCGGTCGGTGGGTGTGCCCGAAGACGACGACGTCGGCGTCCCGCGAGCGGCCGAACATCGCGAGCGCCGTCTCGCCGCCTTCGGGCCGGTGCCTGACCGCGAGACGGATCCCGTCCGCTTCGACGGTCAGGGCCTCGGGGAGCCGGTCGACGACGGCGGGTTCGTCGACGTTGCCGAAGACGCCGTAGAGGTGGCCACACTCCGCCTGGAAGGCGTCGAGGGCGGCCTCGGTCGTGAAATCGCCGGCGTGGATCACGGCGTCGGCCTCGCGGGCCGCCTCGAGGGCCGCCCCCTCCAGCTCGTGGCCCGACCCGCTGTGCGTGTCGGAGAAGATCGCGATCATGGGCGGCGTTCGTCCGGCGCCCTCTCGGCTCTTTCGTTCGGCGACGTCGCGGCGGCCGGAGACCCGATACCGCCTACCGCTCGTCCACCACGGCCACGAACGCGTCGGCGGGTCGCTCCCCGGAGAGCTCGGCCGAGACCGTCTCCGACTCGCGGTGGAGCGCCGTCGAGAGGTGGCGCCGACCATCGTCGGTCTCGGCGACGACGGTGACGTCCTCCGGCGTCGCGCCGGCCGGCATCGCCGCCGGATCGTACGAGAGCGCGATTCGGACCGCCTCCACGCCCGCCAGCTCGTCGGCGCCCGTCAGTTCGACGCGCGCCGAGACCGCGTCCGACGGCGGATCGCCCTCGCCCGTCCCGACGTCGAACGCCTCCGGCACGCGGCCGGCGACGACGTCGACGCGGGCGCCCGCGGTCTCGTCCGCGAACGTGACGGCGTTCTCGAGGTCCGCTGGATCGTATCCGGGGATGGCCATGCTCCTCGCTACGGCGTCGAGATACGTAGACCCCCGCCTCGCGCGCGACGGCGGGCGACCGCCGATCTCGGCCCCCGTCCCGCGACGCCGGCCGAACGGGACGAACGCTTTTACCGAATGCGAAACCTATCACGTATCGTGTCCGAGACGGCCGGCTACATGCGGTACTTTCCGTACGCACGCCCGTACGAGCACCAGCGGGAGGCGATGGACCGCGTCTACAACGCGCTGACCCGCGGCCAGAACGTGCTCTTCGAGGGCGCCTGCGGGACGGGCAAGACCCTCTCGGCGCTCGCGCCCGCCCTGGAGGTCGCCCGCGAGCAGGGGAAGACGGTCGTCATCACGACGAACGTCCACCAGCAGATGCGCCAGTTCGTCGCCGAGGCCGGCGCCATCGCCCGCGAGGAGTCGATCCGGGCGATCGTCTTCAAGGGAAAGTCTTCGATGTGTCACATCGACGTCGGCTACGAGGAGTGCCAGGCGCTGCGGGACGCGACGCGTGAGCTGGTCGACCTCGAGGACGAGTACGCCCAGCTCGAGCGCCGACAACGCCAGTTGCTGGAGGAGAGCCGGAGC
The DNA here is from genome assembly GCA_007119345.1 of Halovivax sp. Lineage (GTDB taxonomy): Archaea > Halobacteriota > Halobacteria > Halobacteriales > Natrialbaceae > Halovivax. The sequence goes on from SKPV01000251.1 coordinate 2,387, forward strand.
GGGGACGGCTCGGCCGCCGAGGCGCGCGCCGCCGTGATGGACGAGCTGGATCGCCTGCAGGGGGAGATGGACGACGTGCGCGAGCGCAACGTCTGCGAGCACTACCGCAACAATCTCACGCGGCCCCAGGAGACCGACGCCTTCTTTTCCTGGCTGTTCGAGGACGTCCGCACCCCCGAGGAGATCTACGAGTACGCCGACGAGCGCGACCTCTGTGGCTACGAGCTCCTCAAGGAGGGGATCGAGGGCGTCGACCTCGTCGTCTGTAACTACCACCACCTGCTCGACCCGGGGATCCGCGAGCAGTTCTTCCGCTGGCTCGGGCGCGATCCTGCGGACGTCATCGCCGTGTTCGACGAGGCCCACAACCTCGAGAAGGCCGCCCGCGAGCACGCCAGCCGCCACTGCTCGGAGCGGACGTTCGACCAGGCGCTCGAGGAGCTCGAGGACAGCGACGATCCGCGAGCCGACGACGCGGCGAACGTCCTCGAGACGTTTCGGGACGCCCTCCTCGAGTGCTACGAGGACTCGTTCGGGTTCGGCGAGCGAGAGGCGGTCGGCGACGGCTGGCGCGACGTCCCGGTCGCCAACGAGGACCGCCGAGACGACCTCACGCTCGCGTTTTTGCGGGGGTACTCGGGCGGCGGAATCGACGCCGACCTGGAAGCGGCGACGGTGCTCGGTCGCGAACTCGATCGGGAGTACGAGGAGGCCTACCGCAACGGCGAGTCCGAGACGCGCCGAGAGTGTCAGACCCTGCGGGCCGCGACGTTCGTCGACGCGTGGATGAGCGACGGGGTCACCCGGGGAGTCTACCCCGTGGTGGCGGTCCGGCGCGACGAGGGAACCGACGAGATCTACGGCCGCGCCGAACTCTACAGCTGCCTCCCGCGGCGGGTCACGGGCCAGCTCTTCGGGGAGCTCGCCGCGACGGTCCTCATGAGCGCCACCCTGCAGCCGTTCGACGTCGTCGGGGACGTCCTCGGGCTCGAAGATCCCGTGACGATGGCCTACGGGTTGACCTTCCCCGAGGAGAACCGGCGAACCTACGCGGTCGAGACGCCGCCGCTGTTCGCCAGCGACCGCGAGGACCCCGACGTCCAGGACGTGCTCGCGACGACGATCCGCGACGCGGTGCGGATGACGCCCGGAAACACCCTCGCCTTCTTCCCCAACTACGGCGAGGCCGACCGCTACGCCGAACGCCTGGAGCCGCTCGTCGACGCGACCGTCTACAGAGACGAACCGGGCGTGGCGGTCGAAGACGTCCGGAAAGCGTTCGTCGCCGACGGGGACGGCCTGCTCTGTACCTCGCTGTGGGGGACCCTCGCCGAGGGCGTCAGCTTCGACGGCGACGACGCTCGCACCGTCCTCGTCGTCGGCGTCCCCTACCCGCACCTGGACGAGCGCGCCGAGGCGGTCCAGACGGCCTACGACGCCGCCTTCGACGGCACCGACAGCGGCTGGCGCTACGCCGTCGAGATCCCCACGGTCCGAAAGACCCGCCAGGCGCTCGGGCGCGTCATCCGCTCGCCCGAGGACGTCGGCGTCCGCGCGATGCTCGACCGGCGCTACTCCGGCCGCGCGAAGTCGGATCTGGGAAAGTACAGCGTCAACGGCACGTTCCCGATGCACGAGCGCGAGGAGCTGATCGACCTCGAGCCCGCGAAGCTCAAGTTCGCGATGCGAAACTTCTACGCCGACCACGACGCCTACGACGGCGAGCCGCCGGCGCCGTGAACGGCGCGATTTGGGCGAGTGTAACGAGCGAAATCCTCGTTACGGCGAACGGCGAGCGCAGCGAGCCGTGAGCGGACCCGTCAGAACGCGACGAGCGGGTCGGCGTCGACGTCCATCTCGCCGGGCGTTCAGGCCGGCAGCGAGACGCGACTGACGGGCAGTCGCCGGTGGCCGTCGTAGAACTCGAGTTCGCCGACCGTCCACCGGATCGGCTCGATCTCGCGTTCGACCAGCCGGCGCGCCGCTGACTCGTCGCCGCCGCGGGCGAGGGTGACGTGCGGGACGTAGTCGGGACCCTCGAGACCCGCCACCGGCTCGAACGCCTCGGCGAGGTCGGCGTGCACCGAGTGCAGACCGGGACTCTCGACGGCGAGGTAGACCACGGGCGCGGTGCCGACGGGCGGGTCGTCGAAGACGTCGATACCGGTGACCCGCGCTTCGACGGCCGGCGCGCCCTCGAGCGCCCGGTGGGTCCGTCGCTGGAGTGCGCCGACGTCCCCGTTGCTCCCGAGTCGTTTCAGCAGACAGGAGTGGTCCTCGCGGACGCGGTCGAACGCGTGGAGGCTCGGGTAGAGCTCCGCCGCGAGCTCTCGGATCCGACCCGGAACGGGGACGTTGACGCTGTACACGGCGAAACCTAGGTGGTGCGTGCGTTATGAGTGTGGTGCTCTCCGGCCCGCGGGCCGGCAGAGGACGGGATCCCGCCACGTGTACTGCTCCCGTCGGAGAACGAGTCGTCCCCGCCACGTGTACTGCTCCCGTCGGAGAACGAGTCGTCCCCGCC
>SKPV01000147.1 GCA_007119345.1 Halovivax sp.
CAGCCGTTTCGAAGGCGACGGTTTGCCAGCCGTTTCGAAGGCGACGGTTTGCCAGCCGTTTCGAAGGCGACGGTTTGCCAGCCGTTTCGAACGCGATGGTTCGGCAGCTGTTCCGAACGCGATGGTTCGGCAGCCGTTCCGAACGCGAGCTCCCTCACGCGGCTCTCCGTCGAGCGTTCGGACGGGGGAGCGCCCGCTCCGGCGCGCTTCGCTCGCCGCTTCCCGAGGCGCTTTTATCCCTGCCTCCGATCCGAGACCGTGGCGCGCTTCGAGAGTCTCCGCGGGTTCGACGCCGGCGTCTGGGTCGTCGCCGTCGCCCGGTTCGTCAACGTCCTCGGTTCGGGGATCGTCTACCCTTTCGCGACGCTATACTTCTACCGCGAGGTCGGCATCCCGTTCACGCTGGTCGGAACGGGGCTGTTCGCCAACAGCGTCGGCCTCGCGATCGGCACACTGATCGGCGGCTTCCTGGCGGATCGGTACGGCCGTCGCCCGGTGATGGTGGCGAGCATGGCCCTCGCCGCGCCGTCGCTCGCGGCGTACGCGCTGGTGACGACGGCCGCGGAGTTCGTCGTCGTCGCCGCGGTGGCGGGCACGGTGATGGGGCTGTTCACGCCGGCCAGCCAGGCGATGATCGCGGACCTCACTGACGACGAGGCGCGCGATCGCGCCTACGCCCTGCTGAAGGTGGCGAGCAACGCCGGGTTCGGCGCGGGATTCGTCCTCGGCGGCCTGATCTACGGGGTGACCCAGACCGGCGTCTTCGTCGCGAACGGGGCGACCAGCGCCGTGGTGGCCCTGGTCCTCCTCGCCGCGCTCCCGCGATCGCCGGCGGCCGAGCGACTCGAGACCGGCGTCGGATCCGTCCGTGAGACGGTACGAGCGTGGGGGCGGTCGGTAACGCATCCGACCATTCTCGGGCTCGCGGCGCTGAACGTCGGCTTCGCGATCATGTACGCCCAGATGAACTCGACGATCCCGGTGCACGCCGAGGCGACGTTCGACCTTACCAGCGAGCAACTCGGGACGCTGTTCGTGCTCAATCCGCTGGTGATCGTACTCTTTCAGCTCCCGATCGTCGCTCGGATCGCCGACTGGCGTCGGACTCGGGGCCTGCTGGTTTCGGCGGGTTTCTGGACGGCGAGCTTCGTCGCCGTCTTCCTCTCGTACGGTGCCCCCTGGGCGATCGGCGTCGGCCTGATCGGCGCATTTCTCGTCCTGCGCACGATCGGCGAGATCCTCCACGCCCCGCTGATCACCGCCCTCGCGAGCGACGTCGGACCGGTCGCCGAGCGGGGCTCGAAGCTCTCGGTGCTGGAGGTCGCGAAGCGACTCGGCTTCGGCGTCGGCCCCGTGCTCGGCGGCCTCTTCTTCGACTTCGGCGTCGATCACCTCCTCTGGCCGACGCTCGTCGTCGGCTGTCTGTGCCTGGGACTCGGCGTCCTCGCGCTCGAACGGCGCGTGACGCCCCGCCAGAACGGAACCGCCGCGGCCGTCGGCGGTTGAACCCGACGGTTCCGGGTCTCGCGCGGACCCGCTCGCGTTCCCCGTGCGCACGCTCTGCGGAACTGCCGTGCCGTCGGCCCGCCCGCGATCAGACGACGGCCCGGACCCACTCCGCGGTGACGAACTTGTGCCGACACCCCTCACAGAGGTCCACCTCGACGACCTCTCCCCGATCGAGGTGGACGTGATACTGCTGGACGGGATCGGCCTCGCCGCAGTTTGCGCACGCGTACGTCATGTCGAGATCCGAAGCTACGACGCCCGACGATATAGGCGCTTGCCCCCCGTTCGCACGCTAGAACGATGCCTCGTGCCGAGACCCTACCGGGTCGAGGCACGGGAGCCGTGTGGCTTTGCCTTGGCCCGTCCCGGCGGCGAATCGGTCCGAGGACCGATCGGGTCGGGAGCGGATGGCGGGCGGATCAGGTCGGGAGCGGATGGCGGGCGGATCAGGTCGGGAGCGGATGGCGGGCGGATCAGGTCGGGAGCGGATGGCGGGCGGATCAGGACGGGAGCGGACAGAGGCTCGCGGTGAACACGACGGGGCCGTCCGTGTCGTTGCGCGCCCCGTGGACGATGCCACGCTCGTGGAGGACGACGCCGGGCGCGTCGATCCGCTCCTCCTCGTCTTCCTGGAGCACGGTGACCGTCCCCTCCAGTACGTGGAAGACGTTCGTGCTGTCGCCGTGCTCGTGGGGATCGAGCGTCGCGCCCGGTCCGAGCGCGAACGCTTTCACGAGCACGTCGTCGGTGACGACCAGTTCGGCGGTCTCCACGGCGTCCGGCTCCGGCTCGAGATCGGCGAGCGCCGACGCGTACCTGTCGAGGTCCATGACGATACCTACCCCGCCTGCGCACTTGAAAGGAGCCGGCGACGGAGCGACCGGCCCGACCGCGCTCGTCCGACGTTCCGTCATCGCGAGCGAACGCCCCGCCTCCGCTCCGACGACGCTCCGTCATCGCGATCGAACGCCGTCACGCACCGTCACGACGCCACGTCAGAGCCGCTCGCCCACCGTCTCGGCCAGCGCCGCGATCCCCTCGTCGATCTCCTCGGGCGAGACGTAGCTGAAGGACAGGCGCAAACACCGCCCGCCGTCGCCGTCCGGGTAGAACATGGTGCCGGGAAGGTAGGTGACGCCGGCGTCGACGGCGTCCTCGAGCATCGCCTCGGCGTCGATTCCCGGGGGCAGCTCGACCCACACGAAGAACCCGCCGTCGGGTTCCGTCCAGGTCGTCCCATCAGGCATCCGGTCGGCTAACGCCTCGAGCATTCGGTCGCGTCGGCGCTCGTAGGCCGCCCGGAGGTGGGGAAGCGAGTCTTCGAGGTGGCCGGCGTCGCAGTAGCGGCCGACGACGCTTCGGGTGAAGGTGTTCGTCCCGCCGGCGGACAGCGTCCGGACGGCGTCCCGGATCGGCTCGTCGGCGAGCAGCCAGCCCAGCCGCACCCCGGGCGCGACGGTCTTGGCGAACGTGCCGACGCGGATCACGCGGCCGGCGTCGTCGAGCGCGGCCAGCGGCGGTTGCGGGTCGCCCTCGTATCGCAGGTCGCCGTAGGCGTCGTCCTCCAGGACCGCGAAGTCGTACTCGGCAGCCAGCTCCAGCAAGCGGTCGCGGCGCCGGCGCGGGAGCGTGGTTCCGGTCGGGTTCTGGAAGTTCGGGATCGTGTACAGCAGCGTCGGCGACGGCCGGCCCGCCGCGCGCCGGTCCGCGAGGGTGGCCCCGAGGCTCGCGACGTCGAGGCCGTCGTCGTCGACGGGGGCGCCGAGGATCTCCACGCCGAAGTTCTTGAACACGCGAAGCGAACCCATGAACGTCGGCTGCTCGACGACCACGACGTCGCCCGGGTCGAGGAACGCCCGGCAGACGCCGTCGATGGCGTGGGTGGCGCCGTTGGTCACCATCGCCGCCGTCTCGTCGGGGTCGATCCCGCGGTCGGCCGCGCGCTCGACCACGAACTCCTCGAGGCGCTCCGCGTACTCGCCGCCCCCGTACTGCAGCGCGCTCTCGCCCTCGACTCGGAACACTTCCTCGACGGCGTCGGCGAGGCGCTCGGTCGGAAACGACGCCGGGTAGGGGAATCCGAACGCGAGCGAGACCGCGTCGGCCGTCGCGAGGGCCCGCCAGTCGCCGTAGGTCGATCGATCGAGGACCGCGCGGGCCTCGGCCGTCAGCAGGTGAGCGGCCGGGCTCGCCGCATCGTCGGGAACCATCTCGTGGGTGGTCAGGCGGACGAACCAAAAGCCTGCGTGTAGCGGAGAAGGTGGCGGGGCGGTCGCGGGCGGCTGGCGAGCCGCCCGGGCCCGGCGGGGGATCGACGCTCCTCGGTGCCCGTTCGGCGACCCCGCTCAGCTCGTGTCCAGCTCGATGACGGTCGTCTCCGTCACCGCGGCGTTCGCCTTCCGCCAGAGCCGGTTCGTCGTCGAGACGCCGCCGCCGAACTCGCTCGCGACGTCCCCGCGCGCGTACTCGACGGGTCCGAACGCGTCGGTCCCGGTCTTCTCGGGGGCTTCGACGTAGTACGTCGCCTCCCCGCTCGCGTCGTCGACGTCCAGCGAGACGACCTGCCGGTAGCCGTCGACGGCCCGAACGGCCGCGACGTCGCCGCCGACGACCTCCCAGCCGAGCGGAATCGCGTCGCGGACCCGTACATTCTCGTCGCTCTCGACGGCGATCGTGATCCGGTGGGTCTGGCCCGCCGTCACCGCGGACGCGTCGTGGTCGCGCGAGACGGCGGCGTCGACGGGCGCGTCTTCACCGACGGGAACGTCGTCCTCGTGGACGACGTGCGGGCCGCCGTTGATGCCGCCCGCGAAGGCGACCCCGTTGCGCTGGACGAGACACCAGAAGAACGGCGTCGACGCCGTCAGGCCGTCGCCGAGTTCCCCGCCGCCGCTCATCGTCCGCTCCTCGGGAATCTCCTTCCCGCGGCGGTAGTACGCCGTCTCGAGGAGGTACCAGTCGTCGGCCGGATCGCCCGGCTCCGCGTCTTCGAAGCGGTCGTCGTACTCTTCCACGTCCGGCCCCGCCGGCAGGGGATCTCCGGGGGCGACGATCCGGTAGATCCGCGCGCCGGCGTGGTAGTGACCCGCGTAGATGCGACCATCGGGGTCGACGTCGAGGTTGTGCGGCGAGAGCCGGAAGTTGCCGAACCCGTCGTACTCGTCGGGCTTCTCGTCCGGATCGTCCTCCCTCTCGGCCTCCGCCTCGAAGCCCGCGGCGTCGCCCCATCCCTCGTCGGCCGCGCCGTCGATGAGGATCCAGCCGTCGAGTTCCCGCGGCTCGGCCGCGGGATCGGCGCCCGGCCGATCCCGGTACATCTCGAACGGCGGTTCTGTCAGCGGCTCGTACAGGTCGTCGTCGGCGTTCCAGAGGATCGAGGCCGCCCCGAGGTAGACCGGTTCCGAGTCGCCCTCGATGACGTCGTCGAGCGGATCACCGTCCACCAGGTAGTAGTAGCCGGTCTCGCCGTCGTTGAGGGCGTTTCCGCCTTCTTCCTGCGGGTCGCTGTCGGGGTTCTCGTGGCCGACGACCATCACCCGCTTGCCGTCGATCAGCGTCGGCGCGGGGACGGTGTGGTGGGCCCGTTGACTCTCGAAGACGCCCAACTCCTCGATGTCCGTCGGGTCGGAGACGTCGAGAATCCGCGTCCCGGCGTCCAGATACCCGAGGTAGGCGATCGGAATCCCGTACCTCGGATCCTCCTGGACGACGACGTCGTGAGCGTACGTCTGGAGCGGATTCTCGATCCCGTCGCCCGCCGTCTCCTGGCCGGGCCACGTCCAGGTGTTGGCCTGCGCGAGCTGGTCCGTCCCGCGCTCGAACGCGAAGACGTTCATCGAGCCGCTGACGCCGTCGGCGCCGTGAGCGGTGAAGACGTACTCCTCGCCGCCGATCTGGTGGTGCCAGCAGTTGTGCGGGCCGAGCACCCACCGCGAGATGCTCACGCTGTCGACGACCTCCGGGTTGCCGGGGTCGGAGACGTCGACGGCCAGCAGCGCCGCGGCCTCCGCGCTGGTTGAGTGGTCGTCCGTCGAGAGCAGTCCATCCTCGTTCTCGCCGAACAGGGCGGTGAGCGGCTGTTTGCAGACGAAGACGTAGTCGCCGTCGTCGGAAACCTTGACGTCCATGCAGGCGGATTCGGTGTTGTCGTTGCGGACGAACGACAGCACCGTCAGGTCGGCCCCGTCGAGTTCGTCCTCGCTCTCGGCGCGGGTGAAGTCGCTGATCTCCAGAATCGCGAGGCCGCGCTGGGTGTCGTCGTCGGTGTCCGAGAACATGGTCACGAACGCGAGGTCGTCGTGGACGCGAAGCTCGGTCATCCCGCCGACGTGGGCGTCCTCGGGCTGGCCGGATAGACTCGCGGAGCCGACGCCGCCGGCGCTGTGGTAGCCGACGAGTTCCGACCGCACCGCGGTGTCGGCCACGTTGTCACCGAGGTAGCCGTCGGTGCCGCCGCCGAACTTGTTGTGGGCGCCGGCCCGCGTCCCGAGGGCCGCGACGCCGAGCGCGCCCGCCGCCGCTTTCATCACCGCTCGCCTGGTCGCCGTTCCGAGCGTGTCTCGTGGGAGCATGGTTCTCCGTGCGGTGGCTCGACAGGTCGCTGGTAAGGGTTTGGGACAAATCCGTCCAAACGACCGCCGCGGCCCCGCCCCTCCGCGATCGTTCGAGCGGGGTCGAGCGGACCCGGGCGCGCTCGATCGCCGCGGCGGCGCGGATCGCGCACCGTGCCGGGAGCCAAAACGGTTTGCCGGTGGGGCTCGACACCTCGGACATGCGATACATCGACTGCGGCCTGCTGTACGACGGCACGGGCCGGGAGTTCCTGTCCGACGCCCGCGTCGTGATCGAGGACGGACGGGTGAGCGAGGTCGGTCCGGTCGAGGACGTCGAAGCGCCCGCGGACGCCGAGCGCATCGACCATTCGGGAGAGGCCGTGATCCCCGGACTGATCGACGCCCACCTGCACATCTGGGGAACCCGCGCGATGGACCCGTTCACGTGGGTCACCGAGACGGACCGCGAGTCGCTGCGGGCGGCCCGCGCGACGGTCGACCTCCGGCGGATGCTCGAGGCCGGCTTCACCACCGTCCGCGACGTCGGCAGCGACGTGGCCATCGGCCTCCGCGACGCCGTCGAGGAGGGCGAGATTCCGGGTCCGCGGATCTACACGAGCGGGCGGGCGTTCTCCCAGACCGGCGGACACGGCGACCGTCACTTCCTGCCCAAACGGTGGCTCGACACCGAACACGACTCGTCGATCGTCGACGGTCCGACGGCCTGCCGCGAGGGCGCCCGCAGCCGAATCCGCGAGGGCGCCGACCTGATCAAAATCTCGACGACCGGCGGCGTCCTCTCGGAGAAGGACGAGCCCCACCACAGCCAGTTCACCGACGAGGAGATCCGCGCGTTCACGGAGGAGGCCCACCGCGTCGAGATTCCGGTCGCCGCCCACGCCCAGGGCGCGCCGGGAATCAAGAGCGCGCTGCGAAACGGCGTCGACACGATCGAACACGGCATCTACCTCGACGACGAGTCGATCGACCTCCTCCGGGAGACCGGGGCGGTGCTGGTCCCCACGCTCTCGATCGTCGACCGGATCTGCGAGCACGGCGAGGACCACGGCGTGCCCGAGTGGGGGATGCGAAAGGCCGTCGAGGTCCGGGAGGACCACGTCGAGTCGATCGCCCGCGCCTACGAGGACGGGATCCCTATCGCCGCCGGTACCGACTTCATCGGCCCGGAACTCGTCCCGCACGGGGAGAACGCGATGGAGCTCGAACTCTTCGTCGACGCCGTTGGAATGGACCCCGTCGACGCCCTGTACGCCGCGACCGGCGCCGCGGGGGAGACGGTCCCGGACGACGACGTCGGGACCCTCACAGCCGGCGACCGGGCCGACCTCGTCGCCCTCGCGGACGATCCCCGCGAGGACGTCTCCGTCGTCCGCGACGGGATCGCGGCGGTCTACAAGGGCGGCGAACTGGTCGACGGGTAACGGCGAACCGGTCGACGGGTAACGGCGAACCGGTCGAGAACTGAGGGTCAGCCGGTTTCGTCGCCGCCCGCCCGGTCCCCGTCCGTGCCGCGCTCGCGCGCGGGAACTCCCGCAGCCGGATCCTCGATCCAGTTGTAACACCGGAACGACTCCGGCGGCCGATCGCCCGTCAGCATCTCGATCGGAACGAATCCGCGGCCGCCGCGGGCCCCGGTCGGGCGCGCGTCCGCGTCCTCGTAGCGCATCACCTTCGCGTCGAGCGATACGGTGAGTTCGATCGTCCCCCGGTGGTCGTCGTCGGGGTCGAACGTCAGGTCGACCGCCGACGGGGCGATTCCCAGGTAGGCCCGGTTGTCCGCGCCCTCGACGGCCAGGTCGTGGCTGATCAGCGCGCCGGCGAGCCCCTCGAGCCAGTCGGCCATCGCGTCGGCGTCGAGCTCGCGTCTGCAGTCGAACCCCTCCGGCGACACCGTTCCCGAGTCGAACGCGAGGGTCGGGTAGACGAGCTGGTCCGTCGGGAGGACGTGGTCGGTCGATTTTGGGTCCGGCGGCGTCTCCGGGACGTCGAGGTCGTTCGACCCGGCCGTCTCGTCGGTCCCGTCCCGGTCACCGTCGTCGCTCGTCGGCTCGGCGCCCTCGTCGTCGGTCATCCTTTCCGACACCACCGTCTCGTCGCGGTCGGGATCGGTCGGGGCCCAGCTGGGATCGGCGGGGTCGCGGCCGGGATCGGTCGGGTCGCGGCCGGGATCGATCGGGTCGCAGCTGGGATCGGTCGGATCGCGGACGTCGTCGTCCGGACCGATCCGCCTCGTTGGGGCGTCATGCGTTCGCTGCCGCCCGTTGGCGCGATCGGACCAAGAATGTGTGGAAACGGGGCCGCGGATACCCGCGGTGGACGAACGGGACGGGCGATCACTCCGCCAGCCACTCGATCCACTCCCCGTAGGACTCGAACCGAGCGAGTCGGGTCTCCTCGACCGCGCCGCCGTCGAACGCGACGAGGCGGTACGTCGGGGTTCCCGGTCCCACGTCGGGATCGCCGGAGAGCCAGTACAGCGGTCGATCCCGCCCGATCGTCCGGAGGGTTTCTCGAAGGTCGGCGACCAGTTCGTCGTCGAGCTGGTAGCAGACGAGGGTGCTGTAGACGATCAGCGCGGCGGCGTCGGGCGCCCCGCGGCAGAGCCGCGGCACCGCCTCGACTAGATCCCCCTGCTCGACCGACGGCGGGTCGGCCCCGGCAACGTCGAGGGCGGCCTCCAGTCGTTCGTGCCGGCCGGGCTGGTCGGGCGGGATCAGCGCGTGGAGCCACTGCGCGTCCTCCGGGTCCGCGGGATCGAGGGGGTTCAGGTCGACGCCCCGCCGGGAGATGACGCTCGGAACGCGGTCCGGGAGCGGCGGGTCGCGATCGCCCCGAACGGCGGTCGAGAGCCCGACCGGCGAGTCGGGGTCGCCCGCCCGCCCGACGCCCGCGTACTCGTACCCGTACCGGTCCCAGTTGGCGTTCAGCCCCGCGCTCGCGCCGAGTTCGACCGTGGCCAGCCGCCGGCGACCCGCGAGCCGCGCGACGAACTCGAACGCCGGCAGGAGTACGACGGACCGGCCGACGTCGTTCGTCTGGACGCTCCGCGTGCGGACGAGCTCCCGGATGCGATCCTCGTAGCGCGGACAGAAGTCCCGGAAGTGGTCGGCCGCCGCGCCGGCGCCCTCGCCGTCACCGTCGGGCGTCCGTCCGTCCCCCGCTCCGTAGTATCGCTCCAGCGGGTGATCGGCGCCGGAGCGGACCACCGCGTGGACCGCCGCGAGCAGGAGCTGCGGGGCGGTCTCGGGCGGCGCCGCCGACGCGAGTTCGAGAAGCCGCGGGTCGTCGGCCGCTACGCCGGCCAGCCGTTCGTACAGTGGCGAGACGTCGGCCGCCCAGGCGGCGTAGCGCTCGAAGGCGCTCGCGAGTTCGTCCATCGATCCGATCGGTCATCCGAGCGAAGGAAAAGCCACCGACTTCCCGATCGCAGACCCCGAACCCGACCGCGCGTCCCTCAGAGTCGTCGTTCGCCGAACAGCTCGTCCATCGAGGGGCCGCCGACCGATTCCCGCCCGGCCGTCTTCTCGACGCGTTCGGGCGGTTCGACCGCGCCGGATTCGAACACGGCCGGTGCGGGCTCGGCGGCGTCGGCCTCCGACGACTCGTCTGCGAGCGCGATGATCTCGTCCGGGGATCCCACCTCGCAGTCGGCGAGGATCTCGTCCACCGCGGGCTCCGCGTCGAGCGCGGCGAACGCCTCCGTCGCGCACCGGCCGGCGGTCCGGTTTTGACTCATGGAACCAAGTCGGTGCACTATCCGTAAAAAATTACGTCAGACGCGTGACTGACGCGTACGAGCTAAAACCGGACGGACCGGCCGTCCGCGCCGGCTCCTGCCCCCGAACGTCTGTCGGCGGCGATTACGGCCCCGAACGTCTGTCGGCGGCGGCACTCGCAACCGACCGCCCGTGGCCGGCGATCGCTGCGATCGGCGTCCTCCCGGAGCCGGACCACGCACCCCGACTCCTCGCCGGCGATAGCATCCACGCCCGGATTATCCGCCCGCGCCCTTCTCTCCGCGATCGCGGCCCATCGCCGCGCCCGGGAGTCGCGCGACCAGGCGTCCGACGTACCCCAGTTTGAGGAGTCCGATCTGGACCGAGAGCCCGACGACGACCAGGCCCAGGAAGATCGGGTCCGCGGCGTCGAGCAACAGGGGATCGACGCTGGTGGCCGCCCGAGCCTCTTCGAACGCCTCCAGCGTGAGCGATCGGCTCGTCAGCGCGGCGCCGATCACCGACGTGAGGACGATCATCGTCGTGTGCGTCAGCACCATCCCGGCCAGCGCCACGGCGACGCCGATGCCGACGGCCGCGCCCCACTCGACGTACCAGGCGCCGTCGACCAGCACGGGGGCGAGGATCGTCAGCCCGATGTAGGTGCCGACGCCGAAGCCGATCGCCGCGACGGCGACCGACAGCAACAGGTGCGCGGCGACGACGCCGACGACGATTCCCGCGGCGATGCCGACGGCGGAGGCGGCGACGCCGCCCACGCCGATCGCGGCGCCGACGGTCGGTGCGGCCAGGTAGCCGCCGCCGGCGCCCAACAGCGCGCCCATGAGCGCGACGCCGTACCGGGAGAGCGTCGCGCCGGCGATCAGGAGTACCGCGCCGATCGCGACCGGCGCGACGACGGTTGCGTCTATCATGGGAAGTTCCTTCGTCCAGAGCAGGAAGTATCTTATGTCCGACAGTCACCACGTCGGGATCGTTCCGTCCGTCGACCGGTCGCTCGCCGCGTCCGGTCTTCAGGGGTGGTCCGATCCCCGAATCTCCGGACTCGTCCCCGACTCACGGACCCGTCGACGGTTCGTTTTCCCGCCCCGTGCACCGACCTCGCCCGGATTCGCCCGCGGGACGCGGAGGCGGGAAGGGCTCGACCGCGACCGGTCGGCTCCCGGTCGTTCTCAACCCTTGCGGGTCGCCGACACCACTTTTCTCATCGCCGGTGGCGTATCCGATAGCGTCAGCGCCTTCCGCAGGCGTAAGGAATTTACGACCCCTAATTACATATCATTACACCATGAGCACCGACACACCGGTTTCGGCGGACGTCGACTACGAGGACGGCGCGGACGAATCGCCCGCGGACTATCCGGCCCTTCAGGACAAGATCGAGAAGGCGATCGAGGTGACGAGGGCGGGCCTCGAGCGCTACGAGAACCCGGCGGTGATGTGGACCGGCGGCAAGGACTCGACGCTCGTGCTCTACTTCGTGACGGAGGTCGCCGAGCAGTACGACCTGGAAGTCCCGCCGGCGATCTTCATCGACCACTACCAGCACTTCGACGAGATCCACGACTTCGTCGACACCTGGGCGAGCGAGTGGGGCGTCGAGGTGATCTACGCGCGCAACGAGGATATCGGCGAGTACGTCGACGCGAACGACCTCGAGCCGGGCGACGAGATCCCCGTCGACGAACTCTCGCCGCACAACCAGCACCACGTCGAGGAGATCCTCGAGTACGAGGACGACTCCTTCCCGTTCCTGCTCGACACGTACGCGGGCAACCACCTCCTCAAGACCGTCGCGCTCAACGACGCGCTCGAGGAGTACGACGTCGACGGCGTGATCTCCGGCGTCCGCTGGGACGAACAGGAGGCCCGCGCGGACGAGACGTTCTTTTCGCCCCGTCACGACCCGGAGATCTACCCGCCCCACGACCGGATCCACCCGATCCTCCAGTTCGACGAGGCGGCCGTCTGGGACGCCTTCTGGAACTTCGTCGTGCCGGATACGGTAGAGGAGTTCCCCGACGACGGCTACGTGCCCGAGGGAGCCGACGATCTGCCGAGCGGCCTCGATCCCGCCGACACGCCCGTCTCCCCGAAGTACTGGGAGGGCTTCCGGTCGCTCGGCAGCGAGATCAGCACCGAAAAGAGCGACGACGAGCCCGCCTGGCTCCAGGACCTCGAGGGAACCACCGAGCGAGCGGGTCGCGCCCAGGACAAGGAGGACCTGATGGAGCGACTGCGCGACCTGGGCTACATGTAGCCGGGCCGGTCGTCGGTCCCCGGCCCGCGAACGAGCCGATCGCGGTTACGAGTCGTCCCCGCTATCCGGCGACGGGCGGACGAGGTTCGCGAGCGCGACCAGAAGCCCGAGGAACCAGCCGGTCGAGACGGAGAAGCCGAACCACATCCCGGCGTAGGCGGCGCCCTCCAGCTCGTAGTTCTCCCGAAGGAACTCGTTGGCCCCGCCGACGAACAGGACGTTGTCGAGCAGCCAGGCGGCGAAGTCGTAGCTCGGCTCGAGGACGTACGGTTCGAGCGACGGCGTGACGAGCGCCGCGACGACCGGCGGAAGGAAGATGGCCGTCATGGCGAACGGGTACGCCAGCAGGACGGTGGTCGCCCGGCCGCCGTACTTCGAGCTGACCGCGGCGATGGTGGTCGAGACGACCGCGACGCTGCTGGCCGCCGCGACGGCCAGGAACGAGTTCCACGGCAGTTCCAGGTAGGCGACGAGGCTCAACAACCCCCAGATCACGATCGCCAGAACGGTGACGCCGACGACCCCGAGCCGGGTCGCCGTCGAGTCCAGCTTCGATGCGTAAAACCGGGTCGCGAGACCGAACACGGCGAGCGGGTAGAGCACGAGGAGGCCGAGGGCGCCGATCAGGTACCAGCCGTAGTAGGTGATGGCCTGCGGCAGCGTTTCGGGCTTCCACTTCCCCATGACCGAGTGACCTCGGCCGCGTTGGCGGGGGAAGACGATCTCCATCCACGCCCCGTGCAGCCTCGCGAGATCGATCTTCACCGCGCCGACGATGCCGACGCGGCCGCGGGTCCCTGCGCGGGTTGACATACCCGACTTCTCCAACCGGTGTACCGTAAACTTTCCTGTGCTTCGTGATGGGATGACAGATCGTCCCCCGGGTCCCCGAGCGCGCTCTCGCTCGGCACCGTCCCCGGCTTCGAAACCCACAAACACCGGCCCCCCGAATCCCCGATCGATGGAACCACTCGAGCGGTATCGACCGATCGTCGACGACTTCGACGCCTTCCTCGAGGCGTGCGAGCGACCGCTCGGCACGGCGGTGCGGGTCAACGCGATCAAGGCGACGCCCGAGCGAGCGACGGCGACTCTCGAGGAGGAGGGCGTCGGCTACGAGCAGGCCGAGTGGCACCCGCGAGTGCTCCGCCTGGAGACGGCCTCGCCGGGGGCGACCTGGGCGTCGTTCCACGGCTTCACCCACGGTCAGGAGGAGGTGTCGGTCGTCCCGCCGATCGTGCTGGACCCGCAACCGGGCGAGACCGTCTGGGACTGCTGTGCCGCGCCGGGCGGGAAGGCGACCCAGCTCGCGGCGCTGATGGACGACCGCGGAACGGTCGTGGCCAACGACAACAACCTCGGGCGGCTCTCGGCGCTGCGGTTCAACGCCGAACGCCTCGGGGCGACGGCGCTCGCCGTCACCAACGCCGACGCGCGCAACTACTCGCTCGCGCCGTTCGACTTCGAGGCGTTCGACCGCGCGCTCGTCGATGTCCCGTGTTCGTGCGAGGGGACGATCCGGAAGAACCCGGACGCGCTCGACGAGTGGTCCGAGCACGGCGTCCGTTCGATCGCGGGCGTCCAGAAGGGTATCCTGCGTCGGGCCGTCCAGGCCACCCGCGAGGGCGGCACCGTCGTCTACTCGACGTGCACCTTCGCGCCCGAGGAGAACGAAGCGGTGGTCGACCACGTCCTCGGCGAGGAGGACTGCCGGGTGGTCCCGTTCGACCTGGCGCTCGAGCACTCCCCGGGCGTGACGAGCTGGGACGGCGAGGCGTTCGATCCCGCCCTCGCGGACGCGGCCAGGATCTACCCGCACCAGAACGACACCGGCGGCTTCTTCGTCGCGAAACTGGAGGTGACCGGCTGATGGCGGGGGACGATTCGGTCGACGACCCGGAGTCGATCGAACCGGAAAATCTCGTCGAGAACGACGGTCAGCGCTTCGATCGCCTTCCCGAGACGCCGGCCGAGCGCACCGTCGCGGGTCGGGTCTCCCGACGCGAGGTGCTTGACTACTACGAGGAGCGCTTCGGGATTTCCCCGGAGACGTTCGCCGATCACACCTTCTGGGAGAAAGGCGCCGGCAAGATCTGGGTGTACGCGGGCGAGGCACCGTCGCCGACCGAGGTCGAGGCGCTCGGGATGCTCTGCCTGCGGACGCGCCAGGAGCACTGGAAACCCACCACCGACTTCGCCCAGCGGTTCGGCCGAGTCGCCACGCGCTGCGTGATCGACCTCGACCGCCCGTCGGCCCGCCGGTTCGCCGCCGGCGAGGACCAGGAACTCGACTGGGATGGCGACTGGGGGTACCTGATCGCCGCGCACGACGTGGCTGGCGAGCGCGAGCCGCTGGGAATCGGCCTCTACGTCCACGGGGAGTTGCGGTCGCTGATCCCGAAGGGTCGGCGGCGGGAGCTGTAGCAGTAGATCGGCGCACGACTTCTTTCTACCGTCTCGCACCTGGAACTGAAACGGGCGATTTGGTAGCGACGTCTGCGTATTGACCACCGGATGTTCTATCCGAACTGGAGGGTTCGGAAGATCGGGCTGCATACAGGACGCGAATGCAGTACAAACCGAGAGCCGGTCTTCGAAGGGATGCTGATCGATCAGTACAGATTCGGAATCGAACAGTCCGATCACAGTACTGTTGATTCAAATATCAGAATATTCCGGTCAAATGCACCAAGAACGCTATCGAAAGAGCGTCGAGATTGCGTTGATCATATTGGGTACGCTACAGGCTGGATACGGCGGCTGGCACGCCGATTATCTGGTCATGATGCTCGGATCCGTCTATGCGATTATCGGCGGAACGTTGCTCGGAACGCGGTTCAGCCTCGACGGTCGGTAGAACTGGCTACTGAACGGGGGTTCACCTGTTTCGGCGAGAAACAAACGGAGCCGCCGTGCTGAACTCATCCGCTGTATCTTGCACGCCGTGTTTGTCAGGCACCGATATAAACGATCCATCGGTGAATGATTGGATCCACGACTTCATATTCGATGCCGAACATCTGTATTCCACTTTTCGAAATACGTGGCGAGAACGTTGTACGAACTACTGCGTGTTCTGGGCAGAGTGCTATCAATCACTCCTGAAGGCCTAAACAACGCCTGATGAAGTTGGGATGAAAAGAAATAACTGAGATAATGTTACCTCTTCGATTTATTCGGGGATGAAGTGAGGTTTTAAGCTGAGGATGTCGTATCCATTTTTGATGGATCGAGACGATTTGCCTACGGATGCTGAGGATACCGAGTCCGATGAGCCCACCCTCTCGGATCGGATTGAAGCCTCTGACGACTTCAGGACGGCACTTGAACAGTCAACCGGGATCGTCGTCCAGCATCGTCGAATCTTCCTTTTGCTCGTGATCGGCAGTTTGCTCCTCGCAGCGATTCTAATCGGCTACCCCTTCTTCCGATGATACTATGAATCATCGTCGAAGTGATGGAAGTGACGGCTGCCCTAATCGGTCCATCATCAGCCCGACCCGATCCCGAATGCGGGTACTCGGCAGTTCGGCCAGAGTCTGCTGAATCCATAGCGCGACTGTGACACGAGATCCTGGTCGATTTTCGGCGATTGAGGTCGTTCACTACAGATTATTCGGTCAACACCTCGTTGGGTAACGGGAACCTTTTTCCACGAGCCGATCGTTTCGCGTTGATAAGGGCATGGCACGCTGGGACCCAGCCAAAACTCTCCCTGCGTCTCTCGATCTCCAGTACTCACCACCTGCACCCGATCATGAGCAAACAGCAATCAAACGAGGATACGACGTTCGGCCTCGATGGAGCCCTCACGGGCGTCGAAACGCGGCGGAAGGCGACCGCAATCTGCGACCACCACGGCGAGGATGGATCGAACGATCATCTCGCGTCCGTGTACGATAATCAAGACGATCAGTTCGCCGCCGTCGTGCCGTTCATCAAAGAGGGGCTGGAACAGGGCGAACAGTGCCTCTACGTCGCGGACGATAATACGGTCGAGGAAGTCCTCGGCGCGTTCCGTGAGGGTGGTATCGACGTCGAAACCGCCCGAGAATCCGGTGCGTTATCGATTCACACCAAAGCGGATACGTACCTCCGCACGAGCGAGTTCGAGCCGGAGCAGATGCTCGAATTCTGGGAGGAAACGCTCGCCGAGGCGCGTGATCGCGAGGGCTACGACGGCGTGCGAGCCGCCGCCGAAATGACGTGGGCGCTCGACGAAGATACTGGACTCGATCAGCTGATCCGGTACGAAGCACTGCTCAATACCATTTACGAGGGAGATGATTACGTCGTTCTCTGCCAATATAACCGTGACCGGTTTTCCACGGACGTCCTGTCGGACGTGATTCGAAGCCATCCGCTCGTCGTCTACGACGGGACGGTCTGCCAGAACTTCTACTATCACCCGCCGGACGAGTTCTTCGGCACCGACCATCCGCCACTCGACGTCGATCGGACGGTCGAGGGGCTCGTCAGGCATGCGGAAACCCGGCGTGAACTCACCGAACGTGATCGATTCCAGAGCCGGCTCTACGAGATCACGTCAGACCCCGATCGTTCGTTCGATGAAAAACTGCAGGCCCTGTTCGAGCTCGGGTGTGAACGATTCGATCTCGATCTGGGCGGGATGGCCCGAATCGATCCACAGGTGGACATCTTCGAAGTCGAATACGTCAGCGATACGCACGACCATCTCCAGCCCGGCACCAACGTGAGCCTCTCCGAGACGTATTGCCGGGTCGTGACCGATGATGCCACCCCGATCGGTATCACTGCACCCGCGGATGAAGGGTTCGAGGGAACGACCGCTTACGAGGAGTTTGGCGTCAAATCGTACCTGGGAACGCGGCTCCGAGTCGAAAACGGACTCGATCGTTCGTTCTTTTTCGTGGCACACAACTCCCGAGAGACGTCGTTCTCCGACGCTGAGCGGACGTTCCTGAAATCGATGGCGCAGTGGGTCCAGCAAGAACTCGAACGCCGCGAGTACGAGCACCGTCTCGAGGAGTCCAACGAGCGCCTCGAACAGTTCGCCTACGCCGCCTCACACGATCTGCAAGAGCCCCTGCGGATGGTTTCGAGTTACCTGCAGCTACTCGAACGCCGGTACGGCGATGATCTGGACACGGATGCGGAGGAGTTCATCGAGTTCGCAGTCGATGGAGCGGTCCGGATGCGGGAGATGATCGACGGTCTCCTCGAATACTCGCGGATCGAAACCGACGGTGATCCGTTCGAACCCGTCGATCTGGAAGCCCTCACCGACGATGTGCTGACCGACTTACAGCTCCGCATCGAGGAGACCGATGCCGACGTGACCGTCGAACCTCTTCCCCACGTCGAGGGTGACGGGAATCAACTTCGGATGCTATTTCAGAACCTGATCAACAATGCCATCGAGTACAGCGGTGACGAACCGCCGAGAGTGAGCGTGTCCGCGGGCCGCGCTGGCAACATGTGGCGCATCTCCGTCCGTGACGACGGAATCGGCGTTCCGCGAGACGATCAGGAACGCATTTTCGAGGTCTTCGAGCGTCTTCACGCTCGCGACGAACACGGCGGTACGGGCATTGGACTGGCCCTCTGTGAGCGGATCGTCGAGCGCCACGGTGGCACGATTTGGGTCGACTCGGAGCCCGGAGAAGGATCGACGTTTTCGTTCACGCTCCCGCCCGTCGACACGTAATCGGCCGTTTGGCAGCTCGCGATCCGTACTCGTCTCGCTGGGTGCCGCTTGCGCTGTGTATCGACACGACCGGGAGAACTATCCTCGTCGTTCGAGATGCAGATGATCGCGAACTGCGGGAGGCTGTGGAGGTCCTAGGCGAGGCTCGGCTCTTCGAGGTGGTCGGCCTCGTCGAGGCTGCTCACCGTTCGCGGGCCGTCTGCAATCGTGACGTCCGATCGGGATCCCACTCGCCCACTTCCACGACCAGTCCCGCTCGACGAAGCCCGTCGGCGGGCGGATCGCCGAGAGCTGCCGCCGGGGTGAGGATGCCGCCTTCGAGCGGCGAGTCGATCTCCTCGTTCACGAGACACATCGCGGCCTCGCCGAGCATCTTCGCGGTCGCGCCGTAACCCGGATCACAGTCGGCGCTGATTCGACTCGCGACGACGAACGGCCCGTCGGTAACGGTTCCGCGACCGAGCACGCGAATCGTAAAGTACCCGTTCTCGATCTCCGCGCTCGTCGGTCCCTCGCCCGGATCGGGAAACGCGAAGCGACGGAGGGCTTCCCGCATCGGGCCAACGGCCAGTACCCCAGTCGCCAACCAGAGGCCGGCCGAGACGGCGCTTGCACCCACCATACCGATGGGACCCGATCCGACGGGGACGACCTCCCGACACTCGAACTCGCGACCCCACGGATAGTCGAGCAGGGCGTTACTCCGTCGAATCACCCGCTCGTTCACGACCGCCATCGGCGACGGCGCCGTCCACTCGCCCCGTAGCGGGTCTTTCCTCGGGAGGGACTGTGCGCCCGGATCGACGCCGTCGCGCTCGCCCGCCGGCGCCAGCGAATACGGGTTTCGAAGCGTCTGCCGGGCGACCGGATCGGTGGACGCGGCCCGGAACACTTCGACGACGCTCGACATCGTTCCGCCGCTTACCCCGCCGCGACCGTCCTCGAGGTAGATCCGAACCAGCTCACAGGGCGTCCCGAACTCCTCGATGGCGAACGACTGCACGAGCAACGTGGCGAGGTCGGCCGGGATCGAATCGAAACCGCAACTGTGGACGATACGAGCACCCGCATCGACCGCATCGTCGTGGTACCGGTCGATCATCTCCCGTATCCAGTTTACTTCCCCGGTGAGATCGCAGTAGTCCGTTCCGGCCGAGATACACGCCTCGACGAGCGGGGTCCCGTACCTGGTGTACGGACCGACGGTCGTACAGACGACGCGGGTATCCTCGGCGATAGCGCGCAGGCTCTCCGGATCCGTTGCATCGCCGATGACGATCGGGAGCTCCGCCCATCCGGAGCACCGTGCCACGAGCGCCGCTTCCAGTCCGCGAAGCCGCGTCTCGTCGCGACCGCCGAGGGCGAGCGAGAGGTCCTCGGACGTGTACTGTTCGGTGAGGTACTCGGCGACGAGACGGCCGGCGACGCCGGTTGCACCCCAGACGACGAGATCGTACGTCCGGTCAGTGTCCGACACGAGTAGCCGTCGCTTCGTGGCCCATCGCCCTCAACCGTTCGGTGGTCTCCACACTGGTCCACCCAAACCTGGAGCGGCCGGTCGGCTCCCAGTTCCGTGAATCCGTCTTCCCCGGTCGGTGCTGCTACCCGCGGATTGATCGTCCGTCCTCCCGATGTGACGGTATGTCGAACGCGACCGATCGCGCCTACGAACTCGGGTTTCGAACGGTCGACACCGAGTACGTCGACCGACAGTTGCCGGTCGAGGGTACCGTCCCGTCTTGGCTCTCCGGGGCATTGATCCGGAACGGACCGGGACGGTTCGAGTTCGGCGGCGAGCGTGCGACCCACTGGTTCGACGGCCTGGCGATGCTCCGCCGCTACGGGTTCGCGGACGGCACCGTTTCGTATACGAACCGGTTCTTGCGGACCGACGCGTACGCGGCCGCCGACTCCGGTCACGGCGCCACGGAGTTCGCAACCGGCGGCGATTCGTTCCGCCGGATCCTGCGGTGGCTCCGGTCGCTCGGGCCGCCCGAACCGACGGACAACGCGAACGTCCACGTCGTCAAACTCGGCGAGCACTTCGTTGCGCTCACCGAGGCACCGCGGCGGATCGCGTTCGACCCGGTAACGCTCGAGACACGCGGCGAGTTTCGCTGGCGCGACGACGTTCCGGAGCATCTGGCGACGGCCCACCTCCAGGTCGATCTCGATCGCGAGGAAACGATCGGCTACAGTACGACGTTCGGACGCGCTCCGAAGTATCACTTCTACCGGATCCCGTCCGGGCGTGCCGGCCGAACCCACGTCGCTAGCGTCCCGGCCGCCGGCCCCGGATACGTCCACGACTGTTCGATCACCGACTCACGTATCGTCATCGTGGAGACGCCGCTCCGGATCTCGATGGCAAAGGCACTGGCCCCGTGGAACGACGGATTCCTCGATCTCCTCGAGTACGACGACGGGGCCGCGAGCAGGTTTATCGTCGTCGATCGGGACGCCGAACGGCTCGTCGGGACGCTGGAAACGCCGCCGTTCTTCACGTTTCACCACGTCAACGCCTACGAGGACGACGACGAGCTGGTGCTCGACATCGTCGCGTTCGACGACGACGAGATCGTCCGGGCGCTCACCTTCGACGCCCTCTCGGAGGGCGCCTTCGGCGCGGCACCCGACGGTCAGTTCGTCAGATTCCGACTCCATCCCGACGAGGGACGCGTCCGACGCTTCGAGCGGTACGACGGCGGAATGGAACTCCCGACGGTTCCGAAACCGGTTCGGGGCCGACGGTATCGGTACGCGTACGCACAGGCGACCGACAGGACGGGCGCGAACGGACTGGTCAAACTCGACGTCGAACGGGGAACGGCGACGGAATGGTGGGAACGGGGCGTCTACGTCGAAGAGCCGCGGATGGTTCGGCGCCCGGGCGGGACCGCGGCGGACGACGGCGTCGTGATCGCGACGGCGCTGGACACCCGACGGGAGCGATCGTTGCTGCTCCTGTTCGACGCGGAAACGATGGTCGAGAGAGCGCGTGCACCCCTGCCACACGCCGTTCCGTTCGGCTTCCACGGCCGGTACTTTCCGGAGGTGTAAATCAGGCCCGGTCGAACGAGGACACTCTCTTTCTCGATCGATTCGAATCGACGACGACGGGTTTTTGCCTCCCTTCTAACCCGCGCTCCGTCCAAGATGCACGCGCTAAGTCGGCCACGTCGTCTCCGACAATGCTCAGGCAGTTCATTCAGCGTGTCCTGAACTCACAGCGCGAGTCTTGCACGGGTTTTCGACTCGATTTCTGCGGTGAGAGATCGCTCGATACTGTCGCACGATATCCTGCATCCACCAACAGAGACAAGGGCCAGCGGCCGCGACGGATTCACATGGGCGACGCTGACGATCTACCGGGTTCTGACTCTGATATGCTCGTGGATCGTGGTGAAACGTACAACCACGCCGAACACGGCCAAGTTGAAGTCACGGGGATCTGGAAAGCCGTTGAGCAAGTTGATAGAGCCCGCCACACCAATGAGAAGGACGTGATCACCGTCCGGTATTCGGCTGAAATCAACGGAGAGGCGGTCGACGAACTCACAGACACGTTGGACGAATTTCTTCAGTCGATTCAATAATCGGGATATATTCTCTGACAGTTCTTCTCCGCAGGGTACCTCCGCTCGGTTTGCAGCTGCGCTGACCGGCTGATTCAGAGGCCTGAACTCGAACCAACGGTGTCACTGTGCGGCATCTCTGCTCTATATTCAGCAGGTGGCTTTTCGCGTCGTTCGGTTCGATCGATAGCTGCTTCGGTAACTGCCTGCGCTATCCTGGCCGCGAGTTTCACGTCTCGTGCTGAATTCCGAAATCGTGCTTCCCACTACTGAGAGGGACGATCGATACCTCTCGACCCGGGCGAGGGGTCCGTCAGAACACCGGCGTCGCCACGCCCGCCCCGAGGATCGCGCGCAAGACCATCCCGACCACCACGGAGTAGGTGACGTTGACGAGCGTCCCGGCGAGGTAAAAGAGGCTGTTGTTCTTCATGTCGTCGCTGCGGACGATGCTCTTGGCCGCGAAGACGATGGCGAGGGCGGCGTAGGCGCCCGCGAGGACGAACGTCAGCAGCAGGACGTTCTCGGTCTTGCCGACGATGGCGCCGATGTCGCGGTCGGTATCCTCGACGGAGGCGGCGTAGCCGTCGTCGGCCCACGAGAGCGCCGTCTTCACGACCCAGCCGCTGGTGGCGAGCAGGACGACGTAGCCGAGGACGACGACGAAAGCGGCGAATAGCGAGGACGGAACGACGACCGGGATCATCCGTCGTCCACCTCGTCGTACGCCGCGAGCGTTCGACGCAGCCGCGCCTCGACGGTCTCGACGAGCGGCCAGGACGCCCCCTGCAGGACGTTCGAGACCGCCTGCTGGCTGACGGCGAGCTCTTCGGCGACGGCGCGCTGGGTGCCCGCGCGCTCGTAGCGGCCCACCACGTCGCGCTGGCGGTCGGTCCAGGACTCGCGCAGGTGGACGAGGAGGTTGATCTCGTCGGCGACAGCGGTGTCGAGCGGGTCGGCGCCGGTGTCCAGGCCGACGCGCAGGTCGTCCGCCTCGATCGACTCGAGCAGTTCGGTCGCGCGGTGGAACGCCTCGCCGTCCATGTGGGCGACGTCGCCGTTCCCGCCAACCTCGATTTCGCCGCTCGCGACGGCGAGGCGGATCCCGTGCGGGTAGAGGGCGTCGTGGAGCACCAGGACGACGTCGTAGAACGTCTCGAGCGAGGTCAGCACCGCGGCCATCTCGTCGATCCCTTTCAGCACCGACGGTCCGGCGGCGACGTCGTCCGCGTACTCGTCGGCGATTCGTCGGCGGGCGTCGGCGAACGTCTCTCGGAACGCCTCCCTGTCGTCGATCTCCCTGGAGCCGACTACGTCCCCGAGGACGACGTAGCGGGCTCCGTCGACGGCGTCGGCGGTCATTCGTGCGTCTGGGCCACGAAGCCACAACTGAAAAACGTTGTTATCCGTTCTACAATCGTGAGCGGCTGTTCGTGAGCGGCTGTTCGTGAGTGGCTATTCACGAGTGGCTGTTCGTGAGCGGCTGTTCGTGAGTGGCTATTCACGAGTGGCTGTTCGTGAGCGGCTATTCACGAGTGGCTGTTCGTGAGCGGCTATTCACGAGTGGCTGTTCGTGAGCGGCTATTCACGAGTGGCTGTTCGTGAGTGGCTGTACGCGTCGTCGCCGCTCACCGATAACAACCTGCTAGAGTTGTTTCTCAGCATACAACCCATATCTATTGTGGATCCGCGCATCGAGCGGTCGAGGGACGGGCCGCTCGCGGACCTCATTCGTTTTAGATTCTGTGAAAGATCAGCAGATTATATCGGATATTGTGTCTATTTGCGAGGATTCATGGCCTTGAAAGGCGATAATTGGGAATAAATGACTCACATATCGCTGCAAAAGGTCAGCAAGTACTTCGACGGCGGAAACACGGTGGCGAACTACCAGATCGATCTGGAGGCCGAGGACGGCGAGTTCGTCGTGCTGCTCGGCCCGTCCGGGTGTGGCAAGACGACCGCCCTCCGGATGATCGCGGGCCTCGAGCAGCCCTCCGAGGGCGCCATCTACTTCGACGACGAGCGGGTCGACGGCACGTCGCCGAGCGCCCGGAACGTCGCGATGGTCTTCCAGAACTACGCGCTGTATCCCCACATGTCCGTCGCCCAGAACATCGGCTATCCACTGAAAGTCCGCGGGATACCGCCCGACGATCGGGATCGAAAGGTCGAGGAGGTCACCGAACTCCTCCACATCGAGGATCAGGTCGACAAGAAACCGGCGGCGCTTTCCGGCGGTCAGCGTCAGCGCGTGGCGCTCGCGCGGGCGATCGTCAGGGAACCGTCGGTGTTCCTCCTCGACGAGCCGCTGTCGAACCTCGACGCCAAGCTCCGTCAGGAGATGCGCATCGAGCTGAAGCGCCTCCAGAACGAGCTCGACATCACGACGGTCTACGTCACCCACAACCAAGAGGAGGCGATGGGGATGGCCGACAAAGTGGCGGTCATGAACCAGGGGACGATCCAGCAGGTCGCACCGCCCCAGGAGCTGTACGAACGGCCGCGGACGGCCTGGGTCGCCCGGTTCATCGGGATGCCGCCGATGAACCTGTTCCAGGGGACCCGCCGGAACGGGTCGATCGACCTCGGCGAGGCGGGGACCGTCGACCTGACGACGATCACCGAGCGCGAGCGCGACGGTGCCGACGTCCGCCGGCGCGAGGTCGTCACGGCGAACGGCCAGCCGGAACCGGGCGGCGACGATCGGGAGGCGGAAGCGCCGTCCGCCGAAGCGGACACCGGCGGAGGCGGCCCCGACGCCGGACGCGGAACCGTCGCCCTCGGCGTTCGGCCCGAGGACCTCGGCGTGAGGACCGAGGAACCCGCCGACGGAAACGCGATCGTCGGGACGGTGGACACGGTGGAACCGCTGGGCGAGTACGTCCTCGTCAACGTCTCCGTGAACGACCAGGTCGTGAACGCGAAGGTGCCGGACACCGACCTCCGGCGGGACGACCGCGTCTTCCTGACGTTCGCGAACGACGACGCGTACCTCTACGACGAGAAGGGGGAACTCGTCGCCTGAGTCAGCGATGAGCCTGCGAGATCACATCGACGGCCTCGAAGCGGACCGCGATCTGGGACTCCCGACGGACTTCGACCGCGAGAAGGCGGTGGCGATCGCGATCTTCCTAGTGCCCGGGCTGACCCTGTTCGGAATCTTCTCGGTCGCCCCGATCGTCTACTCGGCGATCGGGAGCTTCTTCTCGTGGGAGACCTTCACGATGGAGAGTTTCGTCGGCTTGGACAACTGGGTTCGATCGCTCAGGGACCCACTCATCGTTCACTGGCCCAACATGCGGGAGTTGCGGTACCCGATGGGCGCGCTCACGCACAATCTCCTCTGGGTGGTCATCCACGTCCCCGCGAGCACGCTGTTGGGCCTCGCGCTCGCGCTCTTGTTCGCCGACCTGAAGGGGCGTCGCTTCCTCCGCTCGATGGTGTTCGCGGGATTCACCGTCCCGCCGATCGTGATCGGGCTCGTCCTCATGTTCGTCTACGACCCCCAGGCGGGGATCTTCAACGAGTTGCTCCGGGTGCTCGGGCAGGACCAGTGGGTTCGCAACTGGACGCAGTCGCCGCAGGTGGCGATCTACGCCCTCATCGTGGGCGGCATCTGGGTCCACACCGGGTTCAGCATGCTGCTGTACAGTTCGGCGCTGTCGGCCATCGATCCGTCACTGATCGAGTCGGCGAAGGTCGACGGCGCGAACGCGTGGCGACGGTTCTGGGACATCATCTGGCCCCTGGTCAAACCGGTGACCGCCGTCGTCGTCATCATGGGGATCATCTGGGTGATGCGGATGTTCGACATCGTCTACGCCGCCGGGGGCGCCGCCGGCGGGCCGAACCACGCGTACTCGGTGCTGGGCATCGAGGTGTATCGAGCGGCCTTCCGGCCCGAGATCGACTACGGGATGGCGATGGTGGTGGCGCTCGTCCAGCTGTTCATCGTCGCGCCCCTCGCGCTGTACATCGCTCGAATGGACTGATCACAGATGGTACCAGACGACTCCCCCGAACCCGATTCCGATCGCGACGAGCACACCGACGCGCAGGCCGACGGCGGACGGTACGTATCCGTCGAGACGGTGCCCGAGACGGCGCCGGTGGCCGATCTCACCTGGGGCGACCGGATCGCCGAGGCGATCCCCTCGCGACGACGGGGCCTCAAGTACGTCGTCGCGATCACGATCGCCGTCCTCTGGATCGTCCCCTTCATCGGGCTGTTCATGGCGTCGATCCGGCCCCTCTCGGAGATCATCGGCGGCTGGTGGCACCTCGAGGGAATGACGATCACGCTCGAGAACTACCGCGCGGCGTGGGACTACTCCACCGCGCCGATGAGTCGGGCGCTGCTCAACACGTTCATCGTCACGATTCCCGCGGTGCTGGTCGTGATGCTCCTCGGCGTGATGGCGGCGTACCCGTTCGCCCGATTCGAGTTCCCGCTGAAGACGTCGCTGTTCTTCCTGATCCTGCTGATCATGGCCGCGCCGCCGGAGCTCATCGCGATGGGCAATTACAACGCCCTCCGCGAGATGGGACTGTTCGACACCTACATGGGGCTGATCCTGATCCACATCGGCTGGGGGCTCGGCTGGGTCGTGCTGTTCCTGCGAAACTACTTGCTCGGCATCCCGAAGGAGCTGGAGGAGGCCGCGCGCGTCGACGGGGCCTCGCGGTACCAGATCTTCCGGTCGATCATCCTCCCGCTGTCGACGCCGGCGCTCGTCTCGGTGGCGGTCATCCAGTTCACCTGGGTCTGGAACGCCTTCTTCTTCCCGCTGGTCTTCATGCGCTCGCCGGAACTCTACCTCGCGCCGCAGGTCCTCCCGCTGATGCGCGGCCGCGTGCAGGTCGAGTGGGGGATGATCGCCGCCGGTTCGATCATGACGATGGCCGTGCCGGTGATCCTGTTCCTGCTGCTCGAACGGTACTACAAGCGCGGGATGGTCGCCGCCGTCGCGGATTGAACGGGGGTTCCGTTCGACCGTCTCGTCACCATCCTCGCCTCGCGACGGATCGACCCGCGGCCCCGGCGATTCGAGGAACCCGGGCGAAGCGTCACCCTCGTCGGCTCGTCGCCGGTCACAGCGGGACGACGCCCGCCAGCGTCGCCCCCACGGTCAGGCCGATCACGATGACGTTGAGGATGAAGAAGAGCCGCGAGGACATCCAGGCGAAGGCCAGCATGACCGCGAGGGGCAGCGCGGCGATGACCGCGGGCCAGAGCCCCCGAACCGCGAGCGTGGCGAAAAAGCCCACGGCGAACACGTACACGAAGTCGACGGCGACGGCGTTGACGCTGCTCCGACGAACCTCCTGACCGACGACGATCAGGGGCTGAAGGATGCCCCCGTCGCTACCGTTCTCGCCAACGCCAGCCACGCTACTCCTCGTCGTCCTCCGCTTCCGCGTCCTCGTCGTCTACGCCGTCGTCAGCGTCGTCCGCGTCCTCGTCGTCTACGCCGTCGTCAGCGTCGTCCTCGTCGTCCACGTCCTCCGGGATCTCCTCTTCTTCCTCGACGGTTTCCTGCAACACGTCGTCGAGCGCCTCGACGATCGGCTCGACGTCTTGATCCGGTTCCGCCCAGAGCCCGAGTAACTGGGACCAGAACTCCGCCTGGAACGGATCTCCCAGGGCGTCGTCCAGGTCCGGAACGAGTTCGACCTCGTCCGCCTGCTCGGTGAGATCGCGCATGATGTCGAGATCGTAGGCGTCGTCCGGAACGTCGAGGGCCGTCGGAACGAAGCCCCCGCGTTCGGTCCAGACTTGCTGTGCATCGGGCGAAACGATGGCCTCGACGGCGGCTCTCGCCGCGTCGACGTCCTCGCCGTAGGTGGGGATGGTGAACCAGTTGATGCTCGTCACCATCGCCTCCGTCCCCGGGAGCATGAAGTAATCCAGGTCCTCCGGATCCTCGATCGCGCCGAACGTCGGCGTCCAGGAGCCCATGAAGTACAGCGGGGTCTCGTTCTCCCAGAAGAACTCGTACTGGACCCCGAAGTCGCGAACTTCGCTGAAGTAGCCGTCCTGGAGGAGCTCCTGTACCTCTTCGAAGGCCGTGACGACGCGGTCGTCGGTGAACTCCGCGTTTCCATCGATGAGGTCCACCTGAAGTTGCGCGCCGTCATCTTGTCGAAGGATGAACGCCTCTACCACGTCGCTCAGGGGCCAGCCGGCACCGTTGCCGGACGCCAGCGGGGCCTCGACCCCCTCGATCTCGTCGATTTCAGCGAGCAGGTCGAGGAACTCGTCGTAATCGTCCGGTTCTTCGAGGTCGTGCTCGTCGAAGAACGACCGACGGTACCAGAACCCGGGTTTGAGGTCGCCGCCGAAGGGCGCGGCGTACACTTCGCCGTCGACCTCGACCGTCGCGTGATCGGCCGTGTAATTGTCTTCGTCCCACAGATCCCCTACCGGCTCCAGGTGGCCTGCTTCCGCGTCCCGTCGAACCCGTCCTTCCGTCGGGAACACGACGACGTCCGCGGTCGCGGACCCCGCCTCGAAGTCCATCAGGGTCTGGGTCAGGAGCGTTTCGGTGTCGCGGAACGCGTATTCGATCTCGAGGTCCGTTTCCTCCTCGACGTAGTCGACCACGGCGAGGAAGTCCTCCTCCTCGTCGTCGCTCCAGAGGGCCGTCACCGTGACCTCTCCGTCCACGTCGTCGTGCTCGTCGGCGCCGAGACAGCCGGCGAGTGCCACGACGCCCGCCCCCGTCGCGCCCAGTACTGTACGCCGATCGATGAGTTGTCTCTCGTCCCTCATACACCGGATGTGCCACAGTCGACGGTATATTATTATCCCATGGATTCTGAAGTAGAAATTCAATAATGATTTACACTCATCGGATATTTCGGATTACACCTTCCGAATTGGTATAGGGGGAGATGAATATCTGAAAATCGAAACTATCGGCCGGGACAACCGATCGGGAGGGCGGCTCGTCACCCGGGTACTGGACCGGGCACAACTCGTTCGGAAGGGTCGCCAGCCGTGCGGTCGGGATCCGTTACTCGGCGGTCTCGTCACGGTCCCCGCCGGCCTGCCGGTCGCCGGCGCCGTCGAGCTCGTCGCTTCCCTTTCGATCGTCGACGTCGTCGGGATCCGCCTCAACCGGCTCGTCGGTCGTCGGCCGATCGCCGGGCTCGTTTGCCGCCGGCCGGTCGCCGGGTTCGTCGTCGTTCGGCGCCGGATCCATCTCGACGACGGCCTCGGCGCCGCACTCCGGACACTCGTCGTGGTCGGCGTAAAACCGTTCGCCGCACGACCGGCAGGCGTGGCTCGTCCCCTCGGCCGCCGTCTCCTCGGCCGTCCGCTTGAACTCCTCGACTTTCCGGCCGAGATTCTCGAAGAATCCCATTTCGTGTCGATAGAACGTCCCTCCACAAAACGGTTCGCCGGGACGACGGCTCGATCGAACCGCCGGTCGGTCCGTCGGGCGAGCGGCGGGCGATGGGACGGGATCGATCACCGGTCCCGGCCGCGTCGAACGGTCCCGCCGCTCAGCCCCTCCCACTCGACGCGGTAGCCGAGTCGCGACAGCGCCGCGCTCGCGTCCCCGACGCCGTGGTCGTCGAGCACCGCTTCGGCCTCGGCCAGCGACTGGCCGGGTTCGAGGCGCTCGTCGATCGACGACAGCACCTCGGGGCGGACCAGCGTCCGTCCGACCCGCTCGTGTTCCGGGAAGGTCACGCGATCGATGGCCGCCTCGCTCACCCCGCGTCGGTCGGCCAGCTCGGCGACGCCGACGGCGGCGTCGTCGGGAACCAGCTCGTCGGGGAGGTCGGCGGCGCTCGCGTCGACCAGCTCGCCCTCGAACTCCCGGAGGACGTCGGCGACGTCCTTCACGCGCACTCGACCCGCGTACGGGACGACGCGGTGATCGAGGGCGGCGAGGTCGGCGTCGATCCCCAGGGACTCGTCGACGGCGACGAGCAGCTCCACGTCCTCGACGTGGGCCAGCTGGTCGAGCTTCTTCGCGACGTACTCGGGGGTCCAGAATCCCACGATTTCGAAGTGGACGCGGAACTCCGCGTGCCGGTAATCGAACGCGAAGTCGGGGATCATCACCCGCGTTCCGGTGGCGAGCGGCTCGGGCTCGCGCACCAGCTCCCACGGCAGGTCGAGCCCCTGGAACCGCCCGGCGAAGTCCGCTTCGACTTCGCTGTCGTAGCTGACGTCCGCGACCGGGTCGGCGTCCGGAACGGCCACGGGGTCGGCGTCGCTGAGCTCGAGCGAACGCTCGGTCCCGCGGTCGTCGATCGTCGCCTCGAGGCGCCACTCGTCGGTGCCCGCCACCGTTCGCAGGAGCCGCGCGAAGCGGGTGCCGTAGCGTCGGCTCGATCGATCGACCGCGGTCGGCCCGGTCACGACGAGCTCGCGGCCGTCGCCGGTCCGCCGGAGCTCGTACATGAGCCGGAGGCGCTTGACCGCAGCGACGAGCGCCCGCGGGTCGGCGGATCGGACCCGGACCTCGGTCGCGTCGAACAGCGCGGTCTGGGCGAGCGAGAGGTTGTACTGGACCAGGAGCGCGTCCGGATCCCATCGCGACCCGAACTCGACGAGGACCTGGCGTTCCTCGCGGTCGGCGTACAGCGACTCGGCGACGCCGTCGGCGGAGGCGCCGAGGGCCTCCCCGGCGCGGATCAGGGCCATCGCTCGATCGTCTTCGGAGACGACGCCGACGGCCTCGGCCGCCTCGAACGCCGCCCGGCGGGCGCGCTCCGGCTCGACCGGGGCTCGGGTCTCGAAGGCGGCGTCGCGCTCGCAGAGGGACGCGAAGCCGCGAACGAGCTTGAAGTCTGCGGCCTCGCTCTCGAGGGTCGCGAGCGCCTCGTCGAGGTCCCCGCGCGCCTCGCCGACGTGGTCCTGAAACGTTCCGATCACGCGAGCCGCGAGGGGGCGGTGCTCGCGGTCCGCGAACCGCGGCCGGTAGCCGCCCCCGGCCCGGGAGACGCCCAGCAGGTCCTTCGTCAGCATTCGCCGGGAGTTGGGGCTCGACCACAGTGAACGCACCGGAGCCGGTGACCGACGACGAGTCGGGGGTGATCGGTTCGCGAGCCGCGACGACCCGGTCGTTTTTGCCGCTTCGCGACGGAGCGTGCTCATGACCGATCACGTCGGAGTCGACGACCGGCGGAACGCCGACGACGGATCGACCGCCGACGGATCGCGTTTCCGCCCTCGCCAGGACCGACGCGACCCGTTCGCCGACGGCGTCGACCGGCGGCGCCTGCTCCGCTCGTCGGCCGCCGCCGGCGGCGCGGCCGCCCTCGCTGGCTGCCTGGGGAACGGCGACGAATCCGAGACCGCGCCGACCGTCTACGTCTTCAACACGGGCGATCGAACCGTCACGATCGTCGACGCCGAGGCGAACGAGGCCGTCGAGACGGCCCACGTCGACACGACCGCGTCGTTCCCCGCCAACCAGTACGGGACGGGCGCCGACTCGGGCTACGACGTCTGCTGGCTCAACGTCTCCGGCGGCGTCGTGGCGCTCGACCAGCGCGACCTGGAAGAGATCGCCCGCGTCGAGACCGGTTTCGGGCCGAACTATCCGAACCTCTCGCCCGACGAGGACCACCTCCTCGTCGCCGCGGGGGGAACGACCGGGATGGATCCGGAACCCGACCCGGACGATCCCGAGGACCATCCGATCGTCCGCGTCGACGCCGACCCGGAGAGCGACGAGTTCGGCGAGATCACGGGCGCGATCGAGACCGGCTACGCCGGCCCCTGCGACGTCACGATGGACGCCGACGGCGAGCACGCGTACGTCCCGGAGATCGCCCACGAGACCCTCCGCGTCGTCCGGACAGATCCGCTCGAGACCGTCGCCGAGGTCGACGTCGGCGAACCGGCGGGCGACGGCGACGTGCTGCCGTTCATGGCGACGGCCGCATGGGACGGCGACCTGCTCGCCGTCGAGAACGGCGAGGGCGAACTCGGTCCCGACGGTGATCGGGAGGGCTCCGAGAGCGTCTGGGACGTCTCCGATCCCGAGGAACCGGAGGAGATTACCCGAATCACGCGCGACGACGGCCTTCCGGCGATGCCGATCACGAGCGAGATCGACCCGGACGGCGAGGTCGCGTACCTGTTCACGCCGGACGCCGACTCGGTGACGGTGATCGACCTCGACGAGTTGGCGGTCGCGGGCGAGCTCGAGGTGGGGGGATCGGCCATCTCCGCCGCCTGGGGGCCGAACAGGGAGCAACTGTACGTGCCGGTCCAGACGGCGGATCACGTCGCGGTGATCGACCACGCCGAGCGCGAGGTGGTCGAGACGATCGAAACCGGCGACTCTCCGACCGGGGCGGTCGCCGGGATGATTCGACCCGAGCCGTCCGCGAGCCAGCGGATCGCGGCGGCCCTCGCGGGTCTCGGGGTCGAAATCGGCGATAGCGAGCCGACAGCCTGTCCCGAGGGCAACTGCTACTGCGGGTGAGCGCGGACGATTCCCGTCGCGACGCTCGCTCCGATTGGGACGCTCCCGACCCGGTGACTCGACTCAGTCGCCCTCGACTCCGACGGGTTAGCCCAGCCGGATGCCCGTCGGTGCGGGGTCGGGCGCCGCATCGTCGGGCGAACCGGGGCACCTGAGAGCGGACCGTGCCCACGAGCGGCTGTCCGCGACCGACGCACGAGCGCATGCCACTTACCCGTCCGTGTCACGGAGGTTCCCCTCCATGACGAACGCAGCCATCATCGTCCTCGCCGGCACCGACTCGTCAGCCGACCTCGGTCGCGTCGTAAACGCGCTCGAGGCCGCCAGGGAGTTTCGGGACGAAGGCGACGACTTCGAGCTGATCTTCGACGGTGCCGGCACGCAGTGGGTCGGCGAGCTGGACGACGAGGACCACGACTACCACGACCTCTACCAGTCGATTCGCGACGACGTATCGGTCTGTGATTACTGCGTAAGCGCCTACGACGTCGACGACGTGGTCGACGAGGAAGGGCTGGAGCGCCTCGACGAGTTCGAGGGCCACCCGAGCATCAGGTCGCTGGTCGACGACGGATACGAGATCATCACCTTCTGACGCGGCGGTCGCCCGGGCCCGAACGTTCGGCGGCGACGCTGGAGCCCGAACCTTCGGCGGCGACGCCGGACCAGCATGCCGGACCGGCGCGCGGAGTAGCGGTGACGCCGGAGGTGGAATTATCCGGCGGGCCCTCGAGCGTCGAGTATGAACGTGCTCGTTACCGGCGCGCACGGCACCGTCGGCACCGCGATCACCGACCACCTCGGCGACGACGAGCGGTACGATTTCACGCTGCTGGACGTCGAACCGGGGAACGGCTCGGACACCGATCCGGATGCCGCTTCCGGCGAGTCGGTCGTCGCCGACGTCCGCGAGGCCGACGAGATCCGTCCCCACTTCGACGGCCAGGACGCGGTCGTCCACCTGGCGTTGATCCCCGGGCTCGGCGGCATCCACGATCGCGACATCGGCTGGACGGAGTCGGTGGCCGACAACCTGGAGTCGATCCAAAACGTCTTCGAGGCGGCGGTCGAGGCGGACCTCGACTCGATCGTCTTCGCCTCGTCGAACCACGCTGTCGGGATGGAGGAAGTGCACAACGCTCCCGAGATCTATCGGCACGACGCCGGTCGATCGGTCGACGACGCCGAGCCGACGATCGGCGACGACGCTGACCGGTCGATCGACGAGACGGAGTCCCACCGGCCGGACTCTCGGTACGGACTCGTCAAGTGCTACGGCGAGGACCTCGGCCGACTGGTTGCGGAGGCTCACGACGTCCGGTTCTACGCGCTCCGGATCGGCTCCGTTCGCGACCCCGAGTACGATCACCCCTACGGGGACGCCGAACGCGGCGTCGCAGCGGGTCGCTGGGAGCGCGCCAGCGACGCGTACGAGGAGCCGGTCGCTCGCATGAAGGCGACCTGGCAGTCCCGGCGCGATCTGGCGCAGCTGGTCGACCGCTGCCTGCAGGACGAGTCGGTCGAGTGGGATCACTTCTACGGGGTGAGCGGAAACGACCGTCGGTGGCTCGACGATCTCGATCACGCTCGGGAGACGATCGGCTACGAGCCGCTGGATAACGGTGAGGAGTGGGACGCGCCGCCGGAGTGAGGGTCGGAACCGATCTCCCAATCGAGCCCACTGGACGGTTTCGAGCGTCGCGTCGCCGTCGGTCACCGCTCGACGATGGTTCCGTTCGCGCCGACGGCGATTCCCGCCGTCCCGTCGACGGCGACGCTGCGAAGCGACTCGATCCGGTCGACGCCGCGTCGCCTCCACTCCCCGCCGCGCTCGTCGCGCTCGTAGAGCGTCCCCGCCTCGGTGGAAAGCGCGGTCAGTCCGTCCGACCGGTCGATGCTCGTCGGGGTCCCGTCGCAGACGCTCAGGGGCGTCCACCGCGGCCCGTCGTACCGGTGGACGACACCGTCGTCGTCGGCGACCAGACACTCCCCCGGCGCCGCGGACGCGAGATCGACGAGAGTGCCGTCGGCGCCCTCGAGGCCGATCCGTTCGAACGCGTCACCGCCGTCGACCGTCTCGTAGACGCCGTCGTTCGTATCGCAACAGTAGGCCGTCGTCGGCTCGGCGAACGCGACGCCGCAGAGGCTCGACCCGCCGCCCGGCGCGACGGGTTCCGTCCACTCGACCGCGTCTCCGTCCGCATCGCCCCGCAGCACCTGCCCGGAGCCGTCGATCGCGAGGACGACCTCCTCGCCGCGCGAGCCGCCGACGGCGATTCCGAGCAGGTCGTCCGTCAGATCGAGTGGAGCGGAGTAGTCCGCGTGCCGTCCGGTTTCGGCGTCGATCCGCCCGAGTGCGCCGCCGTCCCCGGTCACCCAGACCGCCTCGCCGTCGGCCGTCGCGTCGACGCCGTGCAGGTCGCTCGCGTCGGCGCCGGGGCCGTCCTCGAGCACGGGTCGCCAGCCGTCGGCGTCGCGGGCGAGCACGAGCCCCGATTCCCCGACGGCGAACGCGCCGTGACCGCCGGCGATACCGACGTCGAGAAGCGATCGCTCCGTGGGCGAGTCGACGACGGTCCACTCGCCGGCGTGATCGTCGTCGGTCGCCGCTTCGCCGCTCGCCGCGTCGTCGTGGCTGGCCGCGTCGTCGCGGATCGGGGGCTCGTCGGTCAGCGCTTCGGCCGCGGTCGGCTGCGCTGTCGGCGCGTCATCGGTCGCTCCTTCGTCGGTGGTCGCCGTCCGATCGGCGGGGGCCTCGTCGGTGGTCGCCGTCCGATCGGTGGGGGCCTCGTCGGGGGTCACCGTCCCGTCATCGCCGGTACCGTCGCGACTCGCCGCCTCCCGTTCCCGCTCGCTCGCTCCCGTTTCGGGACCGGACCGGCCGATCGAGCGACCGGCGGATCGCTCGGCGTCGGCGGGATCCTCGGTTGGACGGCGTCCGACGTAGAGCGCGAGTGGCGGCACGAGGTAGCTGGCGAGCGCCAGCACGACGAACCCGCGGTGGACGATAGTGAGGGTTCCGAACGCGGTCAGTCCGGCCGTGGCGACGGCATGAATCCACGATCTGGTATAGCGCCGGAAGAACGGGACGAAGCCGCGACGCTCGCCGAGCTCGGCGCTCGGCGACCGCTCTCGGTCGGTCGCCTCCGAGCGGTTCGGGACGGGTCGCTCGTCGCTCACGATCGATCGGACACCACGCTACCGACGCGTTCGACGCCAAAAAGTGCCGGAGTTGCACACGGAAGGGGGTGGACGGTTCGGACGCTCGGCGAACGGCCACGAATTATCGACCGGCGCCGTCGCATCTCCGGAGGGGGTTCGCTACGACCGGCGGCCCGCGGGTATCGGGTACTATCGCCCCGCCGATTCGACGGCGCCGTCCACCACGACGCCGTCGACGATGATGCTCCCCTCGACGGCGTCCTCGTCGACGTCGATCCGGTCCTCGTCGCCGCCGGCGTCGCCGACGATCACGTCACCTCGAACGGTCGAGTCGTCGTCGATCTCCAGTTCGCCGTCGGGACCGACCCGGTCGATCGCGACGTCGCCGTCGACGGTCGCGTCGTCGAACTCGACCTCGCCGTCGACGCTCCCGAGGGTCACGTCGCCGCCGACCGTCCCGTCCTCGAATTCGACCTCTCCGTCCTCGGAGACGCGTTCGACGTCCAGGCCGCCGGAAACGACCGCGTCGTCGTCGAGGTCGAGCCCACCGTCACCGATCGACTCGATCCCGAGGGAACCGCCGATCACCGCGTCGTCTTCGATCTCGATATCGCCGTCCTCGACGGTCCCAACGACGACGTCGCCGCCGATACCGGCATCGTCTTTCATCTCGATCTCGCCGTCCTGGACGGCTCCGACGACGAGGTCGCCGCCGATACCGGCATCGTCTTCCATCTCGATCTCGCCGTCTTGGACGTCGTCGACGACGAGGTCGCCGCCGACTCTGGCACCGTCCTCGATCGCGAGATCGTCCCGGAGCGTCCCCGCGACGACCGAACCGTCGACGACCGCGCCGCCTTCGAGGTCGAACGACTCGTCGACGGGGTCGTCGAGTCGGACCGACCGCTCGATCCGTTCGTTCGAGAGCGTCGACCGATCGGTCGGATCCAGCGCGAGCGGGTCCGCCTCGTCGGGCGGCGTCGAGTTGGCGACCGCGTCGGCGCCGCCCGCTCCGGGAACGCCCGCGGGCGAGCTGACGTGAAGGTGGGGCGCGAGAACCGTCGCCGTGACGGCGACCGTAACGAACACGAGCGCCGTCAACCCCAGGAGTTCCCGGGCCGATGCGTCCGCTCGCCTCGCAGTCGCGTCGGTCATCGTCCGATCGACGGGACGAGCGGGTTTTGTAAGGGTTCGACTACCGACGACCCACCGACCGGGAGTACGAGGAACGGTCGGTCGCCGGTTCACCGCCGTCGCTCGGCGACCCGCTCCTCCGCCGTCTCCCCGCTGACGACCTCGTAGAGCAACGCGCGGCCGCCGTCCGCTTTGGGCCGCAGGATCCGGCCAAGTCGCTGGGTGAACTCCCGCTCGCTGCCGCTTCCCGAGAGGACGACGGCGACCGACG
The DNA here is from genome assembly GCA_007119345.1 of Halovivax sp. Classification (GTDB taxonomy): domain Archaea; phylum Halobacteriota; class Halobacteria; order Halobacteriales; family Natrialbaceae; genus Halovivax. Next base: position 36,369 of record SKPV01000147.1, read on the forward strand.
CGTCGGGGACGTCGACGCCCTCGTCGAGGACGTTCGAACTCGCGACGCGCGTGTACGTGCCCTCGCGGAAACGCTCCAGGATCTCGCGGCGCTCGGCCGTGCCGGTCCGGTGGGTGATCGCGGGAATCAGGAACCGTTCGGAGACGTCGTACGCGAGGTCGTTGAACGCGGTGAAGACGATGACGCGCTCGCCGCGGTGTGCGTCGAGGATCCCCTCGAGGGCGTCGAGCTTGGCCTCGCTACCCATCATGATCTCGCGGGCGCGCTGCTTGGCGAGCAGCGCCTCGCGCGCCCGGGGATCGCTACCGGAGCGCTTGACCAACTCCTGGTAGTCGGAGCCGCTGCGGAGCCTGACGCTCGACGTGGCGAGGTAGTCCGTGAAGATCTTCTGGTGGGCCTCGTACTCCTCGCGCTCTTCGGGGGTCAGGCCCACTTCGAGTCGCTTGAGGTCGTACGGGGCGAGGTGCTCGCCCGCGAGCTCGTCCACGTCGACGCGGTGAACGACCGGGCCGACGAGTTCGGCGACGACCTCGTGGGCCTCGTCCGGCCGCTCGAAGGTCGCGGTGAGGCCCAGCCGAGCCGGCGCGGCGAGCAGGCGGGCGATCTCCCGGAAGCCTTCGCCGCCGAGGTGGTGAACCTCGTCGAAGACGACGAGACCGAATCGATCGCCGATCGCGTCGGCTTTGAGATACGCCGAGTCGTAGGTCGAGACGGTGATCGCCTCGCGGCGCTGCTCGCCGCCGCCGAACCGGCCGACCGGGACGTCGAACTCGCGTTCGAGTTCCTCGGTCCACTGTTCGAGGAGGTCAATCGTCGGGACGACGACCAGCGTCGGGACCTCGAGCCGCTCGATCGCGTGGAGGGCGATGACGGTCTTGCCGCTGCCGGTGGGAAGTTCGAGGACGCCGCCCGGCGCGCGCTCGACGGGCCGTTCGGCGGGGTGCCACGCATCCGCCAGATCGGCCCACCGGTCGGTCGCCAGCCAGTCCTCGAGGGCGGCCCGCTGGTAGGGGCGGAGCTCGTACGTCGTCGACGACCGGGAGGTGGCGTCGAGCGCGAGGACCGCGTCCGCCACGTCGACGCCGGTCGCGGCGAGTCGCACGCGGACGTCTGCGTATCGGTGCGCGGACGTCCGCCAACCGCCGGTGCGCGCGTCGGCGTCGACGCCGAGGCTCTCGGGATCGAACCCGTCGCCGGGCTGGCCCGCGAGGGCGATCGTCCCGTCCTCGTAGCGTAGCGTCACTCCGCTCACGCCCTGGGGAAGGACCGGGCGATACAAATGTTTCGCGACGCCACGACTCCCAACGGGAGCCGACCTCAATCCTTTTATTTCCGGTGTTCCTTGGGGGTGACATGAGCGAAGACGAGGGTACGGACCCCGGGGCCGGGGGCGTCCGATCGGACGAGACGTCCGAGGATGGCGACGCGACGGAGCCGTCCGCCGAGTCCGCGGAGGGCGCGGGCGAGGAACCGCGGGCCGCTGACGGCGCGAGCGAGGCCGGGGACGACGAGCGGCCGGCCGAGAGCGACCCGGCCGAAGAGCGCGAGTCGAACGAGGGGTTCGAGGACGGTGATCGGAGCGAGGCCGAAACCGACGACGAGGAGGAAGCGCCCGACCTCGAGGACGCGGCGACGGAGGGGCCCGAAACCGTCGAGGAGCTCCAGGATCTCCTCGACCGCGTCGCCTCGCACGAGGAGACGCTCGCCCGGGAGGTTCGCACGGTCGTCAGGACCGCGCGCGAGTTGAACGAGACCGTCGAACACCAGCGGGTGGAACTGTCGGACCTGCGCGGCCGGATCGACGAACAGGCCGAGACGATCGAGACCCTCCAGGACGAACTGAGCGCGCGCGACGACCGCATCGAGGAGCTCGAGAACGAACTCGAGAACCGCGAGGAGCGCGTCGAAGAACTCGAAACCGCGCTCAAGCGCAAGCAGGCCGACTTCCAGAACTACAAGAAGCGGACGAAAAAGCGCCAGGAACGGATCAAATCCCGCGCCACGGAGGACCTCGTCGGGCGGGTCGTCGGCGTCCGGGACAACTTGAAACGCGCCCTCGAAGAGGAGAGCGACGACGCCGAGTCCCTCCGGGACGGCATCGAAATGACTCTCCGGGAGTTCGACCGCGTCCTCGCCGACGAGAACGTCGTGGAGATCGATCCGCAACCGGGCAGCGAGGTGGACCCACAGCGCCACGAGGTGATGGTCCAGGTCGACAGCGATCAGCCCGAGGGGACCGTCGCCGAGGTGTTCACGCCGGGCTACGAGATGGACGACAAGGTCATCCAGAACGCGCAGGTGACGGTCAGCAACGGGGAGTCGGTAGACGAGCCGGGACCCGCCGACGGGGAGGACGGTGCGGACGTCGCCGGTGGCGCCGAGTCCACGCCGGCCGAAGATGCCGGGACCGCTGATGCGGACGACGACGCCGAGGGGTCCCCGAACGCACGCTCGGAAGGCGACGCGAACGGCGAGGAAGGCGCGTCCGACAGCGACGAGGCGACCTCCGGTGGAGGGACCGGGACCGCCGCGGCCGACGTAAACGCGGGCGGCGGGAACGACGGCGCAGAGGCGACGGATGACGAAGACGACACCGGCCGGGACCGCGGCGGCTCGGACGACGACGCGGAAGCGATCGAGCTGGGCGGCGAGGTCGACGAGTCCGCGGGAGGAGACGACGCAACCGCGGATGAAGAGGATTCGGCCGCGGATGTTGGCGACGGGGAGGCGATCGAGCTGGGCGGAGAGATCGCCCGCGACGGCGCGAGTGCGGACGACGCCGACCAGTAACCGGCCGCTCGCTCGACCCCGGCGGGCGCCGATCGGCCACCCGCTTAGCGCTCTCTTCCGATCGGCCACCCGCTTAGCGCTCTCTTCCGATCGGCCACCCACTCGGTACTCTATTCTGATCGACCACCCGCTTAGCGCTCTATTCCGCACTTGGGCCGGGCTGTGCGTCCCGCCGAGAGCTGTGAACCAGAGCAAACTCTCTCATAATACCAAGTGATGGTGTCGGAACGTACTAAGATTTAAAACAAAGTGCGCACAAGAGGGATCTGATGGCGAGCAATAAGATCCTCGGAATCGACCTCGGCACGACGAACAGCGCGTTCGCGGTGATGGAGGGCGGCGATCCCGAGATCATCGTCAACGCGGAGGGTGACCGAACGACGCCGTCGGTCGTCGCGTTCACGGACGACGACGAGCGCCTGGTGGGCAAGCCGGCGAAGAACCAGGCGATCCAGAATCCGGAGCGGACGATCGCCTCGATCAAGCGCCACATGGGCGAGGACGAGTACGCCGTCGACGTCGACGGCGAGGAGTACTCGCCGGAGGAGATCTCGGCGATGACGCTCCAGAAGATCAAGCGCGACGCCGAGGACTATCTCGGCGACGAGGTCGAGAAGGCGGTCATCACCGTACCCGCCTACTTCTCGGACCGACAGCGTCAGGCGACCAAGGACGCCGGCGAGATCGCCGGCTTCGAGGTCGAGCGGATCATCAACGAGCCGACGGCCGCGGCGATGGCCTACGGCTTGGACGACGAGTCCGACCAGAGCGTCCTCGTCTACGACCTGGGCGGGGGTACGTTCGACGTCTCCATCCTCGACCTCGGCGGGGGCGTCTACGAGGTCGTGGCGACCAACGGGGACAACGACCTGGGCGGCGACGACTGGGATCGGGCGATCATCGACTGGCTGGCCGACAACTTCGAGGACGAACACGAAATCGACCTCCGCGAGGACCGCCAGGCCCTCCAGCGGCTCAAAGACGCCGCCGAGGAGGCCAAGATCGAGCTCTCCTCGCGCAAGGAGACCGAGATCAACCTGCCGTTCATCACGGCCACGGACGACGGGCCGATCCACCTCGAGGCGTCGCTGACCCGCGCGAAGTTCGAGTCGCTCACGACCGACCTCATCGAGCGAACCGTCGAGCCGACGGAGCAGGCCCTCGAGGACGCCGGCTACGAGAAAGACGACATCGACGAGGTTCTGATGGTCGGCGGCTCGACCCGCATGCCCCAGGTCGGAGAGAAGGTCGAGGAGCTGACGGGCAAGGAACCCCAGAAGAACGTCAACCCCGACGAGGCGGTCGCGCTTGGCGCGGCGATCCAGGGCGGCGTCCTGGGCGGCGAGGTCGACGACATCGTCCTGCTCGACGTCACGCCCCTCTCGCTGGGAATCGAGGTCAAGGGCGGCCTCTTCGAGCGACTCATCGAAAAGAACACGACGATTCCCACCGAGGAGTCGAAGATCTTCACCACCGCCGCGGACAATCAGACGTCCGTGCAGGTGCGCGTCTTCCAGGGTGAGCGAGAGATCGCGGAGAAAAACGAGATGCTCGGCGAGTTCCACCTGACCGGCATCCCGCCGGCGCCCGCCGGGACGCCCCAGATCGAGGTCACCTTCTCGATCGACGAGAACGGGATCGTGAACGTCTCGGCCGAAGACAAGGGTACGGGGACCTCCGAGGAGATCACGATCGAAGGCGGTGCGGGCCTCTCCGACCAGGAGATCGATCGCCTCCAGAAGGAAGCCGAAGAGCACGCCGAGGAGGACAAGCGCCGGCGCGAGCGCATCGAGGCCCGCAACACGGCCGAGGCCACGATCCAGCGCGCCGAGACGCTCCTCGAGGAGAACGACGACGTCGACGCCGACCTCCGCGAGTCGATCGAGGACGCCGTCGACGAGCTGGAGACCACGATCGACGACTCGGACGCCGACGCCGAGGACATCGAAGCGGCGACCCAGGACCTGAGTAAGGAACTCCAGGAGATCGGCAAGCAGATCTACCAGGAGGCCGCCGCGGGCGCCGGCGGCGC
>SKPV01000195.1 GCA_007119345.1 Halovivax sp.
ACCGCGGCGTCCCCGGCCAGGGAACCGGTGTGGGAGCTAGCGGATCGCTTCCCGACCGCGGATCGACCGCTCTTGCAAACGACGATCGGCGTTTCGGCCACGGTCTCTCGGGCCTCCTCGAGGAACGCTCTCCCGTCGGAGAACCCCTCGACGTAACAGATGATGGCGTCGGTGTCCGCCGTTCGCCGAAAGTACGGCAAGTACTCGTCGAACGAGAGGTCGGCTTCGTTTCCGACACCGACGTAGTGGCTGAACCCGACCGCCTCCCTGCTGGCTGCCTCGGTGAACAGCGCGATCGCGAGGTTCCCGCTCTGACACAGCAACGCGAGGTCCCCGGCCGGGACGTCCTCGGCGCCCACGAGATTCGCTCCCGCGGGAACGTTGATCATCCCCGACGTGTTCGGCCCGATCAATCGGACGTCGTGCTCCCGGGCGAGCGTGACGATCCGACGCTCGAGCGCCTCGCCGTCGTCGTCCGTCTCCGCGAAGCCGACGGCGATCACGATCGCCCCGGCGACGTCGACGTCCGCACAGTCCTCGAGCACCGACGGGACGACCGGGCCCGGAACGGCGATCAGCGCCAGGTCGATCGCCTCCGGGATCGCGCTCACGCTCGGATAGACCTCGAGCCCCCGGATCTCCTCCGCGGACGGATTGACCGGATACAGTCGACCGGCGAATCCGTTCGACTGGAGGGTCTCGATCGCCTGGTGGCCGCGCTTCGTCCGGTCGGTGGAGGCGCCGACGACGGCGATCGTCTCCGGTTCGAGGATGCGGTCGATGGTCGCTCGGTCGGGCACGGTCACCGCCCCTCGAAGACCGGCTCGCGTTCGTCCGCGAAGGCCTCGACGCCCTCGCGCCAATCGCGACTCTCCATGCACGTGAGGAGGGCTTCGACCTCGGCCGTCATCGCGAGCGAGGGGTCGACCGGCCAGCCGTTCAACAGCTCCTTCACCTGCGCGACGGAAATCGGGGCGTTCTCCGCGATCTCGGTCGCGAGCCGCACGACCGCCTCGTCCAGTTCGTCCGCGGGGACGACGTCGTCGACCAGACCCAGGTCCGCTGCCGTCTCGGCGTCGACCGTCGCCGCGGTCAACAGCAATCGCTTCGCCGTCGCTACACCGACTCGCTGTGGGAGCGTGTACGTCACGCCCCCGCCGACGAACGTACCGATGCTCGTCTCCGGGAAGCGGATCTCCGCGTCGGCAGCCATCACGACGAGATCAGCGCTCAGTGCGAGTTCGGCGCCGGCACCGATCGCGTACCCCTGCACTTTAGCGACCACCGGTTGCTCGTGGAGCTGGACGCGACGACACGCGTGTTGGGCCGCCCACGCGTAGCGACGCTTTTCCGCGGCCGTCCGGTCCGCCTCGTCGTGATTTTTCATGTCTGCGCCGACACAAAACGCGCGGCCCTCGCCCTCGAGGACGACGGCGCGCGCTTCGTCCGCGCTCGCGCTGGCGAGGGCCCCGCAGATTCCCCCGTACAGCTCCGCCGTTACCGCGTTGAGACGTTCGGGACGAGTGAGCGTAACGTACGCGAGCTGGTCGTCGAGGCGGTACTCGACTGCGTCGGTCTCGGTCGGTTCGATAGCGCCGACTCCGTGGATGTCCGTGTGTACCATATCTTCTCTCGGGATGTCCCCCGGCGGAGTGGAGGTGATCTGTGTGGCTATAATTTCTCCTACTGCACTTAGGTATTTCGGACAGATTTGCAAACATAGAGCTGGAATTTGTACTCAGGAGAAGATTTAAATATTCACTCCCCATACGGTTCAGCGGACCAATGCACAGGTGCAACATGGTAACACGCCGGAACGCGTTAGCGACGATCGGTGCGGGATCACTCGTCGGCGTCGCTGGCTGTCTCGGCTCGATATGGGGTTCCGGAGGGACCCTTCAGCACATCGACTTCGGCGGGAACACCCAGGATGCGCAGATGGAGATCATCGACCGGTGGGCCGAAGAATCCGATTACGACGTCGAGGCAACGGCCGGCGGCGGGACGACCGAGATGATCTCGATGATCAAGCAAAATCCCGGCGAATTCGACACCGTCGCCTTCAACGACACGGGGATCTCTCAGGCGAGACAGGAGGGGATTCTGGAGCCGATCGACCTCGGAGAGGTTCCGAACTACGAGGAGAACATTCGGGACCCCGCACGCGAGCTCGAGTTCCTCTTCGAAGACGGCGAGGTGATCGGTCTCATCCGCGAGAACGGCGGGACCGGATACGCGTACAACACCGAGCACGTCGACCGAGAGCTGACCTCCTGGCAAGACATCAAGGATCCCGAGTTCGAAGGGGAGCTCGCGCTGCTAGATCGTGCGATCGACCGGTTCGCTAACTGTGCGGTCGCCATCGACGTCGACATCAACGAGGCGGCCCAGGACGACGATCTCTTCGAGGAAGTCGTCGCGGAGGCCGAAGAGCAACACCAGAACACCTTCAGTTACTGGTCCGACGGTGCGACGTCGATACAGTACCTGCAACAGGAGAACGCGATGATCTGCGAGGCGTGGGGTGGTCGCGTCCTCGCGCTCCAGGAGGACGGATACGATCACATCGAGTACGTCATGCCCGAAGAAGGGACCATGGCGTGGACCGACACCCTCTCGATCGTCGAAGGGACCGAGAATCGCGAGGCCGTCCACGACCTGTTGAACTTCATCTACGAGCGAGAGAACCTGATCGATCTGTCCGATATGATGAACTACACGGTACAGATCAACGACCCTCCCGAGGAGATGCAAGCGCTGCCGGACTTCGCCCCGATCGAAGATCTCACGTTCTCCGACTGGGACGTCGTGTTGCCGAAACAGGACGAGTGGTCGGAACGATTCCAGGAAGTCAAACAGGGCTAACTCCACCCTGATCTTTCAACTCAACGATGCTCGAGGTCAACGGCCTTACAAAATACTACGGAGAACTGCTCGCCGTCGACGACGTCAGCTTTCGGATCGACGAAGGCGACTTCGTCACGCTGCTGGGCCCGTCGGGGTGTGGAAAGACCACGCTGTTGCACATGATCGCCGGGCTGCGAGAGCCCACCGAGGGGACGGTCGAACTTCGCGGCGAGGACGTCACCGAACTCCCGCCCGAGGACCGAAACATCGGGATGGCGTTCCAGTCCACGGCGCTATTCCCGCACATGACCGTCCGGGAGAACATCGGCTACGGGCTTCGAATGCACGGCTACGACGCCGAGGAGCGCGAATCCCGCGTGCAAGAGTTTCTCGAACTCGTCGACCTTCCGGACCACGGCGACCACCACCCGGACGAACTCTCCGGCGGTCAACAACAGCGCGTCTCGCTGGCACGGGCGCTCGCCTACGAGCCGGACATCCTGTTACTCGACGAGCCATTGACCGGACTCGATCGCGTCCTCCGCGAGGAGATGCGCGAGTGGTTGATGACGCTCCAGCGTGAGGTCGGGGTCACCTCCCTCTACGTAACGCACGACCAGGAGGACGCGCTGTCGATGTCCGACAGGGTGGTCGTTCTCGACGAGGGACGGACCCAACAGGCGGCTCACCCGCAGACCATCTACGAGCGCCCGGCCAACGAGTTCGTCGCGCAGTTCGTCGGAAAGTCGACACAGTTTTCCGGATCGGTGGCGCGCACCGAGCCACGCCCGGTCGTCGAGACCGGCGCGGTCGACGTCGCCATCACGGGCGAACACGAATCCGGCGAGGCGGTCTCGCTCTACGTCCGCCCGGAGGACATCACGGTCGAATCCGCCGCGGCGACCGCGGACGGCGGCGTGCAGGTGACCGGAGACGCGGAACCCGCGACACCGTCCGTGCCGGAGAACGCCTTCTCCGGAACCGTCGAGAAGATCGCCAACCTCGGCAACCGGACCGAGGTAACGGTCGCCCTCGAATCCGGAGAGATCGCCCTGGCGAACACCGACCGATTCCCGGACTTCGAGACGGGTGACGTGGTGACCGTCGCGTTCGAACCCGAGTCGGTGGTCGTCGTATGAGCGTCGTCGTCGAGCGCAGCCCCGTCCCGAGCTGGATAACCGAACGGGTGACGAATCGCCACCTCGCGGCCTTCGGCGTCGGCTGGGTGGCGTTCTTCTTCGTCGTCCCGATCCTGTTTCTCGTCGTCGAGAGCTTGAACTTCGGCGACGGGGGGCTCTTCGACGCGTACCGCCGGGCGACCCGCGGCGTTTACGTCGACGCCTTCGTTCGATCGTTCGTGTACGGCATCGTGACGACCGTTCTCACGCTCGTCCTGGCCTACGTCCTCTCGTACTACCTCGTCTTCTCGAGCAAGCGCGTTCGCCTCCTGATGACGCTCGTCATCGTCCCGCTGTGGATCGCGTACATCATCCGGTACTTCGGACTGTTGTTGTTCTTCTCGCCGACGGGGCCGATCACTCACCTGCTCGACGTTCGAATCGGGTTGTTGTTCACGTCGACGGCGGTGGTGATCGGTTTGACAAATGCGTTCCTTCCGTTCGCCGTGTTACCGATCTACAACTCGCTGAACGCGATCCACCACGAGACGATCGACGCCTCCCGTACCCTCGGGGCGAGCCAGTACCGGACCATTTACTCGGTCGTGTTGCCGCTGAGCCTCCCCGGAATCGTCGCCGCGGGCGTGATCGTGTTCATCCTCGCGACGGGTTCGTTCCTGGCTCCCGCCGTCCTCGGCGGGCCCGGACAGACGATGATCGCCAACGAGATCGCTCGTTCGTTCCTCGATGCGTTCAACATTCAGCTGGCCTCGGCGTTGGCGGTGATCTACACCGTGTTGCTGATCGGCTTCATCGCCGCGTTCAACTCGCTGTTCAACCTTCAGGAGGCACTGGGTAAGCTATGAGCGCTACCGGAACCTTCCGCGCCACGGGGTTGCTCCGACGGGGTAGCTTCCTTCTCGTGATCCTGGCGATCTACGTCTTCCTGCTCGTCCCGGTCGCGATCGTCATGATCACCTCCTTTACGGAACGATCGTTTCCGGCCATTCCGTACGACGGCATCAGTCTTCGCTGGTACGTCGAGCTGATGAGCGATAGCCGGTTACTCGGCGCGCTGGTGACCAGCCTCATCGTCGCGACCGGCGCCTCGATCCTGTCCGTCGCGTTCGGGACGGCCGCGGCGGTCGGCTTCGTTAGGGCCGAGTTCCCGTACAAGGAACAGATTTCGACGATCATGCTGTTACCGATGATCATCTCTCCGGTGATCACCGGTATCGCCATGATCCGATTCTTCGGGCTGGTCGACATCTCCAGCGGGTACCCCGCACTCGTCGTCGGCCACTCGATCATCACGATCCCGTACGTCTTCCTGCTGGTACGCTCGGAGCTGCTGACCTTCGACGAGGACCTCGAGCAGGCTTCGCGCGTCCTCGGGGCCGATCCGACCGTGACGTTTACGAACGTGACCGCGCCGCTGATCGCTCCGGCGCTGCTGGCCGGGTATTTCGTCGCGTTCGTCGTCTCCTTCGGCGAGTTCACGGCGACGCAGTTCCTCATCGCCCCCGGCACGAGCACCGTGCCGGTGGAGATCTACACGATGATGACGACCGGCCTCTCGCCGACGATCAACGCGCTCTCGACCGTGCTGGTGGTCATCATGATCGTCGGTGCGCTGCTCAGTCGGTACCTCGCCCGGTAACGGCGCCTCGATCGTCTCGAGGCGGCGTCGCCGCCGTTCGACGGGAACGACATCCTGAGGGGCGACCGCCTCCTTCGATGCTCCGCGAACCCGGCGTCGCGTCGAGGCGGGACTGGGTGGAAACCGACTCCGAGCCACGGATTCGGCCGATTCGTCGTTCCGATGACGCCGTTCGCGACGGTCCCCTCCGAGGCGATCCTCCGGCCAGCCCGGCGAACTGGCACGGACGCTCGCGGGCCCGAGTGACAACGTCGTCCACCCCAGATTAACGAACCAGGCCGACGTAGCGACGTCGCGAGACGACGTGACCGAGGACGAGAAACGCCGGTGGGAAGCGCGCGCCGAGCGCGACGGCTTCGACCCGTCCGCGGGGCCCGCCGACCTCGTCCGGGAGTCGGCGGCCGACCTCCCGTCGGGTCGCGCGCTCGACGTCGCCACGGGCGAGGGACGAAACGCGATCTTCCTCGCCGAGCGGGGCTTCACGGTCGACGCCGTCGACATCTCCCGGACGATGCTCGACCGAGCGCGCGGACGTGCCGCCGAGCGATCCGCGTCGGTCAACTGGATCCTGGCCGACGTCGACGACTACTGCTTCTCCGCGGCGGCGTACGACGTCGTGACGATCAGTTACTTCGACGCCCGTGACCGCCTCGACGCGGTCAAACGAGCGCTCGCACCGGGCGGCGTCCTCTGCTACGAACACCACCTCACGACCGACTCGGACGACGTCGCGGATCCGAGCGCCCGCTACCGATTCGAACCCGGCGAACTTCGGGAAGCCTGTTCGGACCTGACGATCGACCGCTACGAGGAGGATCGAGACGCGAAGCTGGTTCGGATGGTGGCGCGCAACGAATAGCGGTCCGGATCCCGGTCGGGACGGGACGGACTCAGGCCAGCCCGATCTGTTCGGTGTACGACCCGTACTGCTCCTCGAAGACCTCCATGATCTCGCCCATCGTCGCGTAGGCCTTGACGGCGTCGACGATGTAGGGGATGGTGTTCTCGTCGCGCTCGGTCGCCTCGGCGAGCGCCTCGAGAGCGTCCTCGACGGCGGCTTCGTCGCGCTCGGCTTTGGTCTCTGCGAGTCGGTTGAGCTGGCGTTCCTTGGTCGCCTCTTCGTCGATGTGGAGGATGTCGGGGCTGGTGTCCTCTTCGAGCGTGTACTTGTTGACGCCGACGACGACCTCCTCCTCGCGCTCGACGCGCTCCTGGTACTCGTAGGAGGCCTCCTGGATCTCCCGGAGGAAGAAGCCGTCGTCGATCCCCTGCAGGATGCCGTCGCGTACGGAGCCGTCGCCCATCTCGCGGATTTCGTCGATGTACGCCATCGTCTTTCGCTCGACCTCGTCGGTGAGCGCTTCGACGGCAAAGGATCCCCCGAGCGGGTCGATGATGTCCGCGGTGCCGGACTCGTCCGCGATGATCTGCTGGGTGCGCAAGGCGACGCGGACGGCTTCCTCGCCCGGCAGCGCCAGCGCCTCGTCGAAGCTGTTCGTGTGCAGCGACTGGGTCCCACCCATCACGCTCGCCAGCGCCTGGATCGTCACCCGGACGACGTTGTTCAGCGGCTGCTGGGCGGTCAGGCTCTGGCCGGCGGTCTGGGTGTGGAACTTCAACCGCTTGGATTCTGCCTTCTCGGCGTCGTACCACTCGTCCATGACGCGGGCGTAGATCCGACGGGCGGCGCGGAACTTCGCGACCTCCTCGAAGAAGGAGTTGTGGCAATTGAAGAAAAAGGACAGACGCGGCGCGAACTCGTCGACGTCGAGCCCGCGATCGATGGCGTCTTCGACGTAGCCGAAGCCGTCGGCGAGCGTGAACGCGAGTTCCTGGACGGCCGTCGAGCCGGCCTCGCGGATGTGGTACCCCGAGACCGAGATCGGGTGGAATTTGGGGGTCTCTTCGCTGGAGAACTCGACGACGTCGGTGACGAGTTTCAGCGACGGATCCGGCGGGATCACCCACTCTTTCTGCGCGATAAACTCCTTGAACATGTCGTTCTGAAGGGTCCCGCGGATCTCCTCGCGCGGAACGCCCTGCTGGTCGGCCAGCGCGACGTACATCGCGTAGATCACCGGCGCGGAGGGGTTGATCGTGAAACTGGTCGAGATCTCGGAGAGGTCGATGCCGTCGAAGAGGATCTCCATGTCCCGGAGCGTGTCGACGGCGACGCCCTCTTTGCCGACCTCGCCCTCGCTCATCCGGTGGTCGGAGTCTAAGCCCATCAGCGACGGCATGTCGAACGCCGTCGAGAGCCCGGTCTGGCCCTGCTCGATCAGGTAGTGAAAGCGCTCGTTGGTCTCCTCGGCGGTGCCGAAGCCGGCGAACTGGCGCATCGTCCAGGTCCGCCCGCGGTACATCGTCGGGTACGGCCCGCGGGTGTAGGGCTCCTCCCCCGGGAAGCCGAGGTCACCCTCGTAGTCGAGGTCGGCGACGTCGTCCGGGGTGTAGAGCCGGTCGACCTCGAGGTTCGAGACGGTCGCGAACCGATCGGCGCGCTCACTGTGGCGCTCCAGCACCGGCTCCAGCGTCTCCGCCTCCCACCGGGACTCGGCCTCGCGGATCTCCGAGAGGTCCTCCTCGTCGTACATGCTGGAAATTTTTGCCGACCGGCAACGTAAGGATTCCGGGACCGGCGAGATCGGTCCGCGACCCGCGCGGCGGCGCGACCGGGTGGCGCGTGCGAGGCGTGTCGCCGGCCGAAACGGGTCGATAGGCGGACGAGGGACGTCTAAACGGTGCGATAGGCGGACGAGCGACATCCGAAACCGTGCGATAGGCGGACGACTCTGAGAGGCGGCGGGGACCGGACGAGGTCCGGAACCGGCCGGCGGGAGCGGCGACGCGCCGCGAGGACGCGCCACCGAATCCGCCCGCTGGCGGCTACGCGTGCAGGAACTGCGGCTCGAGACCGACTCGCTCGGCGTTCCAGTCGACGTCCACGAGGCGCTGCGGACTCCCGCCCAGCCCGTCGCGACTGACGACCTCGAAGGTGCGGTTCCGGGCGTCCCGGGTGAAGGGGGCTGCGGCCATCAGGCAGGCCACGTCCGCGCGCGGGATCGACCCTGAGACGGAGTCGCCGCCCTCGCCGACGAGCACTTCGCCGCTGGGCGGGTCGTTCGTCAGCCGACCCGGCCGCAAGATCGTGTACGCGAGTCCGGACCGTCGGAGCGCGGTCTCGGCGTCACGCTTCGCCCGGAGGCTCCCGCGGATCGCCAGCCTGGCCGGCAGCGCCATTCCGGACTTCGAGCTGCCGACGCCGATGGCGCTCTCGAGGACGAAGTGTTCGACGTTCGTGGCGATGGCGGCGGTGATCAGGTTGATCACGCCCGTCCGATCGACGACTTTTCCCCCCAGAAAGTGCCGCGGGCTCGGCGGCGTTCCGAGCGTCGAGAAGACGACGTCGCAGCCGTCGACCGCCGCCACGGCGTCGGCCGACTCGAAGAAGTCCGCGACGACGACCTCGTCGGCGCCCTGTCGCTCGAGCCGGTCGGCCGCGGCGAACGATCTCGTCGTGGCGCGCACGCGGAGGTCGGTCGGCCGGAGGACCGACAGCAGTTCGCTTCCCGTTCTCCCAGACGCGCCGGCGATGAGCGCCCGCTGCGCTGTCGTTGTCATCGCCGAGGTTACCGCTCCGACCGAGTTAAGTCCGCGCAGCGGTCGGGTTTCTTGACGGTATCTCCCGGCGGGGAACGTCGATCGGAACGACGGCCTCGAGACGAGCGGCGAGCCATTTCGACGGCGCGCGACTGTCGGCTCGCCCGACACGAACGATGGAAGACGCTTTCAGCGCGGTCGCGTCCCATCACGGCGAGTGGCCGGGACGAGCCTACGCGCCGGTGGACCGCGAGGTAGTCCGCCCCGAGGTGGAACGGCAATGCGACGACGGCGCAGTTCCGGCCGTCCGGGCTGGTGACTCCGTTCACTCCCCGTCCGACTGCAGCCGCTTGGTCGTCTCCACCAGGGGGTGTCGGGCGTAGTCGACGACCTCGATGTCCTCGAGCGTGGAGAGCTCCTCCTTCTCGGCGGTCCGCATCATGCCGAGGTCGACCCGGCTCTCGGTGAGGATGACGTAGGCGTCCATCTCGTCGATTCCGAGCCGGTCGGCCGCGAGCGTCCGGTGGTGGCCGTCGGCCAGCAGCAGCGTGCCGGCGTTGTCGATCACGACCAGCGGCTCCGCCAGCCCGTGCTCCAGCTCGTACCGTCGCCCCTCCAGCTCGTCGGCGTAGACCCGGCCCTGGGTGGGGATGAGTTCGCGGAGCGGGACGGTCCGACGCTCCTGGTCGAGTTCGATCCCGTGGATGTTCTCCAGCGTGCGGATCAGCTTGCCCACCTTCTCGGGGGTCGCGCGCTCGATCTGGCTGCGGATGACGTCGGCGTTCGAGATGATGCCGACGAGGTTGCCGGCGTCGTCGACGACCGGCAGCTTCTGGATGCCCGACCGGAGGATCACCCGGGCGGCGTCGGTCACCTTCATCTCCGGGTGGGCGACGATGAGGTCGGTCGTCATCACCTTCCAGATCGGCTCCTCGGGTTCGGCCAGCAGCAGGTCGCGCGCCGTGACGAACCCCTCGACCCGCCGGCGCTCACAGACCGGGTAGCCGCTGTGGTCGTCGCTCTCGGCGATCCGGACCGCGACCGCCTCGACCGACGCTTCCGGCGAGACCGTCGCCACGTCGCGGGTCATGTACTCCGCGACCTGCGGTTTGCTCCCCCGCCAGGCCTCTTCCATGTCCGGGCGGTAGGTCGTCCCGGCGCAAAAACCCTCCCCACGGCGTCGGCCGCGGGCGACCCGATCGATCGGCACTCCGACGGTCTCGGCGCGGTCACTCCTCGTCTTCGAGCTCCGGGGCGAACAGCAGCTCGCTCTCGCGGCTGTGGGCGCCGACGGGCGTCCCCGGCTGACTCTCGACGGCCTCGAAAAAGCGGTTCTCGATCACCTCCTCGGCGGCCTCGACGATCGTGTCGACGTGACCCTCGTCTTCGATGCCGCCGAGGACGCCGATCTCGAGCTGGGCGCCCGCCATGTCGTTGTGACCGCCCGCGCTGCCGATCGGGCCGAAGGCGTCCCGGACCGCCCCGCCGAGGTCGAGGTCGCCGCCGCGCGAGCGCGCCGAGAGGTAGACCATCTCGTCCATGAACCCGTAGACGAGCGTCGTCGACACGCCCTCCATCGACAGCAGCTGCTCGGCCGCCTGCGGGAGCGCGTCCCGGTCGCGGATCGGGCCCGCGCTCGCGACCACGACGTTCCCGCGACGCGCGCGATTCTTGATCGCCCGCGCGATGGTGTCGACCGTCTCCCCGCCGACCGTCGGCGCTTCGATCTGCTCGAGGACGTCCTGGTCGGCGCGTTCGAGCAGCGTCGCCGCGGCCCGAAAGTCGAGCGCGGAGGTCTCCCGCGTGAAGTCCTTCGTGTCCACCCGGATGCCGTAGAGCAGCGCCGTCGCCGTCCGACGGTCGATCTCGACGTCGAACCGTCGGAGGTAGTCGGTCATGATCGTGCTCGTCGCGCCCGCCAACTCGCGCAGGTCGACGAACCGGCCCGCCACCGGCCCCCGCGGCGGGTGGTGGTCGATGACGACGTCGGGGACGAGCTCGGTCGGCAGCTGATCGTTCACGCCGGGTCGGGAGTGATCGACCAGGGCGAAGCCCCCGTACGCCGAGAGCGAGTCCTCGGGCGAGAGGTTCCGGAGCTCGATGTCGAGGAGGTTCACCATCGCGCGGTTCTCCTGGTGGGTGATCTCGCCGTAGTAGCAGGCGTCGGCCTCGACGCCGACGGCCCCGGCCAGGTCGACGAGGGCGATCGCGCTCGCGATGGCGTCCGGATCGGGATTGTCGTGGGTGAGGACGGCCAGCCGGCCGTCGATCTCGGCGAGGCGTCGACGGAGTCGGCGGGCGTTCTCCGCGCCCGGACTGACCGTCCCGTCGAGGACGGCGTCGGCGATCGCCCGGGCGGGGTCGATCGCGGCGTCGGCCGCGTCCGCGAGCCGCGTTAGCGCGTCCGGCGAGGGGTTCCCGCCGGCGTAGGCCAGCAGCCAGGCGTCGGGAAACCGCTCGCGGGCGCGCTCGGTCGCGAGCACGTTCCGGTCCGTCCGATCGCCGGCGACGACGACGAGCGCCGGCTCGTCGACGGTCGCCAGCCCGGCGATGTCCGTGGGATCGCGCGCCGTCGCCGGGATCGACTCCTCGCGGAGCGTCTCGATGATCGCGGGATCGTCGTCGACGACGAGCAGCCGGTCGGTCCGCCCGCCCATCCCGCCGACGATCCGCTGCCCGACCGCGCCACAACCGAGGACGAGCCGGGTCGCCATGCTCGCGGGTACCGAGCGGGACGGGTAAAAGCTACCGGGTCCCGACTACGGCAAGATCGCGTCGGCGGCGCCGATCGCCGCGTCGACGACCGGCCCGAAGCCGGGGAGGATCGCGACGGTCATCACGGCCGCGAAGACGATCGCCGCGTAGAGGCCGACCGGCTGGGAGAGCCGGTCGACCGAGAGCACCGGCTCCTCGATCCAGAGAGCCTTCACCAGTCGCGCGTAGTAGTACAGCGAGAGCGCGCTGTTGACGACGAGCGCGCCGGCGACGACCAGCATGGTCGTGGTGCCGACGCTGACCGCGCCGGTGAACAGGAAGTACTTGCTCCAGAAGCCGCCCAGCGGCGGGATGCCGGCGAGGCTGAACATGAAGATCGTCATCGCCAGGCAGGCGATCGGCGCCTGCTTCGAGAGGCCGTTGTAGTCGGCGAACGTTCGGCCGACGCCCCAGTACTCGGCGAGCGCGACGAAGAGGAATGCGCCGGTGTTCATGAACGCGTAGACGAACAGGTGCATCATCGCCGCGCCGAGCACCAGCTCGCCGGCGCCGGCGCCGGCGCCGGCCAGCCCGATCAGCGCGTAGCCGGCGTGGCCGATCGACGAGTACGCGAGCATCCGCTTGACGTTGTCCTGGACGGCCGCCGCGAAGTTGCCGACCGTCATCGTCGCGATCGCCAGGATCGCGAACGCGATCGTCCAGTCGAAGCCGATGACCGCGGCCGTCTCTCCGAGCGGGAACGCCTCGGCGAAGACGCGGAACGCGACGACGAAGCCGGCGGCCTTCGAGGCCGACGAGAGGAACGCCGAGACCGGCGCGGGCGCGCCCTCGTAGGCCTCCGGCGCCCAGAAGTGGAACGGGACGCTCGCGGTCTTGAACGCGAAGCCGCCGATCAGCATCAGGATGCCGACGCCGAGGATGCCGTCGTAATTGCCGATCTCGTGGCCCTCGACCGGCGTCTCCTCGCCGGCGACGACCTCCGCGATCGCCTCCAGCTGGAGGTGACCCGTCGCGCCGTAGACGAGGCTGATACCGAAGACGAAGATGGCCGAGGAGAGCGCCCCGAGCAGGAAGTACTTCAGTCCCGCCTCGACGCTCCCGCGGTTGTCCTTGAGGATGGCCACGAGGGCGTACGACGGCAGGCTGGCGAGCTCGAGGGCGATGAAGACGGTGACGAGGCTGTTGGCCGCCGCCATCGTCGCCATGCCGGTCGCCGCGAGCGCCACCAGCGTGTAGTACTCGGCCTGGTAGGCGTGGCCGTCCATGTAGTCGTAGCTCGCGATCGCGACCAGCGCGGTGACGACCGCGACGACGATCATGAAGAACAGCGCCAGCTGGTCGACGACGAGCTGGCCGCCGAAGACCGAAATCTCGCCGTGACCGTCGGGCGTCGGGGTGCCGACGCCGGCGAGCAGGAACCAGACGGCGACGCCGAGGCTCGCCAGCGCGCCGACGGCGGTCGTCCCCGCCAGCAGCGCCCGACTGCTCTTGCCCGGGTTGAGGCCGTCGATCAGGAACAGGACGCCGGCGGTCGCCGCCAGAATCAGCGCGGGCGCGAGCGCCGCGGCGTCCGGCAGTTGAACGGGTTCGATCATCACGCGTCACCTCCCTGGAGCTCGACGATCGGGTCGGCGGCGTCGGTGATCATCTCGAAGATGAGCTCCGGCGCGACGCCGAGCAGGACGATCAGCCCGAGCAGGACGAACATCGGCGCGACGTCGTGAACCGGCGCGGGGCCGACGTCGTAGTCGGTCTCCAGCCGGTACGGGCCGAAGAGGCTGCGCTGGATCGCGAACAGCAGGTAGCCCGCGACGATGACGATGCCGAACATCGCCAACGCCGTGAATATCGGCGCGTAGGCGAGCAGCTCCGAGCCGAACGCGCCGTAGAAGATGGCGAACTCGGCGTAGAAGCCGCTCATCAGCGGCAGGCCCATGTAGCCGAAGGCGCCGGCGATCAGGATCCAGACGGCGACGGGCATCTTCGAGGCGAGCCCGGACATGTCCGTGACCATCCGGGTGTGGGTCGCGTTGTAGATGACGCCGACCGCCATGAACATGAGCCCGGAGATCAGCCCGTGGCTGACCATCTGGAACGTCGCTCCGCCGACCCCGAACTGGGTGTACGCGACCAGCCCGAGGATGACGTAGCCCATCGAGGAGACCGACGAGTAGGCGACGATCCGCTTGAGATCGGTCTGGGCCAGCGCGAGCATCGCGCCGTAGATGACGCTGATCACCGCGATCGCGGCGATCGGGATCGCGAACGTCGACACCTCGTTCGGGAACATGGTGAAGTTGAACCGCAACAGGGCGTAGGTCCCCATCTTCAGCAGGACGCCAGCCAGCAGCACCGACGCGGGCGTCGGGGCCTCGACGTGGGCGTCCGGCAGCCAGGTGTGGAAGGGGACGACCGGCACCTTCACGGCGAAGCCGAGGAACAGCGCGACGAAGACGACCGACGCGAGCGTCGTTTCGCCCAGCCCGAAGACGGACTCCTGGAGCCCGTCGCCGTTGACCATCGCGTCGGCGATCTCGGGCAGCGCGAAGCTGGTCACCGCGTCGCCCAGCCCGAAGACGAACGCGATGAATGCGCCGAACATCACCAGCGAGGCGACGTTCGTGTAGACGAAGAACTTGATCGCGGCGTACTTCCGGCGCGGGCCGCCCCAGACGCCGATCAGCAGGTACATCGGGATGAGGACGGCCTCCCAGAAGATGAACCAGAGGAAGAAATCGAGCGCGACGAAGACGCCGATGAGGTTCGCCTCGATGAACAGGACGAGACCGTAGAACTGCGATTGGCGCTCGTCGATGGGCGTCCAGGAGCTGAGAATCGCCAGCGTCGTGAGGACGGTCGTCAGGACGACCAGCGGCAGGCTGATGCCGTCGACGCCGACGAACCAGGAGATCTCGTAGTCGGCGAGCTGGATCCACGCCGCCCGGGACTCGAACGCGAGATCGCCCTCGAGTAAGGCGTTGCCGCTGCCGTCGAACGCCGTGAACATCCAGAGGCTCAGCGCCGCCGGCACGAGGCTGATCGCGAAGGCCAGCCGGCCGGCGACCCGGTTCGGTGCGAGGAACGTGACGGCCGCGCCGACGAACGTGACCGCGAGTAGCAGCTCGATCATCATTGGAACCACCCTCCGTAGAGGCCGAGAACGACGAGGAGCGCGACGAACCCGAGCACGAGCAGCGCCGCGTAGTTGGTGACGAGTCCGGTCTGGAGGCGCTTGACGGCGTTACCGCCGAAGAGGCTCACGCGCCCGACGCCGTCGACGGCACCGTCGATCGCCGTCTGGTCGAACCGATCGGTCCGGCGGGCGAGCGGGAGCGTGAACCCGCGGGCGAGCCAGACCTGGAGCTCGTCCTGGTAGTAGTTGCTCCGCAGCACCGTGTACGCAGCGCCCAGGCGCTCGGTGTGGCGTTCGGGTTCGGGCACGTTGTACAGCTTCCAGGCGACCCCGGCGCCCGAGAACGCGAGTGCGAGCGAGAGCCCGGCCGCGATCAGGACGTCGAACGGCTCGAGGCCCGCGAGTTCGGTCGCGTAGACGTCGCCGATCATCTCGCTGTAGGCGACGTAGGTCGTCCCCTCGACGCCGCCCTCCAGCCACTGGTGGAGGAACTCGATGTCGGCACCGGTGAGCTTCGCGACCGGCGCGAGGTTGGCGACGCCGGCCACGACGGCGAGCGTGCCGAGGACGACCAGCGGCACCTTCGCCGGGAGGCCGATCCCGTGGGGCTGCTCGGCCGCCTCCGTTCGCGGCTCACCGTGGAAGGTCAGGAGGACCATCCGGAAGGTGTAGAAGCCGGTGAAGAAGACGGCGAGCAGACCCATGGCGTACGCCGCGAGGATCAGCGGCTCGTTGACGCCGACGACCATCGCGTCGTAGAGGATCTCGTCTTTCGACCAGAATCCCGAGAACGGGATGATGCCCGCGAGCGCGAGCGCGCCCGCCAGGAACGTCCAGTAGGTGACTGGCATCTTCTCCTTGAGCCCGCCCATCTTCCACATGTCCTGTTCGTGGTGCATGGCGATGATGACCGCGCCGGCCCCGAGGAACAACAGCGCCTTGAAGAAGGCGTGGTTCATCAGGTGGAAAACCCCGGCGACGTAGCCGCCGACGCCCAGCGCGAGCATCATGTAGCCGTACTGGCTGATCGTCGAGTACGCCAGCACCTGCTTGACGTCGTCTTTCACGCAACCCATGGTCGCCGCGAACAGCGCCGTGAAGCCGCCGACGAACGCGACGATCGCGAGCGCGGTCGGCGAGACGGCGTAGTAGCCGAACATCCGGGCGACGAGGTAGACCCCTGCCGCGACCATCGTCGCGGCGTGGATGAGCGCCGACACCGGCGTCGGGCCCTCCATGGCGTCGGGCAGCCAGGTGTGCAGCGGGAACTGGGCGGACTTGCCCAGGACGCCGCCGAGCACCAGCAGGCCGGTGATCGTCACCCAGGTCTCGGCGCCGAGGCCGCCGGGGACGTCGAGGTCGGTCTCGCCGGCGACCGCCGCCTCGGCGGCCGCGACGAACGACTCGTCGCCGGCGAACTGCAGCGTGCCGAACGTGGCCGCGATGGCCACGACCCCGACGAGGAAGAAGTAATCCCCGAAGCGGGTGACGAGGAACGCCTTCTTCGCGGCCGAGGGCGCCGACCGCGTCTCGAACCAGTGGCCGATCAGCAGGAACGAGCACAGGCCCACGAGTTCGAAGAAGATGAACGCCATCAGCAGGTTGTCGGCGACGACGAACGCCAGCATGCTGAAGGAAAACAGCGAGAGGCCGGCGTAGTACCGCGGGAGGCCGGGTTCGCCTTCGGCGTTCATGTAGCTCAGGCTGAACACGTGGACCAGGAACGCGATCAGCGAGACGATCACCAGCATCAGCGCCGACAGCTGGTCGATCAGGATCCCGAAGTGGAACGTGATCTCGTCGGTCGCCACCCAGGTGTACAGCGATTCGTTGTGCGGGTCCGCCCCGCCGGCGAGGACGGCGACCATCACCAGCGAGAGGACGAGCGATCCTCCGGTCGCGACGATACCCGGGATCGCGCCCTTCAGCGGCAGGTGACGGCCGAACGTCACCGCGACGACGAACGTCACCAGCGGGAAGAGCACGATCGCGGGCGCGTAACTGAACAGTCCTTCCATCTTACCACCTCATCGTCGTCGGTACGGTCACGTCGATCGTGTCGTAGTTGCGGTGCAAGACCAGGATGATCCCGAGGCCGACGGCGACCTCCGCGGCCGCCAGCGCCAGCACGAACAGGGTGAACACCTGCCCGGTCAGGTTCCCGTAGTAGAACGCGAAGGCGACCAGGTTGATCGCCGCCCCGTTGACCATCAGCTCGACGGACATCAGGAACATCAGGGCGTTCCGGCGCGTGAGGATGCCGAACAGCCCGATGCAGAACAGGGCCGCCGACAGCAGGACGTAGTGTTCGATCCCGATCACGCGTCCTCACCTCCGTCGGTCGCCCCCTCGCGGTCGGCGGCGTCCGTCTCCAGACGCGCCTCGACGTCGCCGCCGTCGGTCACGGCCGTCCCGGCGCCGCCGGCCACCGGCCGGTCGTAGGCCGCCGGATGAGGCGTCTCGCCGTCTTCCTCGCGCGTTGCGAGGACCAGCGAGCCGTCCAGCGCCGCGTCGAGGACGATCGCGATCAGCAAGAACGCGATCAGGAACGGCTCGGTCTGGGCGAGGTTCCCCTCGTTCGATTGGAGCGCCCCGTAGTCGAACATCGCGTAGCCGATCTCGGCGGTGACCGAGATGCCGTCGGGGAAGCCGGCGAACTCCTCGAAGCTCGTCGTCAGCGCGACCGCCGCGAGCGCGCCGAACAGCGCCAGGGCCAGCAGCCCCGGCACCAGGCGCTCGCCGATCGGCACCAGTTTCGGCCGGTTCGTCATACGCCGGCCACCTCCGCCGGCTCGTCTTCGGGCTGGGTGAGCATCACCGCGAACGTGATCAGGATGAGCACGCCGCCCACGTAGACGAGGATCTGCATCATGGCCACGAACTCGGCCGCCAGCATCACGTAGTGGACGGCGACCGAGAGCAGCGAGACGCCGAGCATGAGCGCCGAGTGCCAGGGGTCCCGGAGGAGGACGACGCCCACGGCGCTGCCGAGCGTGATGGCCGCGAACAGGCCGAACGCCAGCGCGTACATCATTGGTAGTCCACCTCGCCTTCGCCCTCGCCGACCCACCCGCCGCGGTCGGGCTCGCGGGCCTCGAGCGGATCGATGTCCTTGTACCAGGGCACCGCCTTCAGCTGCTCTTTGTTGTAGACCAGGTCGTGTTTCGTGTCGCCGGTGAACTCGAAGTTCTGGGTGAGCAAGATCGCGTCCACCGGACACACCTCCTCGCACAGCCGGCAGTAGATGCACTGCCCGATGTGGAGGTTGTACTGTTCCCCGTTGCGCTGGTCGTCCATCACGATCTGGATCGTATCGTTCGGACAGACCTTCTCGCACTGGCGACACCAGATACAGCGCTCCTGGCTGAACTTGTGGACCCCGCGGAATCGCGGCGAGACGTCCGGCGCCTCGTCGGGGTACTCGACCGTGAACGTCGAGCCGTCCAGTGCGTGTCGCATCGTCGTCGCCATCGATTTGAGTAGTCCGATCATGCAATCACCCCGGTCGTCTGCAGGACTGCGACGAGGATCGCCGTCAACACGAGGTTGACGAACGACAGGATGAGCAGTCCCTTCCAGCCGATCTCGATCAGCTGGTCGATCCGCACCCGCGGGAGCGCCGAGCGCAGCCACTGGGTCAGCAGAAAGATTCCCCAGATCTTCACGAGGAACCAGACCAGTCCCAGCTCCGCCGGTCCCGGCCCGGCCGGCCCGCCGAGGAAGACGGTCGCGACGATCGCGCCCCCGAGGAAGATGTGGATGAACTCCCCGAGGTAGATCAGCACGAAGTACACCGACGAGTACTCGGTCTGGTAGCCCGCGACGATCTCGGTCGGGGCTTCCGGCGTGTCGAACGGGTTCCGACCGATCTCGGCGAAGTTCGCGATCAGGAACAGCACGAACGCGAACGGGTTCACGAGCGCGAACCACGCCGGAATCGTCACGACGCCGAGGTCGATCAGGGTCTGGGCCTGGACGTCGACGATCGTGCTCATCCGCAGGCTGCCCGCGAAGACCACGACCGACATCCCGGTCACGACGAGCGGAATCTCGTAGGCGATGTTCTGGGCGACCGCCCGAAGCCCGCCGAGCATCGAGTACTTGTTCGCGGAGGCGTAGCCGGCCATCACCAGTCCGACGCTGGCGATGGAGGCGACCGCGAAGACGAACGCCAGCCCGACTTCGGGGTCGGCGAGGTGGATCCCGCTGCCCATCGGGATCACCGCGAACCCGAGCAGCGCCGAGCTGGCGATCACGAGCGGCGCCAGGTCGAACGCCGGCCGGTCGGCGTTCTCGGGGATGATGTTCTCCTTCGAGAGCAGCCGGACCGAGTCGGCGACGATGATGCCGATGCCGCCCGGACCGATCTGGTTGACCGCGATCCGATCGGTGAACGCGGCGGTGATCTTCCGTTTCGCCCAGGGACCCGCCAGCGCCGTCATCGCCAGCATCAGATTGCCGATGAGGAACGCGGCGAGAAGCGTCGCGAGCAGCTCTCCAGCCAGGCCGAAGCCCTCGAGCCGGAGGAGGTCGACGAGGCGCTCGGGTAGAAGGATCGTTCCGTCGTCCGCCTGCAACACCGTCTCGCTCGCGGCCTGCAGTCCCGTCTCGCCGACGGCACCGGCGGCGGTATCGACTCTCCCGGCCACCGACGCGCCGACGGTCGCCAGCGCGCTCATCTATCGATCCACCTCCCCGAGGACGATGTCCAGGCTGCCGAGCGAGGCGATCAGGTCGGGGATGTACTCGTCCTCGACCATCCGTTCGAGCGCCGAGAGGTTGTGGAAACACGGGCTGCGGATCTTGAACCGGGCCGGCTTCTGCGTGCCGTCCGAGCGGATGTAGATTCCGAGCTCGCCTTTCGCGCCCTCGACGGCGCGGTAGGTCTCGGCGTCCGCGTCCGGCTTCAGCGTCCGGGGCACGTTGCTCTGGATCTCCCGCTCGTCTTCCGGCCACTCCTCGAGGAGGTCGAGACACTGTTCGATGATCCGGGCCGATTGCTCTACTTCCTGCATCCGGACGAGGACGCGGCTGTAGTTGTCACAGCCGTCCATCGTGACGACGTCCCACTCGAGTTCCGGGTAGTAGCCGTAGGGATCGTCGCGTCGCAAGTCGTAGTCGATGCCCGAGCCCCGCGCCACCGGGCCCGTACAGCCGTACTGTTTCGCGTCCCACGGTTCGAGGATCCCCGTGTCGACGCAGCGGATCTGGAAGATCTCGTTGGTCACCAGCAGGTCCTCGTACTCGTCGATCTTCGCCGGCAGCTCGTCGAGGAAGTTCCGGCTCTTCTCGAAGAACTCCTCGCGGGGTTCGGGCAGGTCCCAGGCGACGCCGCCCAGCCGGAAGTAGTTGAACATGAGCCGCTGGCCGGTGAGGTCCTCCAGGATGTCCTGGACGACCTCGCGGTCGCGGAACGCGTACTGGAAGACGGCGGTGAAGTCGCCGAAGACGTCCAGGGCGAAGGTACCGAGCGCGAGGAAGTGACTCGCGATCCGGCAGAGTTCGGCGCCCATGGTTCGCAGGACCTGGGCGTACTCGGGAACCTCGATGTCCGCCAAGTCCTCCGCCGCGCGGGCGTAGGCCCACTCGTTGAGCAGCCCCGCCGAGACGTAGTCCCACCGGTCCGGGTAGGGCATGATCTGGTGGCGGTAGGTGCCCTGCTGGCACATCTGCTCCTCACAGCGGTGGAGGTAGCCGACGTCCGGATCGACGTCGACGACCTGCTCGCCGTCCAGCACCGCCTTGATGTGGAGCACGCCGTGGGTCGCCGGGTGGTGTGGGCCGATGTTGAGGAACATCGTCTCCGACTCCGCGTCGTGCTCGTCGGGCTGGATCGGATTCTCGTGTTCGGAAAAGCGGACGATCTGGGGCTTGTCCTGGTCGTAATCCAGCGAGAGCGGGTGGCCCTGCCAGGTCTCGGGCAGGAGGATCCGGCGCGGGTCGGGGTGACCCTCGTACTCGATCCCGACGAGGTCGTAGGCCTCCCGCTCGTGCCAGTCGGCGGTCCGGAAGGCCGGCTCGACCGACTCGCTCACGGGCTCGTCGACCGACGTCGGCACGACGATCGACACCTCCTGGGTGGGGTCGGCGTACTTCTTGAGGTGGTAGATCGACTCGTACCGGTCCGCGTACTGTTGGGCGGTCAGACACGAGAGGTGATCGAAGCCCAGCTCGTCTCGCAGGTCCACGACGACGTCCCTGACGTCGTCCGGCCGGATCACGAATCCGGGCGCGTTCAGGTGGTCGTCGCGAGCGAGCGCCCGCTCGCCCAGCACGGTCTCGAGGTCGGCTTCGGTGACCGACTCGTCGCCGGCGTCCGCCGGATCGAGTTCCGATCCCGCGCTCATGGCGAATCAGCCCAGTTGTACCGCATGACGAGGTCGTCTTCGTCGATCTCGTCGGCCAGTTTCTGTACCAGTTCGTCCCGCGGCAGGTCGCCGAACTCCTCCAGTTCGTAGGGCTTGACGACGACCGGCGAGGACTCGCCGTTCTTGATCTGCTCTTGCAGTTTCAGGACGCCGTAGATCAGCGCTTCGGGTCGGGGCGGGCAGCCGGGAACGTGGATGTCGACGGGAATGATCTCTTCGGCGCCCTTGACGACGTTGTAGCCCTCCTGGAACGGGCCGCCGGAGATCGTACACGACCCCATCCCGACGACGAACTTGGGTTCGGGCATCTGGTCGTAGACGCGCTTCATGCGCGGCCCGAACTTGGAGACGATCGTCCCCGGGACGATGATGACGTCCGCCTGGCGCGGCGACGCTCGCGGGACGCCGGCGCCGAAGCGGTCCAGGTCGTGCTTGATCGCGTAGGTGTGGATCATCTCGATGCTGCAACAGGCGATTCCGAACTGCAGCATGAACATCGAGTTGCCCCGGACCCAGTTCATGAACTCGTCGAACTTGGTCAGGATGAACGGGGTCGAGCCGAACGCCTCCCGCAGCTTCGAGTTCATCCGGTCGTCGACGCCCGCGCCCATCCTCGCGTCGCGCGTGTCCGTCGACGGCGCTGTACTCTCGTAGATCTCTTGTCGTGGTTCGTTGCTCATTGACGATCGGCCTCCGGGTCGACTCGGGGGCTCTTGGCCCACCGGACGGCGCCCTTGCGCCAGGCCCACGCGAGTCCGACGAGGAGGATGCCGACGAACAGGAGCATCGGGCCGAGCGCGCGGACGATGCCGTACTCGTCCAGGGCATCCAGGTACGTGACCGCCCACGGGAACAGCAGGACGGTCTCGATGTCGAAGACGACGAAGAGGAGGGCGACCATGTAGTACTGGATGTTAAAGCGGATGCGCGTCCCGCCCGTCGGGACCTCCCCACTCTCGTAGGTGGCGCGTTTACTCGTTTCGGGTACGCTCGGTCGCAGCAGGTACGACACGGCCATCATCCCCAGCGGGATGCCGACCGCGACGAGACCGAGCGCCCCAATCGCTATCCAATCGTTCATCTCGGTAACGTGCGGGGGTTCGAAACGCACCCATATAAGGGTTGATTCTTCGGTTTTCGCCGAAATCCGGCCGCCTGCGGCGGGACTGGACCGATCCGTCGTTATAAATGGTCCCGAATATTCGGGTCGAGCGACGACAGATCAGGGGATGATTCACTCGTCGATGGATGAACGTCTCTTCGGCCTGCGGCCGTCGCTCGGCGGACGGAGGGATCGGTCACTCCGCTCGATCGGTCACTCCCGCCCGTCCAAAAACGCGCGAGTGCCCCCGTCGTGGAGCGCTCGGGAGACGTCGCCGACCTCGTCCCGCAGCCGCTCGTGGTAGTCGACGAGTCGAGCGCGAAGCTCCTCGTGCTTCCTGGCCAGGATCTGGACGGCCGAGAGCGCCGCGTTGAACGACTTGCCGGCGTCGACGGCGACGATCGGCGCGCCCGTCGGCATTCCGATGACGCTGTCGACGGACTTCTCCTGAACCGGCACGCCGATGACGGGCAGCGGATAGGCGATCGACGCCGTCATGTTCGGCAGGTCGGCGGACTTCCCGCCCGCGCCCGCGATGATCACCTCGATTCCGCGGTCCTCGGCGGTCTCCGCGTACGCGGCCATCAGATCCGGGGTCCGGTGGGCCGAGGTGACGTAGGTCTCGAAGGTGAACCGGGCCTCGGGCGGCGACTCGAAGTCGGTCTGTTCCGCGAACCCGAGCTCGTCGACCAGGGCGTCGTAGGCGCCCCGGCGGCGACCGCCGGTCATCATGACCTCGAGGTCGGAGTCGCTGCCCATGACGATCCCGACGTCGGGGGTCTCCTCGGGCGGTCTGTCCTGGTCGGCCTGGCGGCGCAACCTGTCGATCAGGTCCGCGACTGCGTCGGTCATGCCCGTCGCTTCCGTCGCGGAGGCAATGAAAGGCGTTGATTCGTCCCGGCTCAGCGCGATCCCTTGCATCCGCCGCGCAACCGGCTGCACGCCGATCGTCGCGTCCGGAGGCAGAGATCCGTCCCTTCGTATTCCTCGGCCAGCACGTCCTCGAGGAGGTCGATCTCGCGCTGGCCGAAGCCGTCGTTCGCGAGGAAGTACGGGACGAGGTGGTCCTCGCCGACCCGTCGGCCGCACAGTCCCTCCGCTCTGAGCCGCTTCACCGCGTCCCGAATTTCGGCTTCGGTCGGTTCCCGTTCGAGGTCGATCCGCGATCCTCGGCCGCTCGACAACCGGTCGACGACGGCGGTGGCATCCATCATGTCCCCGTGTATCGTGGCTCTCTATGTATAGTCTTTTCCGGGGTAGCAGCGCTCTTCCCGGCGATTTCGGCCAGAAACGGCTAGCATGTTCGGTTCCGGTCCGGACGTCGTGGCCGCGGTCTTACGAGAAGGTGACGACATCACGGAGCGAGCGGGCCCGCTCGAGCAGCCCGTCGAGGGACTCGCCCGTCGTCCCGCCCACGGTCACGTGCCCCATCTTTCGCAGCGGACGCGCCTCCGCCTTGCCGTACCAGTGGAGGTGGGCGCCCGGCTCTTCCAGGAGCCGATCGACGCCGGCGAGCGCGGCGGGCGCGGGCTCGTCGACGTCGGCGAGCAGGTTCGTCGAGACGGTCGGCCCGCGAAGGTCCGTCGATCCCAGCGGCCAGCCCAGCACCGCCCGGACGTGCTGTTCGAACTGGGAGGAGACGGTCCCCTCGATGGTCCAGTGGCCGGAGTTGTGGGGTCGCGGTGCGATCTCGTTGAGCAGGATCTCGCCGCCACCTCGCGAGCTGCGCCCGCTCGATCGTTCCGAGTCGCGGGGCGCCTCGCGCGTTTCGAACAGCTCGATCCCGTACACGCCGCGGCCCTCCATCAGGTCCAGCACGTCCAGGGCGACCTCGCGCGCCCGTTCTCGCACGTCGTCGCCGGAGCGCGCCGGCGCGACCGTCTCCCGGAGAATCTCTTCCTGGTGGATCGTCTCGGTGACCGGGAACGTCGCCGTCTCGCCGTCGCCCTTGACGGCGATCACGGATACCTCGCGCGCGTAGTCGACGAAGGCCTCGACCATCGCCGGTCCGGCGACGGCGTCGAGGGCGCCCTCGGCGTCGTCCGCCGATTCAACGGGGACGTTCCCGCGGCCGTCGTAGCCGCCGGTGCGGGCCTTCAACATTACGGGTGCGCCGAACTCGTCGATCGCCGCCCGGACGTCGTCGGCGTCGTCGACCCCGCGGAACCTGGGGACGGGAATTCCGGCCTCACGGAGTTCGCGCTTCTGGACGAGCTTGTCGTGGATCAGTTCGAGGGTAGCCGGCTTCGGGTGGATGGGCACGCCCGTCTCTTCTTCGACCCGATCCATCGCGTCCTGATCGGCCAGCTCGATCTCGAAGGTGAGCGCGTCGGCGCGCTCGGCGAGCTCGCGGATCGCCGCCTCGTCGTCGAAGTCGGCGACGATTTGATCGCGAGCGACGAGCGAGGCCGGACACTCCGGCGTCGGATCGAGCACGATCAGCTCGACGCCCAGCGGCGACGCCGCTTCCGCGAGCATCCGGCCGAGCTGCCCGCCGCCGACCACGCCCAGCGTCGGTCCCGGCGTTCGGAGCGTCGTCATCGGTCGGCGGTTGCGCGGGCCGGCGCATAAGGATTCGCAAACGCCGCGGCGCGGAACCCGCACGGGTCCGCTCGCCCGGCCGGGAAGCGCCCGATCGGTCGGCGTCGACGCACGGTTCGCGGATAACGGTACCTCTTTTTACTCCCTCGACCACCGCTGACGTATGACCGCGCTCGGACTGGTGGTCGCGCAGTTCAACCGCCCGATCACCGAGGAGATGGAGGCGAGCGCCCGCGAGGCGGTCGAGGACGCGGGCGCCGAACTCGTCGAGACGGTCCGCGTCCCCGGCGCCTACGACGCGCCATTGGCCGCCGACCGGCTGGCCCGCCGCGCCGAGGTCGACGCCGTGGCCGTGATCGGCGCGATCATCACCGGCGACACCGACCACGACCGGGTCATCGCCGACGCGACGGCCCGGCGACTCGCCGACGTCTCCCTCGAGCGCGACACCCCCGTCACCCTGGGCGTGATCGGGCCGGGCATGTCGGCTGCGGAGGCCCGCGAACGGACCGGCAAGGGCGGCGACGCCGTCGAGGGCGCGATCGACCTCGTCGAGGAACTACCCGACCCCTGACCACGCCGCACGCGTCGATACCACCGACTACACTCACCATGGAATTCGCAGACCGCGTCACGAGAGTCGAACCGTCCGCCACGCTCGCGATCTCGGCGCTCGCCTCCGAGCTGGTGGCCGAGGGCGCCGACGTCGTCGACCTGAGCGTTGGCGAACCGGACTTCCCCACGCCCGAGAACGTGATCGAGGCCGGACAGGCGGCGATGGACGCCGGCCACACCGGCTACACCACCTCCAAGGGAATCCCGGAACTCCGGGCGGCCATCGCCGAGAAGCTGCGCGCCGACGGCCTCGATCACGACGCCGACGACGTGATCGTCACGCCGGGCGCCAAGCAGGCGCTGTACGAGGTCGTCCAGACGCTGGTCGACGACGGGGACGAGGTCGTCCTGCTCGACCCCGCCTGGGTCTCCTACGAGGCGATGGTCAAGCTGGCCGGCGGCGCGCTCGTCCGCGTCGACCTCTCGCCGTACGAGTTCCGGCTCGAACCCGCCCTCGGCGACCTCGAGAACGTGATCTCCGAGGAGACGGAGCTGCTGATCGTCAACTCCCCGTCGAACCCCACGGGCGCCGTCTACTCGGACGCGGCCCTCGAGGGCGTCCGCGACCTGGCCGTCGAGCACGACGTGACCGTGATCGCCGACGAGATCTACGACGAGATCACCTACGGCACCGAGCCGACGAGCCTCGGCACGTTCGACGGGATGGGCGACCGCACGGTCACCGTCAACGGCTTCTCGAAGGCTTACTCGATGACCGGCTGGCGGCTCGGCTACTTCGCCGGCCCCGCGGAACTCGTCTCGCAGGCCGGGAAGCTCCACTCTCACTCGGTCTCCTGCGCCACGAACTTCGTCCAGCACGCGGGCGTCGAGGCGCTGGGGAACACCGACGACGCCGTCGCGGAGATGGTCGAGGCGTTCCGGGAGCGCCGGGATCTGCTGGTCGATCTCTTCGCCGACGAGGGCGTCGACGTCCCCGTCCCCGACGGAGCGTTCTACATGATGCTCCCGGTCGAGGGCGAGGCGCGGCGCGCCTCGGGATCCGCGAGCGGCGGCCAGCCGCGAGTGAGCGACGCGAAGTGGTGTGAAGGCGCCCTCGAGGACGCCCACGTCGCCACGGTCCCCGGGAGCGCGTTCGGCGCGCCCGGCTACGCCCGCCTCTCCTACGCCGCGAGCGAGGAGCGACTTCGGGAGGGCGTCGAGCGTCTGGCCGACGAAGGCTACCTCTGAGCGGGCTGGGCGATCGGTCGCTGACTGGACTGCGCCGTCGGTCGCTGACGGAACTGCGCCATCTATTCTGGACGGTACGTCGGGATTCGAGCGGTGCTCGCGTTCTCGCCGCACCGGCCCGCGTCGCAGGCGCACCCCCGAGGCATAACTGGTCGCCGCGCGTACGACGAGTATGAGTTACCAGACGACACTCGGGTGGTCGCTCGTCTCCTCCGGACTGGTCACGCTCTTGCTGAAGCTCCTGCCCTTCGACTCGCTGTGGTGGGGACTCGCGCTGCTCGTCGTCGGGGTGTGGGTGCTGTACGTCAGGCGGACGTGAGCGACGCGTCCGAAAAATCGATCCCGCCTCGCCGGCACGCGTCGCGTTCGATTCTTCACTCCCGGCGCTCCAGGATGCGCTCGACGATCTGCCGAGACGAGAGGACCTCTCCTGCGTCCGGTTCGCGGGCGCTCGCCCGTCGGACCTCGCAGTCGATCCCGCGCCGGTCGAGTTCGTCGACGATGGCCGCCTCCTCGTGGTGCTGATCGTGGCCGAGGGCGATGACGTCCGGGTCGAGCGCTTCGATCGGGACGAAGATGTCCTCCTCGTGACCGAGGATGGCCTCGTCGACGGCCGCGAGGGCGTCGACGACCGCCCGACGCTGTTCGGCCGAGCAGATCGGCGCCGGCTTGTGGTCGACGTTCGATCGGCGGGCGACGATCACGACGAGCCGGTCGCCCATCCCGGCGGCCTCTTCCAGGTAGTGGACGTGACCCGGGTGGACGATGTCGAACGTCCCCTGGGCGACGACGGTCCGGCTCACGGTGACGCTCCCCCCGCCCGAGTTTCCGCCGCGGCTCCGCGATCCCGCATCAGTCCCATCGTAACTCCTCGTCGATGTCCGCCTGGGTGAAGTGAAAGAAGTCCTCGGTGTCCGGGAGGTCCACGTCGATCACATTCAGCTGGGTGGGTCGACCCTGGGAGTCGAACGCCTGCCAGTCGTGGCGACCGTAGGGCGCGCCGACGATGATGTGTACCGAGCCGCGCCCGAAGGTCTCGAGGTCGGCCTGGCTCGGGCGGATCACCCCGTTCGGGTGGGAGTGGACGCTACCGAGCGCCTTCGTGTCGTTCGGGATGGTGCTCGTCTTGACGGTCGCGCTCACGCTGTTCTGTTCGGTGCCGGGCATCACGAGGATGTCCGTGATGATCAATCCGTCCCGGTCGAGGCCGAGCCGGGTCGCGTCGGTCCCGCGGAGAAAGCCCATGTACTCGTTCGGGTGGCTCGCCTCCGAGGACTCGATGGCGAACTCGAGGGTCTCCTCGGCGATGCCGAGAATCTCGCTCGAGCGGAACAGCGCGTCCAGCAGACCCATGGCTACCCATCTGGGCTTGCCGTTGCTAAACGTTGCGGAAGGCGTCGTCGGCGCGGTGGCCGACCGGCTCGGCTCCGTCGCCGACGGCCCGTCGGGGTTCGGTCGGCGGTCCGAGTCCCGGTGCGCTCACGATGGGCGGACTCGGGAGTCACCGGCCGCCCTACGGCGGGTCGTTTCGGGAGTCACCGGTCGCCCTACGGCGGGTCGTTTCGGGAGTCACCGGCCGCCGTCGTAACGCGCCAGCTCCAGGGTCACGACGTTGCCGCGCGGCTCGTTCCGCTCGAAGGACAGCGAACCGCCCGATCGGCGGACGATCCACTCCACCAGCCACAGTCCGAGACCGGTTCCGTGAAAGAGCGGTTCGGGCTCCCGATC
This sequence comes from Halovivax sp., assembly GCA_007119345.1. Lineage (GTDB taxonomy): Archaea > Halobacteriota > Halobacteria > Halobacteriales > Natrialbaceae > Halovivax. The sequence continues at coordinate 28,616 of SKPV01000195.1, forward strand.
GCCCGTCAGCACGTCCAGTTCCATGTCGGGGATCGGCGGCCCCTCGTCGGCGACCCGGACGGCGACGGTTCCGCCGCGACGCTCGACGTCGACCGAGACCGACGGCCGCTCGCTGTCGCTGTGGACGACCGCGTTCTCGATCAGTTCGGTGACGGCGCGCTCCAGTTCGGCGATCGCGACGACCGACGCCGACGCCTCGTCGGTCACGTCCAGCTTCGCGTGAGGGTGTCTGTTCTCGATCGCCGCCACGGCGCGCTCCAGGGCGTCGCCGACGTCGACGACGGCGCGCTCGCGGGGGCTGGTCAGGACGTCGACGATCGGCTGGGTCTTGTCGACGGTGGTCAGCAGGTCGTCGATCCGATCCAGGATGACGCTCGCCTCCTCGTCGAAGCGCTCCGTCTCGGCTTCGAGCATGCGTGCGTACCCGCGGACGACGGTCATGTCGTTGCGGAGGTTGTGGCGCAGCAGGTGACTGATCACCTGGAGCTGTTCGGCCCGTTCCCGCCGCTCGGTGACGTCGGTGATGAACCCCTCGATCCGCGGCTCGTCGTGGGCGGCGGACTCGATCCGTCGGCCCCGTTCCCAGACCCACTTCGCCGTCCCCTCGCGAGTCACGATCCGGTAGGTGAGCTCGAAGGAGCCTCCGCTCTCCAGTTTCTTCTGGACGGCGTCCCAGGTCCAGGCGCGGTCGTCGGCGTGGAGGATCTCCGTTCCCCAGACGACATCGCCGCGCTCGAGGGCGTTCGCCCGGTAGCCGGTCAGCTCCTCGCAGCCGCCTCTGACGTACTCCATCGGCCACCCGTCCGCGAGCCGACAGCGGTAGACGATCCCGGGCAAGTTCCCCAGCAGCGTCTCCTGCCGTCGCGCGCGTTCGGCCAGCGCGGACGACGCCCGACGCTCGTCGACGGCGGCTTCGATCCGGGCGGCGAGCAGGGAGCCGTCTCCCGCTTCGTCGCGGAGACGGTGGAAGGCCGTGACACCACCGGCGCCGACGGCAACTGCGGCGTCGGCCGGCGGGACGTCCGCGCCGTAGCAGACGAACGGGAGGTCGGGGTCCGTCTCGCGCACGTCCGCACAGAGCGCCAGCGGATCTCGGTCCGGGAGGTCGTACGCGGCGACGACGCAGTCGACGCGACCGGATGCGATTCGGCCGAGAAGCGCGTCCGGTTCCTCGACAGCGTCGACCGCGATGCGGTCGCTCGCCGATTCCAGCCCCGACGCGATCGACGCCGCATCATCCCGATCGGACGGGACGAGACGAACGGCGACCGGGCCGACCGCCTCCGCGGCCGTCCCGTCGCCGCCCGGCGGCGGTCGGGGCTGGCGAGTCATACCGCGCCTTCGCAACTGACGTGCAAAAGGTTAGTGGCGTACCGGCTCGCGGCACGCCAGCGACGATCGCTCCTGGCGGCCGTCGCCGAATCTGGCCGGGAGGCGAGTCCACCATCCCGGGCCGCGATCGGGGGATCGACCGCCTCAGCACCGCTCGACGATCGTCGCGATCCCCTGGCCGAATCCGATGCACATCGCCGAGAGGCCGTAGCGCCCCCCGGTTCGCTCCAGCCCGTGGGCGAGTTTCGTCAGCAGCATCGAACCGGTCGCCCCGAGCGGGTGGCCGTGGGCGATCGCGCCGCCGTCGACGTTGACGTCCTCCCAGGAGGCGCCGGTCTCGTCCAGCCAGGCGGCGACGACCGAGGCGAACGCCTCGTTGACCTCGAACAGGTCGACGTCGTCGACGGAGAGGCCGGCCCCTTCGAGGACGCGTTCGGTGGCCGGGATCGGTCCCGTCAGCATGGTCACCGGGTCGACCCCCACGACCTCGGTCTCGACGATGCGGGCCATCGGCTCCCATCCGCGCTCGTCGGCCGCGTCCGCGCTCGCGACGAGGACGGCCGAGGCGCCGTCGACGATCCCCGAGGAGTTGCCCGCGTGGTGTACGCCCTCGCCCGCCGGGCGGAACGAGAGCGGCAGGTTCGAGAGCGTCTCGAGGTCGGTCTCCGGCCGCGGGTGCTCGTCCCGGTCCACGACCACGGACTCGCCGTCGAGTTCGGTTTCGACCGGGACGACCTGGTCGTCGTAGTGACCCGCCTCCCAGGCCTCCCCCCAGCGGCGCTGGGAGTCGACCGCGAGCTCGTCGAGCTCGCTTCGGGAGAAGCCGTACTGCTCGGCGATGCGCTCTGCGCCCTCGCCTTGCGTGGTGAGCTCCTCGAAGTGCTCGAAGTACGTCTCCGTCACGCTCGACCCGTCCGATCCCATCGGGACGCGAGTCATGTGCTCGACGCCGCCGGCGATCAGGACGTCGTGGTAGCCCGCGGCGACGTTGGCGGCGGCGAAGTTGACGGCCTGCTGGCCGGAGCCGCACATCCGGTTGAGCTGGACGCCGGGGACGCCGTCCCCCCAGCCGGCGACCATCGGCGCCAGACGGGCGACGTTCAGCCCCTGCTCGTCGATCGGCGTCACGCAGCCGTAGATCACGTCCTCGATCGTTGCCGGGTCGAAACCGTTGCGTTCGCGCAGCGCCCGCAGCGGGGCGGCGGCCAGATCCTGCGGGTGCGTGTCCCGGAAAGAGCCGTCGCGCTTCCCGAACGGCGTCCGCACGGCGTCGACGATGACTGGATCGCTCATCTGTTTCGACTCCGAATTGTACCCGGTCGATCATAGCGATTTCGTGGCCGAACGGTGACGCGGCGATCGGTGGTTCGGCGATCGATGACCGTGCGAACTGCGCTCGGGCGATCGATGACCGTGCGAACTGCGCTCGGGCGATCGATGACCGACAGAACGGCGATCGGCCAGTCGGTCGGCGCGGACGGCCGCTCCGACGAACTCGCGTCGGCTCGTCCCCGAGTCGGCCCAACCGCCGACACGCCGGCCCGCTGGGCCCGCTCGGGGAATCCGTCGGATCGTCGCTTGACAAGCGTTATACGCCACGGTCGCAAACGACCGGCAACGATGACACGCGAGACCGCCGGCGAGGCCGGCGACGCGCGAGAGCCGGTCGTCTACGATCTCGCCTCGGAGTGTACCGCCGAGGACGTCGAGACCGAGACGCCGTACCTCGCCGAGATCAACGGTATCGTCGACTACGGCGTCTTCGTCGACCTCACGGAGTCCGTCTCCGGACTGGTCCACGAATCGGTGCTCGAAGGAACCTACCGGGTCGGCGACGAGCTCGTCGTCGAGCTGGAGACCGTCCGCGACAACGGCGACCTCTCGTTCGAGCCCGTCGACGTCGAGGAGTACACCCTCCAGCACGTCGCCCACGACTTCACGCTGACCGGGACCGACCGACTGGAGGCGAACGTCGGCGAGCAGATCCACGTCGAGGGCGAAGTCGTCCAGATCAAACAGACCGGCGGACCGACCATCTTCCACGTCGCCGACGAGTACGGGGTCGTTCCCTGTGCGGCGTTCCAGGAGGCCGGCGTCAGGGCATACCCCGCCGTCGCGGTCGGCGACGTCGTCCGGGTGACCGGCGTCGCCGAGCGCCGGGAGGGGGCGATCCAGCTCGAGGTGGACGGTCTCACGGCCCTGGACGACGAGGCCGAGCGGGAGGCCCGCGTCCGCCTCGCGGACGCTCTCGATCGCCGCGCCGAACCCCACGACGTCGAGCCGCTGATCGACTGGCCCGCCTTCGAGAAGCTCCGTCCCGGGCTCCGGGAGGTCGCCGAGCTCCTGCGGCGGACCGTCCTGCAAGGTCGGCCGATCCGGGTGCGCCACCACGCCGACGGCGACGGCATGTGTGCCGCCGTCCCCCTCCAGCTCGCCCTCGAGCGGTTCATCGCCGACGTCCACGAGGACCCGGAGGCGCCGCGACACCTGATCAAGCGCCTGCCGAGCAAGGCGCCCTTCTACGAGATGGAAGACGCTACGCGCGACCTCAACTTCGCCCTGGAGGACCGCGCCAAGCACGGCCAGCAGCTGCCGCTCCTCCTGATGCTCGACAACGGTTCGACGGCCGAGGACGTGCCGTCCTACGAGACGCTGGCCCACTACGACATCCCCATCGTCGCCGTCGACCACCACCATCCCGACCCGGAGGCCGTCGAGGACCTCCTCGACGCGCACGTCAACCCGTACCTCCACGACGAGGACTACCGGATCACGACCGGGATGCTGTGCGTCGAACTGGCCCGGATGATCTACCCCGATCTCACCGACGAGATCCGCCACGTCCCCGCGGTCGCCGGCCTCGCGGACCGCTCGAAGGCCGACGCGATGGCCGATTACCTCGCGCTCGCCGCCGAGGAGGGGTACGACGAGGAGCGCCTTCAGGACGTCAGCGAGGCGCTCGACTACGCCGCCCACTGGCTGCGCTACAGCGCCGGCGATCACCTCATCACCGACCTCCTCGGCATCGACTGTGAGGACTCCCACCACCGGAATCTCGTCTCGTTCTTCGCGGCGGGAGCCCGGGAGGCGGTCGAGGAGCAACTCGACGCCGCGATGGCCCACCTCGAGCACGAGGACCTCGACAACGGCGCCCACCTCTATCGGATCGACGTCGAGAACTACGCTCACCGCTTTACCTACCCCGCGCCCGGAAAGACCACCGGCGAGATCCACGACCGCAAGATCGCCGAGACCGGCGACCCGGTCATCACCGTCGGCTACGGCCCGGACTTCGCCGTCCTCAGAAGCGACGGCGTCCGTCTGGACATCCCGGAGATGGTCGCGGAGCTCAAGGCGGAGATCCCCGGCGCCGGCGTCTCCGGCGGCGGCCACCTCGTCGTCGGCTCCATCAAGTTCGTCAAAGGAAAGCGCCGGGAGGTCATCGAGGCCCTGGTCGAAAAGATGGCCGACGCCGACATCGACGAGGCGCTCTCGAGCGCGGCGCCGCTCGACGACTGAGACGACGAACACGGTCTTTTCGACCTCACGCTCCAGTTCGAGGTCGGACGGTTCAGCGGCGCTCGGTGACGGACGATCCACTGTCGCTCGACGACGAGCGACTCGTTCGGACTCGGTGACGAGCGTTCGGATTCCCGTACCGGTGACCGGTTCGGAATTCCTCGCCGACGCACCGTTCGCGTTCGATACGAATTACGCAGACGGGAACTCCACGACTTCCCGGTACCACTCCTCGGCGAGCGCGTCCAACCGCGCCTCGGCGTCGCTCGCCTCCAGCACGTCGCCCGTCCCCTGCCACTCGATCGAGAGCTTCGAGAGCGGGGCGAGCGCGAGTCCCCGGACGACGACCGGTCCGGACGCGGTCCGGATCGTCCACTCGGTTCCCGTCAGTCCGGCGGACCCGCTGACGCTCTCGATTCGCGCACCGTCCGCGTCCCAGCGTTCTGCCAGTCCCGTCGTGATCCGCCGGAGGCGCCGTTCTCCGAGCGCGTGGGCGGCCAGCCCGCCGGCGGTCAGGAGAACGAACGCGCCTGCGGCGAACGCCGGCCCGCCGTGGGGAAGGTTGAACGACGCGGCGAGGGCGGCGAGGACGACGACGAGGCCGACGACCCGCCAGTCGAATGCGCTGGGAACCGTTCCGTCCCAGGACGCGGCGGCGGTCGTTCGTTCGACTTGCATGGTGATCGGTCGCTGTAGCGACCGGGTCCGGTTATGCCCCCGCCTGTCCCGATTGCCAACTTATGTGCGATCGTCCGCCGGCCCGTTCGTTCGACGCCGCTCGCTCGAGGGGTTCTTCCGTCCCCGGACGCTGCCGGACGCGGTGTCCGCCGACTCGTCCGTCACCGCGGGAACTCCACCGGAAACGGCGTCGTCCGCCCCGTTCGCCTCGGCATCTCCGTAGCCGTCGCTCTCATCCGAACGTCTGTCGTCCTCCGTCTCGTTCGACCTGGCACCCCCGTAGCCGTCGTTCTCTCCATGCCGTCCGACGTCCTCCGCCCCCGACGCCTCTGACCCTGCCGGTCGAATCGTCACGGGGACCTGCGCTCGCGGATCGGCGGCCGTCCGCGTCGTCGGGTCGACCCGGACGTATCGTCGCCCGAGGACGAGGACGATCGCGAGTCCGGTGAGGACGGCGAGCACCAGTTCCACCGGGAGCTGCCAGTCGCCGTCGCTCGCCCAGTCGGCGTCGAACGCGTCGGCGTAGTAGGTCCCGACGTCGTCGCCGTGAAGGACGAGCGCGACCTCCCGATTTTCTCGGAGCGATTGGTCGTTCCAGTTGAGGCTGCCGACGACGGCCGTCTCCTCGTCGACGACGATCCCCTTCGCGTGGACCTTCTCGAATCGGCTCCCGCCTTCGGCGAGGCGAACCTCGAGCGACAGTTCCTCCCGCTCCGCGATCGAATCGAGTCGGTCGGCGAGCGCCCGATTTTCCTCCGCGACGTACCAGGAGTCGTCGAGCAAGATCCGCACCTCGGCTCCGTCCCGGGCGGCTTCGAGGGCGGCGTCGAGCAGGACGAAGTCGGGGCCGTCGATTCGCACCTGGACGATCCGGAGGGAGTCTTCGGCTCCCTCGATCAGCTCGCGCAGTCGGTCCTCGGCGTTGTCCGGCGCGACCAGCAGTTCGGCGCGCTCGGCCGTCACCGTCTCGGCGTCGCGCCCGCGCTCGAACGACCCCGCGGCGGCGTCCTCCTCTACGAAGGTGGTGCGCTGCCGGAACGCGCTCCAGTTCGTCGTATCGGGTCCGTCCGCGTCCGCGTCGAAGACGGTGGCCAGCTCCGCCGCGAGGTCGGCGTCGTCGACGATGACGCCCCAGCCCCGACTGGAGGCCCCGCCGACCCCTGCGGGTTTCCAGTTCTCGGAGGTCACCAGGACGGCGTCGTCGATGACGGCGTACTTCGGGTGGTGGAACCCGTAACGGGCGCCTTCGCCCCCGATCGCGCGCACCGTCGCTCCGGATCCCTCGAGTTCCGAGAGCAGCGGCTCGGTCTCTTCGGGAATGCCGCCGACGGGACCGGCCTCGACGAGCACCTCGACCTCGACGCCGCGGTCGAGCGCCGCCTCCAGTTCGGCGGCGATCTCCTCGTCGGTGAACGTGTAGCCGGCTACCCGGATTCGCTCCTCCGCGCCGGCGATCGCCTCCAGGGGCACCTCCGGCGTGTCCGGGAGAACGAACGCCGTCGCCTCGTCGATCGACCGCGTCGACGGTTCCAGACACGTCGCGTCCCGGGGCCACCAGTCGCCGCTGACGGGCGCCGTCGACTCGTCCTCGGATCGGCTCCCGATCGCGTCCCCGGTGCGGTACCAGATTTCCCCCTCGGCTGCGCGGCCGTAGACGATCGCGTCCGTGGTCCCCGACTCGTTCGCGAGGACGAGTTCGTCACCGTCCGCGGCGAGTCGAAGGTACCCGTCGAACTCGACCACGTGGTCGTCGGTCAGCTCGGCGGTGACGTTCGGATCGAGGCTCGCGGCCACCCGACCCGGGGGCCTGTCGTCGGGGATCGCGGTGCTCGCGTGTCCGTCGGTGACCGTCAGGTTCTCCGTCGGTCCGCCGGGGTCGTCGATCACGAGGTACTCGCCGACGTTACCGTCGGTCGTCGGGTTCGGGTACGCCTCGACGATCCGCGGCGACGACGCGTCGTCGGTCGACCGCGCTCCGGCCGCCGGACAGGGCTCGTCGGCGACCGACGTCGTGGCGTCGGTCCCACCGGGACCGATGAGGGACGCCTGCGGGGGTCCCCGGTCGCCGGTCATCGTCGGTGGCGCGTGGGAGTTCGCCGGGAGTTTCGGTGTCGGCTGGACGGGCGGTTCCGGTATCGGCTGGACGGGCGGTTTCGGGGTCGGCTGGACGGACCCTTCCGTTGCCGACGGGCCGGTCACCGCGGCCGTTGCCATCGGTGCCGCCAGAACGGCCTGCAGCAGCGCTCCGACCAGAACGGCGATCAGCAGCGTTGCGACCGAAACGGCCCGTCGGCTGGTTCCGGCTTCGACGGGGAGTCGAGGGACGGGGCGCCGTCGCACGCGACGGCCTGGCCGCGTCCTCGTACGTAAAGGATCGGATTCGGGGTCCGGAACGTTCGAGAATCGGCCGCCCGATCAGCCGACGAGCTGGGCCTCGGCCCGCTCGGCCTCCGCCTGGACGAGGTAGGCGCGGTCGTCGGCGTACTGGGTGACGGCGTCGAGGGCGTCCTCGGTGCCGATCTGTCGGAGCGCCCAGGCGGCGCTGGCGCGGACGGTGTCGTCCTCGTCGTCGTCGAGCAGCGCCGCGAGCGGGTCGATGGTGCGGGTGTCGCCGAGCAGGCCCAGGCACCGTGCGGCGTGGCTGCGGACGCTCGGGTCGTCGTCGACGAGCTGTTCGGCGACCGGCTCGACGGCCTCCGGCGCGCCGATCTCGCCGAGGGCCCGGAGCGTGTGCTTTCGCAGCGACAGATCGCCGCCGTCGACGTAGTCGACCAGCGTGTCCACGACGCGCTCGTCGGCGACGCCGATCGAGCCGAGGACGGCGATGGCGTCGGTGTTCCGCCGGTTCGCCAGCTGGAGCATCGGATCGATCGCCGCCTCGTCGCCCATGCGCCCGAGCGCTTCGATACAGTGCTCCTCCATGAAGTCGGAGTCGAACGAGTCCAGGGCCAGCAACACCATCTCGACGTTGCCCTGCTTCTCGTGGACCTTCAGCGCGTGCCACTCGGGCGGGAAGTCTTTGACGTGGTCGAGGACGTCGTAGAACCCTTCGCGGCGGAGCTGTTCGCGGACCTCGAGGTCGTCCCAGGCGGTGGCGTCGTCGACGCCGGACTGGAGTTCGTCGGTCGTCTCGAGCAGGGCGTCGATCGTCTCGGCGTCGGTGTCCGGATCGAGCCCGGCCTCGTCGATCTCCGTGCCGACGCGCTCGAGGGTTTCGACGAGCGCGTCGACCAGCTCCTCGTCGTCGGCGAGCGAGAGCGAGGTGCCGAGGATCTCGCTGATCTCCGCGAGGGCGATCCCGACGACCTCGCGGAGTTCCTCGCGCCCCTCCTCGGTCCACCGCGTGGACTCGACGTCGCCGGCCGCGCTCTCGACCTCGTCGATCACGTCCTCGGCGTAGGGACCGCGCTGGTCCGCGACGCCGGATTCGACGTCGTCGAGGTCGTTTTCGAGTTCCTCGTGACGGTCCCTGACCTCCTCGTACGGATCCTCGGGCGTCTCCTCGTCTTCGTCGTCGGGTTCCTCGGGGGGTTCGGGGATCTCGATCGCCTCGAGGTCCTCGCTGACGTCTTCGAGGTGGGCCTCCACGTCGTCGAGGTCGTCCTCGGTATCCGCCGCCTCGAGTTCCGACGCGAGCTCGTCGGCGCGCTCGGAGACGGCCGCCAGCTCCGCGTCGATCTCGTCGACGTCGGGATCCGGCGTCGCGTCTTCGTCGCCCTCCTCGGTCGCCTCGTCGCTCATGGCGTCACCCGCCGGCGGGTGGCCGACCGCGGTCTCGTGGGCGTCTGCATGCGCGTATCTGGGTGCAGAACCCCCCTAAGAGTTTCCATACACCCGCGCCGCGAACGCGCCGCCCCGCCAGTAGAGCCACGGGCCCAGGAGCAGGTAGGCGATGCCGAGGGTCAACAGGGCGTAGGGGAAGGTGCGGCCGGCGACGTCGGGGATCAGGATCGCGAGGACGTGCACGACGCCCATCACCATCGCGTCGCGAGCGAGCAGGTCTGGGTATCGGATCCGCGAGACCATCAGGTAGCAGAACGCGGCCGTCGCCCCGAGGATCAGCCACGGGTCGGTGACGCCGGCGAGAACCGCGGCGCCGATGATCGTCGCGGCCAGCGTCGTCTGGACGCCCTCCGTGAACTCGTCGCCGGCGTCGTAGACCGTGTACAGTCCCAGCCGGGCGACCGCCATGGCGACGAACAACGCGCAGACCGCGCCGACGCCGATCGCCTCGGGGCCCGCGGACGAAAACTCGACGCCGAGGCCGTCGGTGACGACGACGAACGCCAGGGCGGCGGGTGCGACGGCGAAGGAGGCGACGTCGGCCAGCGAGTCGAGGTGGGGCCCGACGGGCGTGCCGCCGTACCGTCGGGCGAGCACCCCGTCGAGCCCGTCGAGCACCGCCGCCAGCAGGACGAGCCTGGCGGCCAGGTGGACGTCGACGAATGCCACCACGACCGCGAGAAACCCCAGCGCGGCGTTCGCGATCGTGACCGCGTCGGCCACGCCCAGGCGGCCGACGAACCGGGGAAGCATACTCCCCGGTTCGGGGGGCGCCCACCTTACGTGTTTCCGTCCGCGATTCGAGCCCGGAGCCGACGGTGCCCTCGTCCGGGCCTGCCGCGGGACATCGCGGACGTTATATCGGCACGCTCCCAATCGGCGCGTATGCGACGACGCGCCTACCTCGCGGGCGTCGGGGCGACCGGAGTCGCCGCGCTCGCGGGCTGCACGGCGCTCGCGGACACCGCGGACGACCTCTTCGGCGGCGAACCGTACGACATCGGGATGTCGCGACACTCGTTCGAACCCGAGGAGTACGAGACGACCGTGGGCGACCCCGTCGTCTGGAAGAACACGAGCGAAGCGGACCACACGGTTACCGCCTACGAAGACGGGCTGCCGGAGGGCGCCTCGTTTTTCGCCTCCGGCGGGTACGAGACCGAGGCGGAAGCGAGCGACGCGTACTGGAACAACTTCGGCGGCGCGTTCAGCACCGGGGAGACCTACGAGCACACGTTCGAGGTTCCCGGGACCTACGCCTACTACTGCGTCCCGCACGAGAAAGACGGCCGTGGCGACGGTCGGATGATGGGGCTCGTCCACGTCGAGGAGTGATCAACCGTGTCAGCGGCCGAACGGTTGGGTTCGTCCGCGTCAGCGAGTGATCGCTCGTCCGCGTCAGCGAGCAAGTGCTAACGTCGACGAATACTTGCCGCCGCCCGACCGGAACCGTCGTCTATCGCAGTTGACCGAACGCATCCGTCGGCGCCTCTTGACCCTCTCGGCGCATCCGTCGGCGCCGATGATCGCGACCGCGGCGCCGTCGTCGAACGCGACGCTCCTCGTCCCCGCTCGAGAGAAATTGCGAACTCGACGCCTCAGTCGTCGGTGGCGACGTCGGCCTCGTCGACGTCGACCGAGGTCTCTTCCTCTTCGGCGACCTCCTCGGGGTAGGCCTCCAGGGTGGCCTTCTGGATCTCGACCCGCCGGAGCGGATAGATCGTCTTGGCCTCGCCGTAGATGGCCGAGGAGAGTCGGCCGTGGACGACGCCGTCGATCAGGTCCTCGAAGTCGCGCTCCGCGGCCGCGGACTCGACCATCTCGACCATCGTCTCGCGGATGGCCTGCTCCTGGCTCGCGTCGGCCTTCTTCGTCGTGAAGGCCACCGGCTGGATCTGGACGCGGTAGTCGTCGGTCGTGAGGACCGTGACGTAGGCCTCGATCTTCGAGGCGCCGCGTCGGACCAGCGATCGGAGGTAGTCGCGCGTGAGCGCGTGCTCTTTGAATTCGGTGTAGGCCGCGTCGCTGCCCACGTCCGTGATCCTGAACTCGAGTTTCGTGTTGTTCTCGCTCGCGTTGTTCGTTAGCTCGCCGAGCGTCGTCTCGATCGTTCGGTCGAGCACCTGTTCCGGTTCGTCAGCGGGGGTCTCGCCGAGCTCTTGCCGGTCGAACTGCTCCGGTGCGAGCACGGTGTACCACCGCTTTTCCTGCTTCGCGCGTGAAACGGATCGTTCACTCATGTGTATCGGTTGTTGTCGTCGTATCTGCGTGGTTCGCGTCGTTCGCGTCCGGTACCTCTCGTCCCGTCGCTCGGGCCGCGACTCCGTCCGCCACGTCGAGGTTCACGAGGTAGTCGTCGACCGTCGAGTGGAGGCCGCCGGTCGTCTCCCGCTCGATGCGGGTGAGGACCGCCGTGCGTTCTCCGTCCTCGCCCGACGGGTCGTCGCTCGACGACTCGTCCTCGCCGCGTTCCGGGTCACGGTCGCCGTTCTCCGGGTCACCGTCGTCGCGTTCCGGTTCGCTACCGTCGCCCGTCGTCACCGACACGACGGTCTCCATCTCGTCGGTGTTGTCGGGGGCGATCGCCGCAGCGACGAGCGCGGCGTCCGCGTGGGTCGTCCTGACGATCGCCCGTCGCCTCATAGCGCACCCCTCGCGGTCTCGATCGCGTCGTCGGGGTCCGGGTCGACGTCGCGGAGCGCGCCGGCGGTCGGGCCGTAGTCGTAGGCGGCGCCGATCGTCCGGGCGAGGCGCTCACAGAGCGGGCCGAGCGATCGGTCGTCGGTCGCGGCCACGCCGATCGCGTCGTCGGCGACGGCGAGCACGACCGGCTCGGGGCTCCGCGTCGCGGCCGCGAGCCGGGCGACCGACTCGACGGCTCCGTCCCGGGCGACTTCGGGGACGTCGGCCCCGTGCAGTCGCAGGACGAACACCCCGTCGTGGCGGGACGACGTCGCCGCCTCGAGCGCCGCGTGAACGGCGCGCCCGTGGGTCCGCCAGGCGTCGAGGGC
>SKPV01000164.1 GCA_007119345.1 Halovivax sp.
CGGCGTCGGCGGTCGTCGCGGCGCTGTTTTGAGTTCGCCCCGGCGTCGGCGGTCGTCGCGGCGCTGTTTTGAGTTCGCCCGGTCCGCTCGTCACCCGTGCAGCCGGCCCAGCGGCCGGGTGACGAGCAGGTGGTAGTCCTCGTGGGAGTCGTAGCGGGCGAAGACGAGACAGCAGCTGCGTCCCGGGGCCGCGATCGTTCCTCACGGGGCGTCTCGCCACGCATCGAGCCAGATCACGCGGTCCGAGAGTCCGTCCGAAGCGAACGCCTCGACGACGCGATCGACGAGTGCCACGACCTCGCTCGGTTCGGTCCGCACCCAGGCGGGATCTGTATACAGGACGATCCCCGCGTGCCCGCGGTCGTCGGTTAATCTGATGAAGTCCCGATCGTTCGACAGAACCACGTACCCCCGTTCACGACACCAGTCCAGCAGCTCCGCGTCGACCGTCCGTTCTCCGAATCGGTCGTCCGCGCGAACCGTTTCGTATCCGTTCGCCGCCAGCGTCGTCTCGAGAATCCGAGGGACGTGTTCGTCGAGCAGCAGCGCGGTCGTTTCCCCCATCCGTCACTCGGCCGTCTCTGGCGGCCGGAGCGACGTCGCCGCCAGCTCGCGGTCGAGCTCCGCGTGGCGTTCGCGGACGTCCGTCATCTCGTCCGGATTGGCGTAGTAGTACGAGAGGGCGGCGTAGACTTCGTCCAGCCCGATATCGAGCTGATCGGCGACGTCTTCCGGCGAACACGACCCCTCGACAACGAACTCGTATACGTGAAGCACCCCGATTCTGGTTCCCTCGATCCGAGGGTCACCGCCGAGGACGCCCTCGTTCCGGACGATGTCGGTCATACCTCCGGATAGTGCACGATTCCGTATAAACCGACGGGTCGAGTGGGCGCGAACAGCGCCTTCGTCACCGCCGCAGCCACCGCAGCGGTCGCGTCACCGCGAGGTGGTAGTCCTCGTGGGGGTCGTAGCGGGCGAACACTAAGCTGTTGGCCATGACGCTCACGCTCGAACCGGCCATCGCCAGGCCGGCCAGGGCGGGGTTCAGCAGGCCGATCGAGGCGATCGGGATCAGCGTCGTGTTGTAGGCGAACGCCCAGAAGAGGTTCTGGCGGACCTTCGAGATGGTCGCCTCCGAGACCCGAACCGCCTTCAGGACGTCCGCGGGGTCGTCGCGCATCAGGGTGACGTCGGCGCTCTCCAGGGCGACGTCGGTGCCCGAGCCGATGGCGACGCCGACCTGCGCGGCCGTGAGCGCGGGCGCGTCGTTGACGCCGTCGCCGACCATCATCACCCGAGAGCCGTCGGCCTGAAGCGCTTCGACGTGATCGGCCTTGTCCTCCGGGAGGACCTCGGCGCGGACGTTCTCGGGGTCGATGCCGACGCGCTCGGCGACCGCGCGGGCGGTCCGCTCGTTGTCGCCGGTGAGCATCACGACGTCCATCCCGCGCTCGCGCAGGGCCGCGACCGTGCGCGTGGCGCTCTCGCGGACCGTGTCGGCCACCGCGAGCACGCCGACGACGTCGCCGTCCACCGCGACCGGCATCGCGGTCTTGCCCTCGCGTTCGAGTCGGGTCAGGTCGTCCTCCGCCGGCGCCGGGTCGACGCCCTCGTCCGCGAGGAGTTTGCGCCGGCCGACGAGGACGGTCCCGCGGTCGGTCTCCGCGCGGATGCCGTGGCCGGGGACGTTCTCGAACTCGCTGACGCTGTCGAACGCGACGCCGCGTTCTCCGGCACCGTCGACGATGGCGCGGGCGATCGGGTGCTCGGAGTTCGACTCGGCGGCGGCGGCCGCGCCGAGGACGAACTCCTCGCGGGACTCGGCCTCGAGCACGCCTCCGTCCGGGGTCGCGTCGTCGTCCGCTCCGCCGTCGGCGAGTGGTGCTTCCAGCACCACCACGTCCGTCAGGCGCATGTCGCCGTGGGTGAGCGTCCCCGTCTTGTCGAAGACGACGACGTCGATGCCCCGCACCTGCTCCAGGACGTCGCCGCCCTTGAACAGGACGCCGTTGGTCGCCGAGAGCGTCGACCCGACCATCGTCGCCGCGGGCGTCGCGAGCCCCAGCGCGCAGGGGCAGGCGATCAGCAGCGCGGAGGCGAGGACGACCACCGAGAACTCGAGGGTCGTGACCTCGCTCGGGCCGCCCCCGACCATTCCCCAGTGGGGGAGCGCGCCGACGATCGATTCGAGCGTCTCCGGAAACAGGAACCAGATCGTCGCCCAGAAGACGGCGTTGGCGATCACCGCGGGGACGAAGTAGGCGCTCACGTTGTCGACCAGCCGCTGGATCTCGGGCTGGCGCGACTGGGCCTCCTTGACGCGCTCGACGATCTGCTGGATGGCCGTCTCGCGGCCGACCTTCGTCGCCTCGACGTAGAGCACGCCGTTCTCGTTGAGCGTCGCGCCGACGACCTCGTCGCCCTCGCCTTTCTCCACGGGGACCGACTCCCCGGTGAGCATGGACTCGTCGACCGCGCTCTGCCCGCCGACGACGACGCCGTCGGTCGGGATCTTCTCGCCGGGGCGGACCTTCATCACGTCGCCCACTTCGACGGCTTCGACGGGGACCTGGCGCTCCTCGCCGGCCGGCCGGCTCGGTCCGTCGCCGGCTGCACCCTCGCCGGCTGCGCCCTCGCCGTCCGCGTCGCCCTCCCATTCCACGAGCGTGGCCTCCTCGGCCTCCATCTGCAACAGCTCGCGGAGCGCGTTGCCCGCGCGGGCCTTCGAGCGCACCTCGAGCCAGTTGCCGAGGGTGATGAACCAGAGGATGAACGCGACCGCCTCGAAGTAGAGTCCGTCGCCGGGGAGCGCGTTGACGACGACGGCCGTGCTGTAGACGTAGCCGGCGGAGGTGCCGACCGCCACGAGCGTGTCCATGTTGGCCCGCCGGTTGTGGCTCCAGGCGCGCCAGGCGCCCCGGATGAACTCCATCCCGAGCGTGGCCATCAGCGTCGTCGCGAGGACGAACTCGAACCAACCGGGCAGGTGCGCGATCGCCATCGGCACCGGGGAGGCGACGCCGGCGAGGTCGAGCAGCATGTCGACCATCATCGGCACGAACGGTAGCGTCAGCAGCGCGCCGCCGAGCACCAGCCGTCGCTGGCGCCGGAGCTCGCGCTCGACCGCGCGCTCGCGCTGGCTCCCGCCCCGGGTCTCCTCGGTCTCGTCGCGGACGGGTTCGTAGCCCGCCTTCTCGATCGCGGCCGCGATCTCGGCGGGCGAGGCGTCCGCCGGGTTGTACCGAACGCGGGCCTCGTCGGCGGCGAAGCTGACGTCCGCCTCGATCACGCCGGGACGCTCCTCGACGGCCTCGGTGACCGTTCCGGAACAGGTCGAACACGACATGCCCAGCACGGTCAGCTCGACCGACTCCGCCGACGCCTCGTAGCCCGCCGCGTCGATCGTCTCGTAGATCTCCAGGAGCGACGTCTCGTCGGGATCGTACGCGACGGTTCCCTCGTCGGTCGCGTAGTTCGCGCTCACCTCCGAGACGCCCCTGATCTCCGCCACGGCGTCCTCGACGGTTCCGGAACACGTCGAACAGGACATTCCGGTGATCTCGAGGTGCGCTCGCCTGGTGCTCATCGGAGAAATCTACGCGATGGACGTTCAAGCGAGTTATGCCTTCGATCGTTCGGAATAACTGGGGTTGGAATTTGGAAATGAAACTGGTGGTGACGGTGGTCGCGAGGTCGGTGTGGTCACCGTTGACACTCGAGGGCGGGTCGCCGGTCCGTCGACGGCGAGGCGGCTCGATACGGCAGGGTCGAATTCGATCGATGGACGTTCCGCTCGCGGGTCGAATTCGATCGATGGACGTTCCGCTCGCGGGTCGAGTCCGACGCCGCGCCGTCCGACTCCGGATCGAACCCGCTCGTCGGAATCTCGACCGACGTGCCGGCTAGCGCTCCCGGACGCTGACTCGCGGCCCGTCCCGGACCACGACGTCGTACCCGGCGTAGGCGAACTCGACCCGTCGATCGCCGCGGGTCGATCGTCCGTCCCGGTTTTCGAACAGCGAGTCGAGCGCGTCCGGATCGATCGCTTCGTACAGCGGCGGGAGTTCGGTCGGCCCCGCCCGTTCGGCCGCGGCGACGGCCTCGATCACGGCGACCGTCGCCGATCGCCGCGTCGCGGCCCTCCGCTGGCCCGAACTCGTTTCGTTCCCCCCGGCGGTCACCCCGTCGCGTGGTTCAGATACCATGCGCCAACGACTCGCATGGGCAACCTTCTCGCATAAAAGCGCTCCGAAACACGACGCGTGTGATACTCGTTCGTCGTATTTTTTCAACGCTGGTACAGAACGCCCGTCGGCCGTTCGACCGGCGCTCCGCGCCGCCACCGTCCGTTGCCGCCCGTCAGCGTTTCCCGTTTCGATAAGTCAACCACGCGAACGCACCGGCGGCGACCGTCTCGGCGCTCTTCGTGGCGAGGGCGATCGGGTCGTCTCGCAGGTGTTCGAACAGGATCTCGAGCGCCGATCCCTCGTGTCCGTGGTCGTGGTCGTCATCGTGCCCGTGATTGTCGTGTCCGTGACTTTCGTGCTCGTGTCCGTGCCCGGCGTCCTCGAGCCCCAGCACGGACTCCGTCACCCCGAAGGCGTGCCAGTCGGCGTAGGCCACGACGTGGGCTGCCATGAGGATCGCCCCCGCCGCGTACAGCGGCCGCCGCGGCAGGTCCGTCCGCACGATCGCGTAGACGAGGCCGGTGACGAGAGCTGCGGCCAGCACGAACAGCGCGGGCCGAAGCTCGAACGTCCCGCCGGCGAGGACGTCGAAGACTCCGTCGAGCCCGAGCAGGAGGTGAACGATCGCGCTGACGGCGGCGAGACCGACGGCGGCGTACCAGACGGCGGGAGCGCGGCTCATACGCGACGCTTGGGAGGGCCCGGTCTACCCGTTTCTGGTACGAACGCCGAAAAACCGAGGGACACAAGCCGTCCGGACCCGAGGTTCCGCGTAGATGATATTCCGGGCGACGATCGTCCCACCGTCGGCGGATTTCGATCTCCGGGCCGCGGCGACGCCCCACCTCGCCGGAGGGTCGGACCTTCATTTGGCGGGCTTGCTCGCCGTCTCCGCCGTCGGCTCGCTCGTGGTGTTCGCGCTCGCCGTCGGCGCCTTCCGTCGGCGCCGGTCGCTCCCGTACCTGCTGATCACCGCGGCCCTCGGCGCGCTGGTGATGCGGCCGGTCGTCGGCGCCGGCACCCTCCTCGGGGTCGTCCCGATGTGGCACCACCACTTCCTCGAGCACCTGCTCGACGTCGTGATCGCGGCGCTGTTGCTGGCGGCCGTTTTCAGCGTCCGCGCCCTCGACACCGCGCCCGACGCCGGCGCGCGAACGCCCGAAAACGCGGATTCGCGGGGGACCGAGAATGAGTGAGGGGACGACGCTCCTGGGTGGCGGAGGCAGACGATGAGCGAGACGCGCCGACGGATCCGGGACGCCGTCGCCCGCGACCCCGGCATCCACTTCAACGCCATCGTCCGCGACCTCGCCCTCGCGCGGGGCCAGGTTCAACACCACCTCCGGCGCCTTCGCGAGTCGGGATCGGTCGTGCGCCACGAGCGCTTCGGCCGGACCCACTACTACCCGCCGGCGTACGACGAGCGCGAGCGCGACGCGATCGCCGCGCTCCGCCGGGAGACCGCGGCCGCCGTCGTCGCCGCGCTCTGCTCGCGCGGCTCGACCGCGCCGGGCGATCTCGTCGCGACGCTCGAGGTCCCCAGGAGCACGCTCGAACACCACCTCGAGCGCCTGGAGGCCTGCGACCTGATCGAGCGCCGGAGGCTGCCGGGCAACCGCGTCGAACTGGTCCCGGTCGATCACGAGGCGGCGGTCGGCCTGCTCGAAGCGATCGAGACCGATCCGCGGGCCGCGGGCGTCGACCGGTTCGAGCGCCTGGTCGACTCGCTGCTCGAATTCGGCGACGGGAGCGGGCGGTGAGCCGCTCGCTCGCCGCGCGACGTCCGTCTGCGGGCCCCGAGCCCGGATCCCTCCGTCGGGCGGACTCGCCTGCGAGCGACTCGCTCGCACACCGTTCGGCGAGATGGAAAGACAATTCCCTCCCCGTACCAAAGCCCCGCCAAATGCGCATCGCCGTTCCCAACAAGGGCCGCCTGCACGAGCCGTCGATCGACCTGCTGGAGCGGGCGGGCCTCCATCTGGAAAACGGCGCCGAGCGCAAACTCTACGCCGAGACCGTCGACCCCGACGTGACCGTCCTCTTCGCCCGGGCGGCGGACGTCCCGGAGTACATCGCCGACGGCGCGGCCGACCTCGGCATCACGGGCCTCGACCAGGTCCGCGAGTCCGGGCAGGGGAGCGTCATCGAGACGCTGCTCGACCTCGAGTTCGGTCGGTGTCGACTCGTCCTCGCGGCGCCGGAAGACGGCGACATCGACGCCGTAGACGACCTGGAGGGCAAGACCGTCGCGACGGAGTTCCCCCGGATCGCCCGCGAGTTCTTCGACGAGCGCGGGGTCTCGCCCGCCGTCGTGGAGGTTTCGGGCGCGACCGAACTCACCCCGCACGTCGAGATGGCCGACGCGATCGTCGACATCACGAGCACCGGGACGACGCTCGCGGTCAACCGGCTCGCGATCGTCGAGGAGGTCCTCGCCAGCTCGGTGCGGCTGTTCGCCCGCGAGGACGTCGTCGACGACTCGAAGGTCCGGGAGTTGCAGACGGCGCTCTCCTCGGTGCTGGCTGCCGACGGCAAGCGCTACCTCATGATGAACGTTCCCGAAGACCGCCTCGAGGAGGTCCGCGAGGTCATCCCGGGCCTCGGCGGACCGACGATCATGGACATCGCCAACGGGGGCGACAAAGTAGCGGTCCACGCCGTCGTCGACGAGCGCGACGTCTTCGAGACCATCAACGACGTCAAACGGCGCGGCGCGAGCGGCATTCTGGTGACCGAGATCGAGCGTCTCGTGGAGTGAGTCGGATCCGAACGGGTCGTCGTCCGACCGCCGTCGGGCGGACGGCGCGGCCGACCGCTCGATCGACTCGCCGCGGGGCCGATCGACCGCTCGATCGCCCGGCCGGCTGCGGACCCGACCCACGCCCCTCCGTTCCACTGACGTGAGATTTCACTCTCGCGCCGCTCTCGACCGATTAGTCGAAGAAACTGAACGTTTAGCCGGAGCAACGGAAGATATATGCCGGTAGTCGCGTATTACAACTCGACTCAATGGACGACGCGCCCCCTTTCGCCGATCGCTTCGACGATCCCCGGGTGACCCCGGAATTCTGTCGGCGCGTCCCCGGTGCGGACGGCGACGTGATCCTCCTCGGCGTGGTCCACGACCACCCCGCGAGCGTCGGCCGCGTGGGGACCGTCCTCGATCGCGTCGACCCCGCGGTGCTCGCGGTCGAACTTCCCTCCGCGGCGGTCCCGCTGTATCGAACCTACGCCCGCGAGACCGACGACGCCGGTCGACCCCGGTTCGGCGGCGAGATGAGCGCCGCGATCGCCGCCGCCGGCGACGCCGAGGTCGTCGGCATCGACGCGCCGAGCTGGTCGTTCTGCCGACGGCTCGCCACCAGGCTCGTGGCCGACCGCGTCGCGGGCGCGACCGCCCGTCGGCTCCTCTCGAGCCTCGGCGGCGCGACCCGGACGGCGCTGTCCTGCCGGCTCGCGGCGACGCTGACGAACGCCACGTCGATGACCGTCGCGGCCGACGACCCGATCTCCTACGACTGCTCGCACGCCGATCCGCCGACGCGTCAGGCCGCACACGAGCGGAGTCACGTCGCGGGCGTGCGGGCGCTCTTGCGGTCCGGCGAACCCGGCGCCGTCACCTACCGGGACGAGACCCGGGAAGCCTGCATGGTCGATCGCCTCCGCGCGCTCCGCGAGCGCGGCGACGTGGTCGTCGTGGTGGGCGTCGACCACCTGGAGCCGCTCGCCGAGGCGCTGACCGGGCCGGAGGAAGCGGACTGAAAACGGATCGGCCGCGCCGGATGCGGCGGCGATCAGATCGGCGGTTCGATCAGGATGCGGCCGTCGGCGTAGACGAAGACCCGGTACGCGCCGACCGGAAAGGCGACGACGCCGCCGGTGCGCCGGCGGCCGTCGCGGGCGTCCCGGAAGATGGCGTCGAGCGCGTCCGGATCGACGCGGTCGTACAGCGAGAACGAGCCGTCGGTGACGTCGACGCCCGTCGCCTCGGCGATCGCGTGCGCGACGGTGGCGTGTCGGTCGGCCGGCCCGTCGGGGTCGTGTCTGGCCTCGTAGATTCGCTCGACCGCGGGCGACGGGCCGATTCGGGGGACGGGTGTGTGCTGGCCGTGCGTGCGCCGGTGGCTTCGCTCGGCGATTCGGGACGAAAAGCGTACCCGTTCACCAGTGCAACGAGGCGGACCTCGTCGGGATGCGCCGTCGCCCCCTCGATCCGATCGACCGGTCGGGCGGTTCGACCGGTCGGGGTTCCTTCGTATCGGTCGGGCGGTTGGACCGGTCGGGGTTCGTTCGGATCGGTTCGCCGGTTCGACCGGTCGGCGGGCGGGCCTCGCCGACGGCTCACCGTCGCAGCGTGGAGATGCAGTTCCAGCAGTAGGTGAACGTCGAATCCGACTCGTTCGGCGCGCCGCAGTGCGCGCAGTCGACGGTCTCTCCCTCGAGGTCGAGTTCGTACTCATCGCGGTACCGGCGGTCGCCGTCGACGTCCTCCGCGCCGCGGCGAGAACTGTCCGTCGGCGTCCCGTAGCGGGTGCCGGCGAGGCTCCCGTCCGTCAGCGACGGCGCGGTCGGCCGGTCGTCGCCGTCCCGACGGACGTAGTAGTAGTAGAGCGCCAGGTGTAACAGCGCGAACAGGAGGACGTATCCCGCGAGCCAGCCCCAGAGCTCCATCGGTATGTCATAGGTTCGCATCGTACTTGGCTATTCCCCGTGTCCATGCGGGCAGCGGGCTCGTAACCGGCGATTACCGGTGTCGGCGCGGCGGGTTTGACCGCCGTTTACGGGCCGGGGTGGAGCGGTCGTCGGCGACCGGTCCGGGGCGATCGGCGGGCGCCTCGAGAGCGCCGTCGCGGCGGTCGAACCCGCTCGGTCGGTGTCGAGGACGAACCCGCTCGGTCGGTGTCGAGAACGAATCCGCTCGGTCGGTGTCGAGGACGAACCCACGGCTTCGGTGGCCGAACCCGGAGCCGCGGCGCGGGCGGGAGGTCGGCGTCGCGCGGGGCTCGTCCGCGCTCAGTTCGGCGGCGTGCGGTCGCGCCGGAACTCGTCGAAGGTCTCGAGGTCGTCGGGGAGGTCGTACTCGATTCGTCGCTCCCGTTGGCGATCGACGCCGGCGTCCTCGATCGGCGTCGCGACGTCCTCCCAGCCGGGTTTGATCTTGACGCTCTTGGCGGGCATCCCGACGGCGATGTGGTGGGCGGGGACGTCGTGCTGGACGATCCCGCGGGCGCCGACGATGGCGTTCTCGCCCACCTTACAGCCCGCGCGAACCATCGCGTCGTAGGTTACGCGGGCGTCGTCCTCGACGATCGTGTGGTAGTTTCTGACCGCGGTCTGGTCGACGACGTCGTGGTCGTGGCTGTAGACGTGGACCCCGTCCGAGATCGACACGCGGTCGCCGATCGTCAGCTTCCCGCGGTCGTCGAGGTGGACGTCGTCGTGGATGACGGTGTTGTCGCCGACGGCGATGTTGTGGCCGTAGGTGAACGTGATCCCCTTGAAGAATCGGCAGTTCTCCCCGCACTCGGCGAAGAGGTGGGTCGCGAGCATCCGGCGAAAGCGCAGGGCGAACTCGACGTTGTCGGCGATCGGGAGGCTGTCGAACTGGCGCCAGAGCCACTGGAGGTGTTTCGACCGCGTGAACGCGTCCTCGTCCTTCTCGGCGTAGTACTCGCTCTCGAGGGTCGTGTTGCACGGGTCGTAGCTCGACAGGCGGACCCGCTCTGCGGGGGAGAGGTCCCCGCCCGCTTGCCAGCGCTCGTAGGCCTCCCGGTCGCCCGAGAGCTCGCACAGCACGTCCGTGACGACCGAACAGGTGTCCTCGTCGCCGGCGAGCCGTCGGTCGACGTCGCCCACGAACTCCTCCATCGCCGACTCGGCCTCGTCGGGGAGCGAGACGTGCCGCTTGGTCATACGCCGACTATTCGCCCCCGAAGTGATATGGGTTCGGTTGTCCGGCCGCGGTTGCCGCGTCGGATCGGGGGACCGAACGCGATCGCGGGACGCGCCGAGCGGCGACCGCTTTCGCACACCTTACGGTCCCGCGCTGCGAACCCCTTTCCATGCACCGTCGAGAACTCGGGAACTCGGGCGTCGAGGTCAGCGAGGTCGGCTTCGGCGCGTGGGTCGTCGGCACCGACTGGTGGGGAGACCGCTCGGAGGACGACGCGATCGAACTCGTCCGCCACGCCCTCGACCGCGGGATCACCTACGTCGATACGGGCGACGTCTACGGCCACGGCCGCAGCGAGGAGCTGCTCGCGAGGGCCCTCGAGGGCCGGCGCGACGAGGTGACCCTGGCCACCAAGATCGGCTACGACTTCTACGACAACCCGCAGGCGGGCCACGGCGAACTCCCCAAGGAGATGGATCCGGAGTACCTCCGAGCGGCGTTCGAAAAGAGCCTGGAGCGCCTCGACGTCGAGTACGTCGACGTCCTTCAGCTCCACAACGCCGACGTCTCCGAGATGAGCGACGACGTCCTCGAACTCCTGGACGAACTCGAGGAGGAGGGACTGATCCGCGCCCGCGGGCTCGCGCTCGGCCCCTCGATCGGCTGGCTCGCCGAGGGCGACTTCGCCATCGAGAACGAGTTCGACTCCGTCCAGCTGGTCTGGAACGTCCTCGAACAGGAGGTCGGGAACCACTTCCTCGAGACGATCGAGCGGACGGGCTCGTCGACCAGCCTGATCCCCCGGGTTCCCCACTCCTCGGGCATTCTGAACGAGCAGGTCACGCCCGACACCGAGCTCGACGCCGGCGACCACCGCGGCTTCCGGCCCGACGCCTGGTACGAGACGGGCTGGGAGAAGCTCGAGAAGCTTCGATTCCTGGAGCGCGCGGAGCCACGCGCCGCGGATGACTCGAGCGGACGGCGTCCGCGAGAGCGCGACGGGGAGCGCACCATGGGACAGGCGTCGATCGCCTGGCTGCTGTCCCACGACCCCGTCGCGAGCGTCACGCCGACGTTCCGCACGAAAGGTGACGTCGACGAGTGGGCCGCCGCGAGCGAGGTGCCGCCGCTCTCGGACGAGGAGGTCCAGCGCGTCGCCGAACTCTACGAGCGCGACTTCGGGATCGACCGCGACGACGGGATGGATTCGCTTCGATCGTCCGTCGACGGCGCGGACATCGAGGCGGCCGGCCTGGACAAGCTGGCGGCGGACTGACCGCGCCGAGGGCGGGGCCGACGGCGGACTGACCGCGCCGAGGGCGGGGCCGGCGGCGGACTGACCGCGCCGACGGCGGGCGTACCGCCGATCCGGATCACAAGCGACTTATTCGCTCGCTAACTGGTTACGGAATCCGTGAGCACCACCCACGTCAACCGCGACGACGTCGAGCGCCGCCTCGACCGACTCCGGGAGGAGTACGGCGAGTTCGCGGTCGTCGAGTGCGACGAGCTGGTACCCGGCGAGCGGTTCGACCGTCTCCACGAGCACGCTCGGGAGGGCTACACCGGCGGCGGCTACGCCTGGATCGTGCGCGGGCCGGACGACGCCCCTGCGCTCGCCGACTCGATGCCGGCGGACGCGCACGAGGCCGGCCCCGTCGTCTGCATGATCCTCAGCCGCGGGGACGACGATCGATGGGGGATCCCCGGCGGCGGTCGCGAGACGGGCGAGACCTACGAGGCGGCCACGATCCGCGAGGTGCGCGAGGAGGTCGGCCTCGAGCTCGAGCTCGGATCGCCGTTTCTGGCCTATCGGGCCACCCACGAACCCGACGACGGCCGTGCGGTCCGGCTGCACACCCTGTGGGTGTGTTTCGACGCCGGCTACGCGAGCGGCCACCTCGAGATCCTGCCCGGCGAGCTCCGCGGGGCCGCCTGGCTGGCGGAACCGCCTCGGAGTCTGGGGCCGTTCGGCCAGTTCCGGGGGACCGAGTGGTGGGACGACTACGAGCCCGCGGAGCCGTGGTGGGAGAATCCCGAACCGAATCCGTACGACCCGGGGAACTGACCGATCCCGCCGTCTCTCGTCGACACGTCTCACCGCCGCCCGGGACGGGGAAGTCGCCGATCGCGAACGGGACGGTTCGCACGTCGACGGCGGCGACGACCGATCGCACGACGTCTCGCCGGCGGCTGGCGTCTCCTGCCGTCGTCGCCGTCCGGTCTCGGTCGTCAGGGCGCGTCCGCGGTCGCTTCGACCAGCAGCGACTTCGCGCGCGACCGAAACCGCTCTCGAATCGTCGCCGACGGCTCGGGACCGAGGTCGTATCCGACGTCTGGCGGGGCGTCGGCCCACGAGGCGTCCTCGAGGAGCTCGTTCGCCTCGTAGGCGAGCAGGCGATCGTCCGCGGCCATCACGCGCTCCCACTCGGCGGTCGTGGGCGGTTCGATCGCCAGCGCCTCCCAGACGCTCTCCAGGATGCGGTCTTCGGCGGGCTGAATCCGTTCGAGCCTGGCTTTCAGCGGTCGCGGGATGTCCCCCAGGTAGGCCTCACCCGCGTCGTGGAGCAGGCCGATGAGCTGGAGTCGGGGCTCCTCGCGGGGCAACTCGCGACTGACGTTGAGCGAGTGGTGGGCGACGCTGTAGAAGTGCTTGCAGTGGCCGCCGAACCGGCAGGTGTGGGACAGTCCGGCGGCGACGTCCCGGAGGTGGACGTCCGTCGGAGACACGTCGAACGGATCGACCCGCCGACCCGAGTAGGTCACGATGAACGTCTCGTCCGTCGATACGACCATGCCGGGACGTGGAACCGATCGATAATGGTCTTTGTCGTGGTCGGAGCGGGGACTCACTCGTACCGGAGCGCCTCGATCGGGTCCGTCCGCGCCGCCCGCCAGGCCGGGTAGAGGCCGGAGGCGACGCCGACGACGACCCCCACGACGATCGCGAGGACGACGTACTCGTAGGGGTAGACCAGCGGCAGGCCGACGTACCAGGCCCCCAGGTAGCCGGCGAACAGGCCGAGCGCGGTGCCGAGGACCGCCCCGACCACGCCCAGGATCACCGCCTCGGCCAGGAAGAGCCCGAGCACGTCGCGGTTCTGGGCGCCGACGGCCTTCATGATCCCGATCTCGCGGGTGCGCTCGGTCACCGAGACGAGCATGATGTTCGCGATGCCGATCGAACCGACCAGCAGCGAGATGGCGGCGATGCCCACGATGAAGTTCTGCAGCAGGTCGAGAACGTCCTGGAGCTGCTGGAGGAGTTCGGTGCTCGTCTGGAGGGTGACGGCGAGACCCCCGGCGTCCAGTAGCCGGCCGGCGTCGGAGTCGTCGCTTTCGAGGTACTCCCTCGCGCTCTCGCGCGCGCGGTCGACCGCCGCGTCGTCGGCGGATTCGGCCTCGACGACGATCGCGAGGAAGAGCGTCCCCTCGGCCGACCCGTTCTCCCCGGCGGCCTCGTCGCCATCGTCTTCCTCGTCGCTAGCCCCCGGCATCGCCCCGGCCAGGTCCTCCGTGTAGTACGGGTCGGTCGGGACGTAGACCCGCGGAGAGGGATCGAACCCCTCGAACGGGCTCAGTCCCTCGACGGTCTCGGTGACGCCGACCACCGTCACGGTCGTCCGCTGCCCGCCCTGGAGCGCGACGGTCAGCTCGTCGCCGACGGAGACGTTCTCCTCGAACTGCTCCGCGACGGCCGGGTTGACGACCGCCTCCCGTTCGCCGGGTTCGAACTGTCGCCCCTCCTCGAGGGTCTCGTCCCTGATGTAGGAGGGACCCGTGGCGACGAGCGCGTCGCCCTGGGGTGAGACCTCATCCCCGTAGACGAGCGCCTGCGTCGGGAGCGTGGCGTAGCCGTAGGCCGCCTCGATGTCCTCGCGGTCGTCGAGCGTCTCGACGTCGGACTCGCTGAACACGGGCTGGGCGCCGGCCAGCGGTCCGCCCTCGGTGTCGGGATCGGCGGCCCAGCCGTAGACGTTGCGCTGATCGTCCGGGCTGATGTCGCCGATGAGGCCGACCTGGAGGCTCGCCCCCAGCGTGACGAACGCGATCACGGCCGCGACGCCGATGACGATGCCGAGCGCCGTCAGCGCCGACCGGAGCCTGTGGCCGGTGATGGCCCGCCACGCGAGCCGCAGGGACTCGACCGGGCGCATCAGTCGCGATCCTCCGGGGGATCGTCGAGCGGGCGGTCGCTCTCGGGGTCGTCGACCGTGCCGTCGATCTTGCGGTCGTCGAGCGGGCGGTCGCTCTCGGGGTCGTCGCGCTCGGGGTCACCCGCACCGACGCCCGCGTCCGTCGCCCCGACCGCCCCGAGCTCGTCGATCCGCTCGATCCGCCCGTCGAGCAGGTGGACGATCCGCTCGGCGCGCTCGGCGACGTGGCGCTCGTGGGTGACGACGACCATCGTCGTCCCGGCGTCGTGAAACTCCTCGAAGAGGTCGAGGATGTCGGCTTCGGTCTCGGTGTCCAGGTTGCCCGACGGCTCGTCGGCCAGCACGAGCGCCGGGTCGTTCACCAGCGCCCTGGCCAGCGCGACCCGCTGGCGCTGGCCCCCGGAGAGCTCGCTGGGCAGGTGATCCGCCCGGTCGGCGAGGCCGACCCGTTCGAGGAGCTCTCGAGCTCGATCGCGGCGCTCGTCCCGCTCGACGCCCTGGAACAGCTGGGGCAGCGCGACGTTCTCGAGGGCGGTCAGTCGAGGCATCAGGTTGAACGTCTGGAAGACGAAGCCGACCTGGGTACCCCGCAGGCGCGTCCGCTCGCGCTCGTCGAGGCTCGTCACGTCACGCCCGTCGATCGCGACGGAACCCGCCGTCGGCGTGTCGAGACAGCCGACGAGGTTCATCAGCGTCGACTTCCCGGAGCCGCTCGGCCCCATGATCGCGGTGTACGATCCGCGCGGAATCTCGAGGGAGACGCCGTCGAGCG
Organism: Halovivax sp.; assembly: GCA_007119345.1. GTDB lineage: Archaea > Halobacteriota > Halobacteria > Halobacteriales > Natrialbaceae > Halovivax. The sequence goes on from SKPV01000164.1 coordinate 15,013, forward strand.
CGTGGACCGGCTCGCCCAGCTGGTACGTTCGCCGGACGTCCTCGAGGGCGACCGCGGTGCCGGTGGGGGACATGCGGGGTTGGACCACAGCGCCGCCGAAAAAGATTCGCGCCGACGTTACCCTCGGAACGCCCGTCGAGGCGGACGGCGGGGAGGGGTCGCCCGGCTGCGGCCGCTCGACACCGCCGCCGCACCGTCCGCCGACGACGCCGTCGCCGATCGCGCGGCCGCGGCGTCGAGGCGCTCTGTCCGCCGAACGATCCCGACGCGCATTTCGACGAACGCCGCCACCGGGCAGACCCGCTGACCGAGGTCTCGGGATCCCGGACCGTCAGGTCGCCCGTCCCGCGTCGGCGCTGCCGATCACTTCGACAGCGCCCGTTCGACGGCGCTCGCCACGCTCGACGCCTTCTCGGCCAGCGCCTCGCTCACCAGCCCCGCCTCGACCGCCTCCGCGAGCTCGTCCTCGTCGACGATCTCGACCGTCCCGTCGGGCAGCCGGATCACGTCCACGTAGAGGTCGACGTACCGGGCCCGGTCGGGGAACAGTTCCACGGGCGTGCAGATGTTCACGTACGTCCCCTTCACCTCGCCGTCGGCGGACCTGTACGTCGTCGGGTACCACCGGCGCCCCTCGCGGAGCTTCGTCACGGCGACGTCGCCGGCCTCCTTGGGGACCTCGAGCGCGTCGTAGGTGCCGCCGCCGCGCATGGAGCGCTCGAGCGTGATCGAGCCGTCGGCGTCCCACTCGGTCACCTCCCCGGAACCGAGGGTGATGAGCCGCCCGTCGGGCTTGCCGTGACCGAGCGAGAGCCGGTCGCCCGCCTCGGGGCCGAACTGGCGGGCGACCGCGGCGAAGGGGAGGTCCGCGTCGGCGTCGAACGGGGTTTCGGAGCCGGTCGCGAGGTCCCCGCAGACGGCCTCGGCGAAGTCCACCGCGGCGCTCGCGGCCCGATCGGCGGCCTTGATCCGGTGGTGGCCGGGCATCGTCGTCTCGACCGCGCGGCGGGCCTCGTCGAGGGCGAAGCGGGCCTCGCGGCCGAACCAGACCCACGCGGTCGCCCGCGGCGCGGCGAG
>SKPV01000176.1 GCA_007119345.1 Halovivax sp.
GCGGAGCGAATCGTCTCGGAACGGCGAGCGGGGAGGGACGACCCGCGAGCGGCGAGACGATGAGCGGAGCGAATCGTCTCGGAACGGCGAGCGGGGAGGGACGACCCGCGAGCGGCGAGACCCCGAGCGGAGCGAGATCCTCGGTATGGCGAGCGGTCGGTGTAGCGAACCGCGAGCGGCCGTCGAACGTCGTCCCGCCGGTGCTCGTCTACCCGAGGACCACGCCGGCGACCAGCAGCAGGGACAGCGCGACGCAGAGCGCGCCGAGGACGTACCCCGCCACGCCGAACTCGGTCCGGTCGCGGTCGTCGGCCGGAAGGAGGAGGCCGTGCCCGCCGACCGCGAGGAAGATCGCGCCCGTGGCCCCGTACGCGAGCATCGCCAGTCGGTCGTCGAACCCGTGGACCAGCCAGCCGTACGCGAGGAAGAGCGCGCCCGCGTAGAGGAAGAGCGCGTCGACTGCGCGCGCAGGATGCATGGTCGACGGTACGGGGCGCCGGTAGGAGAAACCGACAGTACCGGCCACCCTCGCGACCGAACCGAACGTCGTTCGGCCGCGAGCGGGGTCGCACTCCCCACCGACCGGGAACGGGACGAACGTTGACGGTCGGCCGCGGTGATGGTCCACCATGTTCGACCGAATCCTCGTCCCGACCGACGGCAGCGAGCACGCCGAGGCCGCCGCGGCGGACGCGATCGAGCTCGCAGCCGACCAGGGCGCCACCCTCCACGTTATCTCGATCGCCGACCCCGGCCCGCTCGGCGACGTCCGCCTGCCCGGCGACGCCGCGCGACCGGGGGAGGCGCTTCGCGAGCGAGCAGCGGAGTTCGTCGACGCCGTCATCGAGCGCGCCGAAGCCGCCGGCGTCGACGCGACCGGAACCGTCCGCGAGGGGTCGCCGCCGTCGACGATCCTCGAGTACGCCCGCGAGATCGACGCCGACCTGATCGTGATGGGGACACGCGGCCAGGGCGGACTCCACCGGATGGCGGTCGGCAGCGTGGCCGACCACGTCATCCGCGTCGGCGACGTTCGGGTGCTCGTCGTCGAGGTCGACGACCGCCCGCGCGGCGAAGACGACGAGTGAGAGGTCGCACGGCGAAGACGACGAGTGATAGACCGCGAGGCGAAGACGGGGGCTGACAGACCCCGCCGAGAAGACGATCGCCGACGGGCCGCGGTGGCACGACGAGTGCAGACCCACCCCGGATCCCGGTTCACCTGCGGCCGGCGATCCGGTTCACCTGCGGCCGGCGATCCGGTTGATCGCCCGCGTGCGCCGGCCGAGCGACCAGCCGACGAGGGCGAGCCCGGCGTACAGCGGGACCGCCAGCACGACGTAGGCCTCGAGGACCAGCCGCGGGCTGAACCCGCCCGCGTCGAGGGCGACGGCCAGCAACAGCGCGAGGAGCGCGAGGGCGGCCCCGACGTCGCCCGATCGCATGCTCGGCAGTTCGGACGGATCGGACGCGAGCCGGCCCAGGACGTAGAAGACCATCGCGTACGAGACCCAGCCCGCGGCGAGGTACGGCACGGCCCGGTAGTACTCCTCGGGGAAGTGACGCGGAACGTAGCCGAGGTGGAGGACGAGCGTCGCGAGGGCGGCGAGGACGAGCAGTCCGGCCAGGAAGGCCCGCGGTCGATCGCCGTCGTCGTCGCCACCCCTATCCATGGGCGCAGAGACAAGTCGGGAGACCGTAAAACGTCGGGTCGACCCCGGACGCCGGGAATCGAGGGAGCGGTATTGGGGTCCGGCCACCATCCGTCGACCATGGGAAGACACCTGCTCGTCCCGCTGGACGACTCCGACCCGGCCCAGGCCGCCCTCGACCACGCGCTGACGTACGACGCCGTCGACCGCATCTCGCTCCTGCACGTCGTCGAACCGTCCGAGGCGTTCCACGGGGCCGCCGAGGGCGGCTACTACGACGCCGAGCGGTACGACCGCGCCTTCGAGCGCGGGGAGGGGCTGTGCGAGCGCGGCCGCGAGCGGCTCCGCGAGGAGTTCGGCCCGGAGGCGGTCCGGATCGAGATCGAAGTGGTCCCCGGCCGACCGTCGCGAGCCATCGTCGAGTACGCCGAATCGCACGACGTCGATCAGGTCGTGATCGGCAGCCACGGGCGGACGGGCGCCCGTCGGGTCCTCCTGGGAAGCGTGGCGGAGACGGTCGTTCGCCGGGCGCCCTGCGGGGTGACCGTCGTCAGGTAGTTCTCCGGCGGGTGACCCGACCGGCGATCGTCGGCGGGGAGCAGTCCGTCCTCGACCGCTGCCCGGTGCCCATTGCCGGGGAGCCGTCTCCCTCGTCCGCTGCCCGGCGACCATCGTCGGCGGGGAGCAGTCCGTCCTCGACCGCTGCCCGGCGACCGTCGACGGGGAGTCGCCAGCCCTGGAATGTGAGAGCCGCCGCAGGGAGCGAGGGTGTTTAGACGACGGGGTCGTACGAACGCTCATGAGCGACGCGACGGACGACGAGCGGGAACGGATCCGGGAGCGAAAGCTCCGGGAACTGCGAGAGCGCCTCGAGCGCGAAGGGGACGGCCGGTCCGAAACCGGCGCCGCCCGCGCGTCCGGGGCCGCGACCGGGGGCGCCCCCGACGAACCGATCGAGATCGAGGGCGAGGACCACCTCCAGCGCGTCGTGAGCGCGCACCCGGTGGTGCTCGTCGACTGCTACGCCGAGTGGTGCGGCCCCTGCAAGATGATGGAGCCGACGATCGAGGCGCTCGCCGCCGAGACCGACGCCGCCGTGGCGACGGTCGACGTCGACGCCCACCAGACGCTGGCCACCAGGCTCGGCGTCCGCGGCGTGCCGACGCTGGTCTGTTTCGCCGACGGCGAGCCCGCCGAGCGGCTGGTGGGCGCCCAGGATCGCGCGACGCTCGAGGCGCTGGTCGCACGCCACGGGTGAGGGGCGATCACCGACGGGCGCGGGTTGCGGACGGTCGTCACCGCTCCGCGTCGAGGGCCGTTCCCGCCCGTCGGGCCGAGTCGCGCAACATGTCGACGTCGTCGGTGAACACCTCGACCGCGACGGTGCCGTCGAAGCCCCCGAAGTGCTCCGAGACGACGCCGTAGTCGACCTCGCCGGCGCCGATCGGAAGGTGGGTGTCGCCGCGGCTCCGGACGTCGTGGACGTGCAGGTGCGAGACGAGGTCGCCGTACCCCGAGCAGAACCGGTCGACGCCGTCGTCGCCGTCCTCCATGTAGGCGTGACCGACGTCGAAACAGACCGCGGTCCCGGTCTCGCGCGCCAGATCGCCGAGCACCGAGAGCGGAAACCCGCGCGCCTGGTGGCCGACGTTCTCGACGACGAGTTCGACCCCGGCGTCGGCGGCGGCCGCGTCGACGGCCGCGAGCTGGTCGGCGAAGATGGGCCGGAGGTCGGTGTCGTGAGGGTTTCTCGCCGTGCCGTGGAGGACGGCCTTCTCGGCGCCGACGCCGCCGGCCCACTCCAGCAGCCGCCCCAGGTAGTCGCGGATGCCCGCGTTGATCTCCGGGACGTGGGTCGCGACGTCCTGTTTGAAGGGGAGGTGCACGCAGAGGTCGGCGCCCGCCTCCGCCAGGATCGACGCCAGGCGCTCGTCGTCCACCTCGTCGGGCTCGGCGCCCTCGCCGATCGCGAACTCGACGAAGTCGAAGCCGTCGATCGTAGCCTCCAGGCGGTCGAGCGAGTCGCCCACGGTGACGCCGATGGTCGCGTCCATACCCGCGCCTCGGCGGCCACGCGGATAAACGTCCGGCACCGAGCGGCTCGGCAGTGCGATCGGTCGGCGACGTCGTCGGCGCGGTCGAGAGCACGACTGACGCGACCGCGACCTCCCCGTTCGAACGCCGGCGACGATTCGTCCCCTACCGGGCTACAGTCCCTCGTAGGGGCCCGCCTTCGCCGTCGTCAACCGTTCGACCTGTTCCTCGGAGAGGTCGATCTCCGCGGCCGCGAGGTTCTCCGTCAGCTGCTCGACCGTGCGCGCGCCGACGATGGGGGCGGTGACGCCCTCCCGGTGGAGGAGCCACGCCAGCGCGACCTGCGCCGGCGACGCGTCGACCTCGTCGGCGACCGCGTCGAGTTCGTCGTGCAGGTCGAAGTTCGCCTCCGTGAGGTAGGACTCTCTGAACCGGCTCGACTCGGCCACCTTCGAGTCGTCCGGCAGGTCCGCCTCGCGGGAGTACTTCCCGGTGAGGAATCCCTGGCCGAGCGGGCTCCACGGACAGACGGCCAGGTTCCGCTGGCGGGCGAACTCCAGGTAATCGCCCTCGATCTCGCGGTCGACGAGGTTGTACCGCGGCTGGAGGACGGTGAACGGCTCCCAGCCGTGGGCGTCGGCGATCGCGTTCGCGCGGGCAACCTTCCAGGCGTTCGGGCGCATGGTCGAGGCGCCGAGGTAGTGCACCTTCCCGGACTCGACGAGCCCGTTCAGTGTCTTCATCAGCTCGCGGGTCGGCGTCTCGTCGTCCCAACGGTGGATGTAGAGGACGTCGAGGTAGTCGGAATCCAGGCGGTCGAGGATCGCGTCGACGCGGTGGCGAACGTTCTTCCGGTTCGTTCCGCGGCTGTTCGGATCGCCCTCGCGGATCTGCCAGTACAGTTTCGAGGCGATCGTGTAGCGCTCGCGGTCGCGGTCGGCGAGCCAATCGGCGATCCAGCGCTCGCTGTCGCCGCCGCCGTAGACGTCCGCGGTGTCGATGAAGCGACCGCCGGCTTCGGCGTAGGCGTCGAGCAGTTCGTGGGCGCGCTCCTCGGTGATTTCGAGGTTCCCCTCCTCCGTGGTCCGGCCGAAGCGCCACGTCCCGAACTGCAGTTCGCTCGTTCGGA
>SKPV01000117.1 GCA_007119345.1 Halovivax sp.
CTCCGCTCCGAGAAGGGCTACTCGCTCGACGTCGACGCTCCGGACGGCAACGTGGCCGAGGAGTTCCTGCTGGAGATGGAGGAGGGATACTGCGTCTACTTCGCGACGGCGATGGTCCAGATGCTGCGAGCCGAGGACGTTCCGGCGCGCTACGCGACCGGCTACACCCCGGGACAGCAGGTCGACGACGACACGTGGGTGGTCCGCGGGCTCGACGCGCACGCCTGGGTCGAGGTGTACTTCCCCGGGCACGGCTGGGTCGAGTTCGAGCCGACGCCGCCGAGCGACCGCGACAGCGTGCACGCCGCCGAACTCGAGGAGGCCCGCGCCGCCGGCGAAGACGGCGTCGACACCGAACAGAGCGAGGACGTCGAGATCGATCACGGCGAGGATCGGGGCGAAGAGGGGATCCTCGACCCCGACCAGGGCGGCGAGGGGAACGTATCGGAGAACGCCAGCGACGATCCGGGTCAGGAGGAAAACCGGTCCGAGGAGCTCCCGAACGGCGGGGCCCACGGCGGCGACCCGGACGCCGATCCCGGCGAGGAGCGAGCGGCCGAGTCGCCGAGGGACTCGCTGCCGATTCCGTCGACCGAGCGCATCGCGCTCGGACTCGTGGTCCTGTTCGGGGCCGCCGCCGGCGCCCACCGGGCCGGCGTCGGACGGTTCGTGAGCCGGGAGGTCCGCCTCCACTGGCAGCGCCGTCGGACGTCGCCGGACGCGGACGTCGAGCGCGCCTACCGTCGCCTCGAACTCGCGCTCGGCCGACGCTACCGACCGCGCCGACCGTCCGAGACGTCCCGGGAGTACCTCGAGGCGCTCTCGCGGGTCCACGATCTCGACCCCCGCGTCCGAGAGGTCGCGGCGGTCCGCGAGCGCGCCACCTACGGCGACGGCGTCGACCGGGAGGCGGCCGACGCGGCGATCGAAGCGGTCGACGGCCTGGTCCGCGGCGAGCTCCCGCTCGTCGGCCGCCGCCTGCGGTGAGGCTGGCGCCGGCGCGACCCGGACGGCGGAGGGCTGACTCCGCGATAGGTCTCGACGCGCCGGCCCTCCGGCGACCGACCGCTGACCTCCTCCCGGACCGGCGACCGACCGTTGACCTCCACCGGACCGGCGACCGACCGCTGGCTTCCCATCGAGTCGCGACGGGCCATCGCTCCGGCGGCCGCCGGCCGGAAAAATACCGTCTCAGCGGTAAAAAGAACCGCAGGACGGCGTCTCCGTCCCGATAGTGTTTAATATGCTCATTTCGTAGATTGCCACGTAATGTCGGAAGTCTGCTCGACGTGCGGGCTGCCCGAGGAACTCTGCGTCTGCGAGGACGTGGCCAAGGGCCAACAGCAGCTCACCATCCGCATTGACGAGCGCAGATACGGCAAAGAGGTAACGATCATCGAAGGGTTCGATCCGAAGGACGTCGATCTCGACAGTCTCTCATCGGATCTCAAGTCCAAGTTCGCCTGCGGCGGCACCGTCGAGGACAATCACATCGAACTCCAGGGCAATCACACCGGCCGCGTCGAGGACTTCCTCCGCGATCGCGGCTTCAACGTCGCCTGAGCCCGCGATGATCTGAGACGACTTCCGATATCGCGGTCGCGCGCCGTTCGTTCCGAGCGGCGCATCGCGAGTCGACCGCCGGGCGCGATCGTCGACGATTCGACCGCTCGGGAACTCTCCCGTTCGCGATCACCGGACGCGCGCGATTCGCTCGCTCGCGGTCCCCGTCCGCGCCGCGGTTCGCTGCGCTTTCGGCTCACTTCGTCCGCGGGTCCCGTGCTCACGGCTGGCCGCACTCGCGCGTCCCGCGCTCACGGCCGGCCGTACTGGTGAGTCGCGTGCATACGGCCGGCCGAACTCCCGAGTCCCGTGCTCACGGCTCGGTTCGTTCGCCGCTCGTTGTCCCGGGGTTCTCGCTCCCGAGCGGGTGAGAACCGCGCGGCCTCAGAACGGCGCGTCGGCCGCCGTTTCGTCGTCGCCCTCGTCGGCGACGAGCTCGTAGTCGTCGGCCCACTCGTTCAGGCCGCCGGCCATGCTCTCGACGCGGGCGTCGGCACACCCCTCGTAGGAGCCGATGAGCCGCGCGGCCTGGACGCTCGCCTGCCCCTTCGGGCAGACCGTCACGACGCGATCGGCGCCGTCGAGCTCGTCGATCCGCCGCGAGAGCTCGTGGAACGGCAGGTTCTCGCTGTCCGGGATGTGCCCGCGCGCGAAGCTCGCCTCGTCGCGGATGTCGACGACGCGCACGTCCGCGCCGTCTTCGAGGAGTTCGTGGACCTCCTCCGGGTCGATCTCGTCGTCCATCGTCGGACGGTTCGGTCCCGGGCCGAATAAGATCACGGTTCGGCCCGCCCTCCGACGGCCGCGATCGTCCGGCGCGCGGCTCAGAGCAGCCCGTCTGCTCTCGCGAGCAACAGCGCGCTGATCGTCGAATCGTTCGCCGGCTCCTCGCGGGCGCGAGCGAACGCCTCGTCGATCGGGACGGTGACGACCTCGAGGAACTCGTTGGAGTCGAGCTCGCGCTCGCCGGGCTCCAGGCCCTCGGCGTAGACGATCCCCCGATCGTGTCGGAGCACGCCGGTCGCGACGGCGTACTCCTGGAGGAGGGCGGTGCTCGAGGGGTGAAAGCCGGTCTCCTCTTCGAGCTCGCGCGCGGCCGCCGTCGTGTACGACTCGCCGTCCTCGACGATTCCGGCCGGCAGCTCGAGGTGGGTCTCGCGGATCGTCGGCCGATACTGTTCGACGAAGAGCACCTCGTCGTCGGCCCGGGCGACGATCACCACCGCGGGCGGCAGGTCGGCCCAGTAGTAGCGCTTCTCGCTGCCGTCGGGCTGTTCGACCAGGTCGTAGCCGCCGTCGTACCAGCCGGTCTCGTACTCGGTTTCCGAGTCCAGCACCGGCCAGCGGTCCGTGTCGGTCATCGATTCGGACTGGGGGTTCCGGTGCCGAGAAGCTGGCGATCCGGGGACTTCCGGCGGCGGGCGGTCGTCGCCGTGACCATCGCTCGCGGTTCCGGTCACGGCACCGACCGCTTCGGACCGCCCCCGCGACCGAGAGGCTGGCGATCGTCCGTCCCGGGAAACGTGATGGCTGGGCGAACATTGCAAAACTCCTGTATACTTCGGGTGCGAAGTCGGGGCCGACGACTCCACCACCATGCAACCTCACGGACAATCGTTATGGCCCTCCTCCCCGCGAGACGGATCGACGCGGCCGACGCTTCCGGTTGATCCGTCGGATCGCCCGCGGAGACTCCCTGCTAACGGCCCCGACGGGAGCCGGGGTGAGCCGCGAGAGGTGTGTCGATGATACGGGAGCTCACCGACCGGTTCGCCCAATTCGTCACCACGCACAACCGGCTGGTCATCCTCGCCGTGCTCGTGCTGACCGCCGGCGTCGCGTTCGGGATGGTCCAGGACCAGGGCGAAGCGGACCAGGGGATCGACGACGACGCGATGGGCGACACCGACGTCGCCCAGGCGGCCGACTACATCGAGGACCGATACGGCGACGACGAGCAAACCGAGAACCACACGACCGCCGACGTTTACGTGATGACCGACGACGGCTCGGCGTTCGAGCGGGAGACGCTGCTGGCCGCCCTCGAGTACCAGCGAACGGTCGTCGCCGACGAGACGGTGGCCGCCGACCTCGTCGACGGCGGCGTCGAGGGGCCGCCGAACCTGATCGCCAGGGCGCTGGCCGACGACGAGACGGCCGATCTCGACGCCCAGTACGACGCGATCGACGGCGCGAGCGACGAGGAGATCGCGGCGGCCGTCGCGGACGTGTTCGACGGCGGGGAGGAGACGACCTTCTTCATGCCCACCTCCTACGAGGTCGGAGCCACCGAGGCGGACTCGTTCCGGATGACGTTCGCCTTCGAGGCGGGCGACGGCGAGCGGATGGGCCCCGGTCCCGACTTCGCCATCCAGGCGGTGCTGTACGAGACCGGGACCGAGTCCGACTCGCCGGCGATCTTCGCGGACGGCCAGCCGGTGTGGGCGGAACTGAACGAGGATCTCCTCTCGGAGATAGCCTGGCTGATCATCCCGTCGGTGCTCTGCTTGCTGGTCATCATCCTCGGCTTCGCCTACCGGGACGTCACCGACGTCCTGATCGGCTTCGCCGGCACGGTGTTCGCGCTCGTCTGGATGGCGGGGCTGATGGGCTGGATGGGTCTGTTGAATCAGACGACGGCGATCGTCGCGCCGGTGCTGATCGCCGCCATCAGCATCGACTTCGGTTTCCACGTCTTCATGCGGTACCGGGAGCGTCGCGATCCCGGGGCGGAGATCCGCGTGGCGCTCAGACGGTCGACGGCCGCCGTCTCGATCGCGTTCGTCCTCGTGACGGTGACGGCGGCGATCGGCTTCCTCTCGAACCAGTTCAGCCCGGTCGGGGTGGTCCGCGATCTCGGCGTGGCGATCACGCTCGGCGTCGTCGCCGCGCTGATCGTCTTCACCACGCTCGTCCCGGCGCTGAAGGTGAGCGCGGACGGTCTCTGGGAGCGCTTCGGCTTCGATCGCCGGAAGACCCCGCTGGGGAAAGGCAAATACCTCAGCCGCGTGCTCGCCACCGGCGCGACGCTCGCCAGGCGAGCGCCCGTCGCCGTCGTCGTCGTCGCGCTCGTCGTCGGCCTCGTCGGCGGGCTGGCGTTCACCGAACTCGACCGCGAGGCCTGGCAGGAGTTCGACCCCGACGACGTCCCCGACTGGCAGGCCGAGCTCCCCGGTCCGATGGCGGTCGAGAGCCACGAGTCCGAGATCGTCGAGCGAATGGAGTACGTCAGGGCTAACTTCCAGGCCGACCGGGAGGGGCTCACCGAGGGCGGTTCCGGCTACACCACGATGCTCCTCGAGGGCGAGGAGAGCGTCGCGACCGCCGAGGCGATGGCCGCCGTCGACGCCGGCCACGAGGCGAGCGCCGAGGCCGATACCGACGTCGTCCTCGAGCAAGGTGGCGAGGTCCGGGTCGTCTCGGTGCTCACGGTGATGGACGCCGTCGCCGCCGAGGACGAGGAGTTCGCGGGCACCCTCGAGGCGGCGGACACGAACGACGACGGCGTGCCGGACTCGGATCTCGAGGCGGTGTTCGACGAACTGTTCGCGCTCGCCCCGGAGGAGGCCGAGGCCGTCCTCGAACGGACGGACGACGGCGCCTACGAGTCGACGCTGGTGCAGGTGCCCGCCCGGCAGGAGTTCGGCTCCGACCGCGCGGTCGTGATGTACGGAATCGCCGACGAGATGGCCGACGAATCCGGTCTCGAGGTGACCGCCGTCGGCACCGGCACGATCAACGACGCCGAGATGGGCCAGATCACCGACGGCATCGTCCGGACGCTGCTGATCGCGATGGTCGGGGTGTTGCTCGCGGTCGCGTTCGTCTACCGGTACGTCCACGGCAGCGCGACGCTCGGAGCGATCACGGTCGTGCCGATCGCGCTCGCGCTCGGCTTCGTCTTCGGCGGCATGTACCTCGCGGGACAGCCGCTGACGCTGACGACGGCGCTGCTCGTGAGCGTCACCATCGGCCTCGGCATCGACTACAACATCCACCTCAGCGACCGGTTCGGCCAGGAGCTCCACGACGGCCGCGACGCGGCGACCGCGCTCACCGAGGCCGTCACCGGAACCGGCGGCGCCCTGCTCGGCAGCGCCGTCACCTCCGGCGGCGCCTTCTCGCTGCTCGTCCTCGTCCCGGAGCCCCAGCTGACCTCCTTCGGCCTCATCACCGCGCTCGCGCTGGGCGTCTCGTTCCTGCTGAGCGTCTTCGTCCTCCCAAGTCTGCTCTGGCTGTGGGCGACTCGCGCCGGGGTCGCCGATTCGCCGGAGTCGTCCACCGGAACCGTCTCCGGGGACTAGAGGCGCCGCCGCTCGACTTCTCCGCACTCCGCGACCGACCGACGCTCAGGCGTCCCGCACCTTCCGATAGAGTCGCCCGAACGCCTGCCGGCGCAGCGTCGCGACGGCCGCCGCCTCCTCGTGCTGGAAGGTGGCCGCGACGGCCTCGCCGTCGGGCCCGGCGTGCCAGACCACCCGATCGACGGCCTCGTGGCCGGCCTCGTGGACCTCGCCGTCGTAGGACGCCCGCCACTCGTCGTACTCCTCGCGACTGCCGACGGTCACCTCGAGCAAGCTCGCGAAGATGGCGTCGCGGGCGGTCTCGACGACCTCGCCCGTCACCCGTTCGTCGTACTCCTCGCGGTCGAACTCCATCGCCCGCGCGACCTCGCGGACGGCCGTCCGGGCCGCCGGCCCGACGGCCTCGTAGCGGTCGCGCGCCTCCTCGGCTGTCTCGGGCGCGAACCGTCCCTGGGTCTCCATGGTCGAGCCGTCGGGTGGCGGAAAGTTACGCCTTTCCAACTCGGGCGGTTACGCGTCGCCGTCGTCTTCCTGGCCCGCGTCCGTCGCCGGGTCGCGTTCGGCGGTGTCGCCCGCCTCCGTCGCCCGGTCGCGCTCCGGCGTGTCGTCCGCCTCCGCCGCCCCGTCGGCCGCAGACGCCTCGTCGCCCTCGGACATCCGCTCGGTCAGTTCGCGGGCCTCCTCGAGAACCGCGTCGACGCGACCGGTTTCGCCACCCGGCGCGGGACCGCCCCGCCCCGGCCGGCGAGTTTGCGCCGCCAGCTCCGCCTCCAGGTTCGGCGCGCGCCCGCCGGCGTCGTCGAATCCGGGCGTCTCGATCTCGGTCGCGTACTCGACCGCTCGCTCGGCGAGCTCCTCGGGTCCGCACTCGCCCCAGTCGGGCGTGTGCGTCTCGAGCCACTCCCGGTGGTCGGCCCGACCGACCGAGGCGGTCACGGCGAGGTGGTTCGCGAGGTGGACTCCGTCGGCCTGTTCGGCGCCACAGACCGGGCAGGCGTATCCCATACCCGGTTTCAGGGGCGCGGACGGAAAAACGCCTCCGGTGGGCGGGCGGACCGCTCGCGGCCGCGGGGCGCTGCACGTCCCGCCGTTCCGGACGGTTCGGATGAGCAGGCCCCACAGCGGGACGGCCACGGTGAGACCCAGTGCGGCGTGCACCCGTGGCGACTCGGCGCGCGGACTCCCTCCCGGAACGAGGATCGTCAGCAGGATCACGCCGGGATCGTCAGCAGGATCACGCCGAGTCGAGGCGCGAGAGCGCGTGACTCGACCGTCCGCGTCGGTCACTCGATCTCCCGGACCATCACGACGGCGTCCTCCTCGTCGCCGTAGTAGCCCGGGATCCGGCGGAGCGGGCCGAAGCCGAACTCCCGGTAGAGCGCGATCGCCGGTTCGTTGGACTCGCGGACCTCCAGCTTGACCGAGTCCGCCCCGTGCGCGCGGAGCGTCCCCAGAACCCGCCCCAGCAGGGCCGTCGCGATCCCTTCTCCGCGCCGGTCGGGGTGGACGGCGATGTCCTTCAGGTGCCCGACGAAGCCGCCGTGGGTCGGCGAGACGTCCGCGACCGCGTAGCCGACGACCGCGGTTTCCCCTTCGACCGCGACCAGGAAGCCGGGTTCCCCGAGGAACTGCTCGAACGCCTCCGCCGGCCACGGCTGCGGGAACGACGCCGATTCGATGCGCTGGACGGCCAGCAGGTCCGCTCGCTCGGCGCGTCGGATGCTGACGCCGTCCGGCCCGGGGTGGGCGACGGTCACGTGCGGGGGTACGGGCTCGCGATACAAGTAGTGTGGTCGATCGGAGCCGACGTCGACGCTAGTATGCTAGAACCGCCACTTACGGCCGCCTCCGCCGTAGTATCCTGCGACCCGCACGCCTCGCGGGCGATTCGCACGCATGACCCACGCAGGGACCCCGTCGGACGCCGACCGATCGCTCCGAAACTCCGCGGACGAGCTCGAGCCGAGCTCTCGGCTCGTCCTGACGGTCGCGGATCGAACCGGCGCGTCGTTCGAGGAGCTGCCGCCGCTGTACGAGGCGATCGATCCGGAAGCGCTCGACCGGCTGGTGACGGCCGGACGCACGCCGTCGCTCGAGGTGCACTTCGCGTACGCGGGGTTCCGCGTGAGCGTCGGCGGCGACGGCGCGATCGAATTACGCCGGGCCGATTCCTGACGCGACCGATCCTCCCGACGGCCGATCACCCGGTCCGGCGTCGATGGGCTCGGGACGTTCACCCGGTCCGGCGTCGATGAGTTAGACATCACCTCGGGTTCGTGACGCGCCGGTCCGCGGGGCTCCCCTCATCGCCGTCGACGAACGGTCGTCGGCAACGCGCTCTCCGGCCTGAGCGTCAGGGACGGCTGCAGCGAGAGCGGCTCCTCGGCCGAGACGTCGAGGTTGACGCGGCCGACCATCGTCGCCAGGCCGAGCGTCAGCTCCTGGCGGGCGAAGCGCATCCCGATGCAGTGGCGGGGCCCGCCCCCGAACGGGAAGTACGCGAAGTCGGGGCGGTCGACGTCGCGCTCCCACCGCGAGGGATCGAACGTCTCCGGATCGTCCCAGAACCGCTCGTCGCGGTGGAGTACCCACTGCGGGCAGATCACCTGCGCGCCCGCGGGGAGTTCGTAGTTCCCCAGGGTAACGCGCTCGGTCGTCTGACGCGCCGTGGCCGTCGCCGGCGGGTAGAGCCGGAGCGTCTCCGCGACCACGTTGCCGGTCAGCTCGAGGTCGTCGACGTCGTCGGCCCCGGGGAGCGGGCGGCCGTCCTCGTCGGCGCCGTCGACCGCCGGCTCCCCGACGACCGCGTCGTGTTCGTCGACGAGCCCGGCCAGCACCTCGGGGTGGTCGCTCAGGAGGTACCAGGCGTACGTGAACGTCACCGCCGTGCTGTCGTGACCGCCGAGGATCATCGCCACGAGGTTGTCCCGGACCTCTTCGACCGAGAGGGCGCCGCGTTCGCGGGCCGCGAGGAGGGCGGCGGCGACGTCGCGAGGTCCGTCGTTCCCGACCGACGGTGCAGCCGCGCCGTCTCCCTCGTCGCGGGACCCGGCCGCACCGTCTCCCTCGTCGTGCGACCCGGTCCCGACGAACTCGCCGCCGTCCGACGCGGACCGGTCCGCGGCACCGTCCCCGCGGGGGCCGGGGTCGCCCTCGGTCGACTCGATGTCGCCCGCCGATCGCTCCTCGATCGCCGCCTCGACGAACGCGTCCAGCTCGCGGACCGCCCGGCGGAACCGGCGCTCGGTCGGCGTCGGAACCCAGTCGGGCAGCAGCTGGCCGGGCCGCCGCTGGTCGCCCCTGGCGATCGTGGCGTCCGCGGCCTCCAAGATCACGTCCTCGCGGCCCTCGACGTCGACGTCCACGAGCGTCCGAGTGAGCACGTCGAGGCTCAGCAGGCGCATCTCCCGGTGGAGGTCGAACCGCTCGCCATCGTCCCAGCCGTCGACGCGGTCGGCGACCGCCGCGGCCATTCCGTCGGCGTACCGGTCGACCGCGTCGCGGATGAACGCGGGCTGGAGGGCGGTGCGCAGGCGGCGCCAGCGTTCGCCGCGGTTGGCCGTGACGGCGTGATCCTCGAGCCCGGCGAAGGCCTCGCGCTGGATCTCGCTCAGCTCGAAGCGCGAGCGGTCGAGCAGGACTCGCTCGATCAGGTCGGGGTCCGAGACGAGGTAGGCCCGCTGGCCGGGAAATCGCAGCTCGACGACGTCGCCGAGCTCGGCCCACCGTTCGAACGCGCCGAGCGGGTCCGTCGCGAACGCGTAACCCTGGCCGAGCACCGGGAGACCGTCCGGGCTCGGCGGCGTCGTGGCGTCGCTCATGGGGAACGGTACGGACGCCGCCGCGATAGCGCTGCGCCGACGCATCCGAACCCGGTTTATATGCGGCCGGCGTGCGATAGCACGACCCACGAATGCGCTACGTCAGGGTTGCGCTCCGGACCGACGAGCCGGCCTTCCACCCGGTCGAGCACCGCCTCGCGACCGAGCCCGACCTTCGCCGCCGGGCGATTCACGCCGTCGAGGAACTCGCGGACGGGACGCTCGTTCTCGTGGGGGAGGTCGACGGCGACCGCGACCGGTACCGGGAGCTGCTGGCCGACGTCGACGCGGTCCGCGAGTTCGCCGTCGCCGACGACGGGTCGGGGGTCGCCTACAGCCGCGTTGAGCCGACGCCGCTCGCCGAGCGGATCCTCCGACGCCAGCGGGAGAGCCCGGTCGTCGTCGTGCCGCCGATCGAGTACGCCGCCGACGGCGCCCAGCTGGTCACGCTGGTGGGCCGGGAGGCGGACCTGGCTGGCGCGGCCGGGGCGGTCCCGGACGAGCTCGACGTCGAGCTCGTCTCGACCGGCCCGTATCGGCCGGACCGAGACGGCCTCCTGGCCGACCTCACGGAGCGCCAGCGGGAGGTCGTCGCGACGGCCGTCCGACTTGGCTACTACGAGAACCCGCGGGAGGCGACCCACGAGGATATCGCCGCCGAACTGGGCGTCGAGCCCGGAACGGTCGGCAAGCACCTGCGGATCGCGGAGTCGAAGGTGTTCTCGCGGGTGCTGGGGTAGCCCGCGCGAGAACCTCCGGGGTACCGACGGATCCCCGCGCGCACCGGCGCTCCAGCCGCCGGTCGCGGGCCGACTGCTACGGCTCGCGTTCGCTCCCGCGCCTCGAACCGTCGGCGCCGGCTCCTCCGGCGCCGTTCCTCGGATCGGCACCGCGAACGTCCTCGCCGTTCCACCTCTCGCCGCGGGTCGACTCGCGGCGCAGCGCCGCCCCGGCCGCCCCGCCGAGTCCCCCGACGAGGGTCGCGAGGGCGCCGCCGACCAGGATCGCGATCAGCAGGATCGCCAGCGCGACCCCGGCTCCCCCGGTCGCCGGCAGCTGTGCGGCGAGCCAGTAGCTGAACGCGGCCATGGCGCTCAGCGCGACGATTCCGCACGCGGCGACTCCCGCGAAGGCACCCGTCCACGGGCACCCGCGGACCAGATATCCGGCGACGGCGCCGCCGAGCGCCGGCGCGAGGACGACCAGGGACCACGACGTCGCGATCCCGGCGATCGTCGCGGCGACCGCGACGACGACTCCCGCGCCGACGGCGGCCGCCCAGCGAACGACCGGTCCCCGATCTTCGCCGATCCCTCGCTCGCGCATAGTGGCGCGCACGCAGGCCGATCGTTTCAATCCTGCCCCGCGTACCTTCGCGTCGGCCGGGGCGATTCTCCAGTCCGACCGGGACCAGGGGGAGTCCCTTCGCAACGCTTTTTACGCCCCTGGACGGTGTGTCAGCACATGACGCCCGAATCCCGGGGACGTCGGAGCGCCGCTCGCGGGTCGCTTCGCTCCCCGCTCGCCATCTCGCGGTTCTCGCCGCGCTCGGACCGCGCCGCTCGCCAGCCGCCGCGATCGGTGACGGGATTCGGCTTCTTTTTCGCCCGGTGACGGGCCGGTGGAACCCCGGGGCGCCCACACCGGGTTCCTCGGGGCGAAACCGACCGCGACGGGACCGGGCGAGTCGCTGCGGTCGACCCGCTCGCCGCCGGCGTCGACGGTCGCCGCGGCCGATCCGTCGGCGCCGCGAGTCGGAAGCGCTAACTGAACGACACGCCGGAATACGACCAAGCGAATGCAACTACCACAGGCACAGGTCGCGGTCCTCGAGGCCGCGAGCGCGGACGAGGCACGGTCCGTCGACGCCCTCGCGGCGGCGACCGATCTGCCCCCTGAGACCGTCACGGGCGCGCTGTTCGCGCTCGAGGAGGAGGGGCTGGTCGCCGTCGACGAGCGCGTCGAGGAGACGCTCGCCGTCACCGACGAGGGACGCGAGTACGCGAACGCGGGGCTCCCCGAGGTCCGACTCTATCGGGCGGCCCTGGACGCGGGCGCCGACGCGGAACCCGTCCAGATGGGTCAGGTGATCGGCCGGTCCGGGCTCGAGGGCCCGCAGGTCGACATCGCCCTCTCGAACTACGCGCGGAAAGGTTACGGTACGATCGACAGTGGGGAACTCGCGGCCGATCCGGACGCCGACCCGGACGCCGACGCGGAGGCGAACGCGCTCGAGACGCTCGCCGAGGCGGCGGCCGCGGACGAGGATGGCGAGGCCGGCGCGGGCGATGCGGACGCCGACGAACCAGCCGGCGTCCCCGCCGACGCCGTCGACGCGGACGCGGAGACGCTCGACGAACTCGAGCGCCGCGCCCTCCTCGAGCGGTCGGAGACGACGGTCCGCTCGGCGACGCTCACCGAGCTGGGCGTGACGGAGCTGATGGCCGGCGTGGAGGCGGCCGAGACGGTCGGGCAGGTGACGCCCGAACTGCTGACGAGTGGCGAGTGGCGCGACGTCGAGTTCGCGGAGTACAACGTGGCGGCCGACGCCGAGGAGCTGCGGCCCGGACGCGTCCACGTCCTTCGCCGGACGGCCGAGCGCGTCAAGGAGGTGCTCGTGGGGATGGGCTTCCGGGAGATGGACGGCCCGCACGCGGACGCGGACTTCTGGATCAACGACTGCCTGTTCATGCCCCAGGATCACCCCGCCAGAACGCACTGGGACCGGTTCGCCCTCGAGGAGCCGAGTCACATCGACGAGCTTCCCGCCGACCTCGTCGAGCGCGTCGAGCGCGCCCACCGCGAGGGCGTCGGCGAGGACGGCGAGGGGTATCACTCGCCGTGGGACGAGGACTTCGCGCGGGCGCTCGCGCTGCGCGGGCACACCACCTCGCTGTCCACGCGGTACCTCTCGGGCCACCAGATCGGCGAGATCGAGCCGCCGGCGCGCTTCTTCAGCGTCGAGAAGGCCTACCGTAACGACACGCTGGACGCCACCCACCTGCTGGAGTTCTTCCAGATCGAGGGCTGGGTGATGGCCGAGGAGCTCTCCGTGCGCGATCTCATGGGCACCTTCGAGGAGTTCTACGCCCACTTCGGGATCGAGGACATCCGGTTCAAACCGCACTACAACCCCTACACCGAGCCGAGCTTCGAGCTGTTCGGCACCCACCCGACGACGGGCGAGCTGATCGAGATCGGCAACTCCGGCATCTTCCGCGAGGAGATGCTCGAGCCCCTCGGCGTCGACTGCGACGTGATGGCCTGGGGGCTCGCCCTGGAGCGCCTGGCGATGCTCGTGACGGGCGCGGAGGACATCCGCGACCTCCACGGCACGCTCGCCGACCTCGAGTTCCTGCGGAACGCGGAGGTGATCTACTGATGCCCACCGTCGAGATCGATCCCGACGAGCTGCGCACCCTCTCCGGCGCGGAGAAGGGCGACGACGAGCTGATCGACGACCTGTTCGGCCTCGGCCTGGAGTACGAGGGCGAGACCGAGGACGGCGCCTTCGAGCTCGAGTTCGCGCCCGACCGGCTCGATCGCCTCTCCGTCGAGGGGATCGCGCGCTCGCTGCGGTATCACTACGGCGACGACCGCGGCGTCTACGTCCCGAAGACGAACGCCCCCGACTGGACGATCGAGGTCGACGCGGACGTTCCCGCCGAGCGCCCCTACGTCACCGGCGCCGTGATCCGCGGCGTGGACCTGGACGAGGACTCGCTCGACTCGCTCATCCAGCTCCAGGAGAAGCTCCACGCGACGATGGGGCGCAAACGGGTCAAGGGCGCGATCGGGATCCACGATCTGACGATGCTGAAGGGATCCCAAGCGACGGAGGGCAACCCCGCGATCCGCTACACCGGCGTCGCGCCGGACGAAGACCGGTTCGTCCCGCTGGATTCCGATCGCGAGCTGACGCCCGGCGAGGTCCTCGAGGCCCACCAGACGGGCCGCGAGTACGCCCCGATCGTCGCCGACTACGAGGCGATGCCCGCGATCTACGACGACCTCGGGCTGTTCTCGTTCCCGCCGGTGATCAACGGCCGGCGGACCGAGGTCTCGACGGACTCCCGGGAGCTGTTCGTCGAGCTGACCGGCACCGACCAGTGGACGATCGACAAGATGTGTGCGATCATCTGCTACGCCCTCGACGCCCGCGGCGCGACGATCGAGGACGTCACCGTCGAGTACCCCGACGAGCCACCCTACGAGGACGTCGGTCGCGAGCTGGTCCGTCCGGACCTCTCGACGAAGGAGAAGACCGTCTCCCACGACCGGATCGAGGCGATCCTGGGGGTCGACCTCGACCCCGACGAGGTGCTCGACCTCGCCGAGCGCGCCGGGCTCGACGCCGAGAAGGCCGAGCGCGAGGGCGGCGGCGGTGCGGCGACCGAAGCCGGCGCGACCGAAGCCGGGCGCGGCGACCTCGTCTACGCGGTGACGATCCCGCCCTACCGCGTCGACGTCCTCCACCCGCTGGACGTCGTCGACGACCTCGGCCGCGCGTTCGGCTTCGGCGAACTCGATCCGAAGTATCCCGACGTGGGGACCGTCGGCGGCCGCCACGAGCGCAGCCGGCTCGAGGAGGCCACCCGCGAGACGCTCGTCGGGCTCGGCTTCGAGGACATGCTGAACTTCCACCTCGTCGGCGAGGCCGAGAACTACGGCCGCGCGAACGTCGAGCCGGGAACCGACGTCCTCGGCGGGGGCGAGCCCGCGACGATCAAGAACCCCTACAGCGAGGACTTCGCGATCGTGCGGACGTGGGCGCTGCCCTCGCTGTTGATGCTGCTCGAGCGCAACACCCACCGCGCGTACCCCCAGGACCTCGCCGAGGTCGGCTTCGTCGCCGAGCGCGACCCGGCCGAGAACACGGGTGTGGGCGAATCCCGCCACGTCGCCGCCGTGCTGGCCCGCCACGACGCCGCCTACGAGGACGCCAAGGCGCGCCTCCAGGCGCTCGCCCGCGCCTTCGACGTCGACCTGGAGACGCCGGCGACCGAGCACCCGACGTTCCTCGACGGCCGAACGGCGAGCGTCCTCCTCGACGGCGCGGACGTCGGCGTGATCGGCGAACTCGACCCGTCGGTGCTCGTCGAGCACGACCTCGAAGTACCCGTCGCGGCGTTCGAGTTCGACCTGGCGGGGCTGCGGGACGCCTGAGCGGACGGACGCCGTGACCGCGCGCGATTACCGATCCGCTGCCTGCCACTGCCGCGGACGCCCTTTTCAGCCGGACGGGCGTTCACCGTTCGATGACCGTACAGCCGCCGCTCGCTCTTTTCGGACCGGAGACGCCGTCGGTCGCGTCGTTCCGATCGACGTCGCCGTCGGTCGCGTCGTCCTCATCGGTATCGCCGTCGTTCGTCGTCGACGCCGTCGGCACGCTCGGGGCGTCCTGGCTGCTGGCGGCGCTCGCGGTGGTCGCGGCGTGGGTCGGCTCGAAGCTGCTCGCGGAGCGACTCCGCCCCCGATTGGAGCGGCGCGTCCTGCGCCCGACGACCGCGAACGCGGTCCTGCTGGTCGGCCGCGCGGTCGTCGTCGCCTACGCCTTCCTCCCGTTCGCCGGGCTGCTCGGCTTCCGACCCCAGAACGTCCTGCTGTCGTTCACCGTCCTCTCGCTGGTGCTGGGGGCGGTGCTCGCGCCGGTCGCGCGCAGCTACGTCAGCGGATTGTTCGTCCTCTTCAACCGGCCGTACGAGGTCGGCGACATGGTCGAGCTCGTCGAGCGCGAGGAGCGGGGCTACGTCGACGACATCACGCTCGGCTACACGCGCCTCTCCACCCTCGGGAACTCGTTTCTCGTGATCCCGAACGAGACGATGCGAGAGCGGGACATCCGCAACCTCTCGGCGGAGGACGAGCGCAGCCGCCTCTCGATCGCGGTCCGGATCACCTACGAGTCCGACCTCGACCGGGCCTGCGAGCTGCTGGCTGACGCCGCCAGGGGCGTCGACGGCGTGCTCGCTGGCGGACCGTCGATCCGCGTCGGCCGGTCGCGGTTCCCCGCCGAGCCGCGGGCGTTCGTCGACGAGTTCGGCGACCACGGCGTCCGCCTCGTGGTCCGCCTCTGGACCGAGGAGCCGTACCTCCCCCGACGGGTTCGCTCGGCCGTCCACCGCGCCGTCTGGTCGGCGTTCGACGACGCGAACGTCGAGTTCGCCTACCCGCACACCCACCACGTCTTCGACGAGACGAGCGGTCGCGCCAGGGTCGCCCTGGATCGGCCCGGCGGGGAGCGCGTCGACGACGGGGCCGATCACGACGGCGACGCCGACCGGACCGGCCGGC
>SKPV01000059.1 GCA_007119345.1 Halovivax sp.
CCGAACAGGAGATGGTGCGCGACGACCGCGACTGGGTCTCGGCGTTCGACGTCGCGGCGATCGAAGCGGCGATCGACGACGGCGAGTACGACGAGGTCTCGGACGTTCGGGTCGTCGACGGCCGCGCGGAGAGTCCGCTCAACCAGGGCGACGATCCCGTCGTCAGGTACGTTCCCGTCCCGAAGAACCCCCACGGCGTGAGCGTCACGCCGGACGGCAGGTACGCGATCGCGTCCGGCAAGCTCGACCCCTCGTGCTCGGTGATCGACGTCGAGGCGCTCGACGAGGTCGACGACCCGGAGGACGCCGTCGTCGGACGGCCCAACCTCGGAAACGGACCGCTGCACACCGCCTACGACGGCCGCGGCCACGCCTACACCTCGCTGTTCGTCGACTCCCAGGTCGTCAAGTGGGACATCGAGGCCGCCGTCGACGCCGACCTCGACTCCGAGGATCCCGTGATCGAGAAGATCGACGTCCACTACAGTCCGGGCCACGTCCAGGCCGCCGAGTCCTACACGGCCGAGCCCGCGGGCGACTGGCTACTCTCGATGAACAAGTTCTCGCTGGATCGGTTCCTCCCGGTCGGGCCGTACTACCCGGAGTGCGACCAGCTGATCTACATCGGCGACGACGACGAGGGGATGCAACTGGTCAAGGACACGCCGACCCACCCCGAACCGCACGACTGCACGATCGCGGCGGCCGACAAGATCTCCCCCGAGCCGATCTGGGATCCGGACGACCTGGACCTCGAGTACGTCGGCATCGAGGACTCCACCGTCGACCGCGAGGACGGACGCGTGCACGTGGAGATGTACGCCCAGCGCAACCACTTCGGGTTCGACACGATCGCCGTCGAGGAGGGCGACGAGGTGACGCTGACCGTGACGAACATCGAGTCGTCCGAGGACATCCTCCACTCGTACGCCATCCCCGAGTACGACGTCAACGTGGCGATCGCGCCCCAGGAGACGCGGCAGGTGACGTTCACGGCCGACAGGCCGGGCGTCTACTGGATCTACTGCTCGTTCTTCTGCAGCGCGCTGCACTTGGAGATGCGCTCGCGGCTGCTCGTCGAGCCGGAGGACTGATCCGGGATGGGCCGGCTCCGGCGACTCCTCGAGCTGCGACGGGCGCTCGCGCTCCTCACCGCGGCCTGCATGCTCGCAGCGCTCGCACTGCCGATCTGGCGGATCGTGCTCCGCGCACCACAGTACCCGGGTCGGGACCTCCCGGTCACGGCGTACGCGTACCCGAGACTCGGCGGCGAGTACGAGGAAGTCGCCGCGCTCAACTACTACATCGGCTTTCACTATCCGGACCCGGTGTTCGTCGAGCCCAACTACGAGGTCGCCGACGCGGCGCTCGCAACGCCGGAGTGGGTCGCGTTCCCCGCGGTGCTCGTGGTGCTGGCGGTGCTCGCGGGCGTCGCGGCGCTCTCGGCGGCCAGCACGATAGCACGGCGGCTGAAGATCGCTTTCGTCGGGACGCTCGTCGTCCTCGGGACGATGATCCTCTGGGCGCAGCTGCGCCTCTACCAGGCGGGACACAACCTCGACCCCGACGCCCCGATGGCCGGCGTCGACGGGTTCACGCCGCCGCTGCTCGGTCCGTACGAGGTCGCGAACATCAGCGGCTTCTCGTGGATCGCCGCGGGCGGCTACGTCATCGCGGCGGGTGTCGTCTTCCTCGCGGTCGCCTACCGGTGTCGGAACGGCGACGCGACGATCCTCGACGTGCCGGCGATCGCCGAGAGCCGCGTCGAACGCCTCCGGGAGCGGGTCGCCGGAGGGGCCGTATGAAGCGGATGGAGGTCGGCTTCGTCGCTCTCGCGACGATCGTGCTCGTCGGCTCCGTGCTCGGCCTCGCGTTCGTCGAGTCCGACGAGCGCGACGACCCCGGCGCACAGTTGGACGTCGAACTCCCGGACGTCCACTCGTTCGAACCGACGGACGAACCGGGGGTCGCGACCGTGAACGGCGACCGCTTCGAGTCGGTCCAGCGCGCCGTGGACGTCGCCGACCCCGGCGACACCGTCGCGCTCGAGGGGCGGTTCGACGAGCGCGTCACGGTGGACACGCCCGGGATCACCCTCGCGAGCGGCGACGGGATGGCCGTGATCGACGGCGGCGGCGAGGGGACGGTGCTCCGGATCGAGGCGGACGAGGTGACCGTCGACGGGGTGTGGGTCCGCAACTCGGGGTTCGACACGACGGCCGAGGACGCGGGCGTCTGGATCGCCGGCGCGAACGCGACGGTCGTCGACTCCCGGATCACCGAGATCACGTTCGGCGTCTGGGTCGACGACGTCGACGACGCGGTCCTCCGGGGGAACACCGTCGTCGGCCACCCGGACGTCTTTCCGCCGGCCCAGCGCGGCAACGGGATCCACCTCTACCGAACGGACGGGACGGTCGTCGAGGACAACGCCATCACCGCGGTTCGCGACGGGATCTACTTCTCGTTCGCCACCGACGTCCTCGCCCGAGACAACCGGATGTGGGACACGCGGTTCGGCGTCCACTACATGTACTCCGACGACTGCGCGCTCGTGAACAACGTCGCGGTCGGCAACGACGTCGGCTACGCGCTCATGGTGAGCAGCGACCTCGAGATCCTCGACAACGTCGCGGTCGACAACCGCGGTCCGAGCGGCCAGGGCATCCTGATCCTGCAGATCGACGACGCGCGGATCGCCGGGAACGAGGTGGTCGGGAACGTAAACGGCTTCCACGTGGATAACTCCCAGCGGATCGACCTCGAGGACAACCTGATTCTCCGGAACGAGCTGGGTATCTCCGTGACGACGGGGAGCACCCTCGCGTCCGTCGCCGGGAACAGCTTCGTCCAGAACGACCGGCAGGTCCTCACGCCCATCCGCGCCCAGCAGCACTGGGACGGCAACTACTGGTCCGACGCGAGCGCGGCAGATCTCACCGGCGACGGCCGGAGTGAGGTCCGCCACCAGCCCGAGGGGATCGTGGAGACGCTGATCTACGAGCACCCCGAAGTACTCGTCTTCGCCGAGAGCCCGGCGTTCGACGCGATCCGGCTCGCCGAGAGCTCGTTCCCGGTCGTCGAGTCGCCGGGCGTCGTCGACGATCGGCCGCTCGTCGAGTCCGACCACGACTGGCGGAGGTACGATGCGGATTGAGATCGACGGCGTGACGAAGCGGTACGGCGACGTTACGGCCCTCGACGACGTCTCGTTCGCGGTCGAGACCGGCGAGACGTTCGGGCTGGTCGGGACGAACGGGGCGGGAAAGACGACGCTGTTCAAGCTGCTCGTCGGCCACGACCGGCCCTCGTCGGGTCGCATCCGCGTCGGCGACACGGACGTCGCCGGAGCGGGTCGGCGGGTCCGGGAACTGGTGGGATTTCTCCCCCAGATCATCGGGTTCCCGCCGCGGCTGACCGGGCGGGAGGTGCTGGCCTTCACCGCCAGGGCGCGGGGAGTATCCGCGTCGGATCGATCCGCGCGGATCGCCGAGGTGCTCGAGACGGTCGGGCTGACGGGCGCCGCCGACCGGACGGTCGACGGCTACTCCGGCGGGATGGGCCGGCGGCTCGGGCTCGCTGTCGCGACGTTCGCGAACCCGCCCGTGCTCGTCCTGGACGAGCCGACCGCCGGCCTCGACCCCGAGGGAGTCGCCGAGTTTCACCGGGTGATCGAGCGGATTCGGACCGACAGCGACGCGACGGTGATCTTCTCCTCGCACGTCCTCTCGGAGGTCGAGACGCTCTGTGACGGCGTGGCGATCCTCCACGACGGCGGGCTCCGTGCGGTCGGCCCGGTCGCGGAGCTGACCCGGCGAACGTCCGACGGGGCGATCGTCAGGTTCCACGCCGAGGAGACCGAGGCCGTCGCGCCGGTCGCGAGCGGGTTCGGCGACCTCGAACTGGACGGGCGCGTCGTGACGGTGACGACGCGGGACGACGACGTGATCGACCTGCTCGACGCCGTCGACGCCGTCGCTTCGATCGACTCGATCGAGGTTCGGCGACCCGGCCTGGAGTCGGTGTTCAGCGAGGCGATCGCCCGCGCGGCCGATCCGGACGGCGGGCCGACGATCGGATCGCCGGCCGGTCGGTCGACGGATCGACCGTGTACGCGCGTCGGGAGCGAGGGGGCCCGGCGGTGACCGACGGCGAACTCGAACCGGGGCCGGAAGCCGGGTACGAGCAGCGCTCCGCGACCCCACACCTCGGGCGCGAGTCGACGACGCTGGACGCCACCGAACGGCTCGCCGCGGTCGCGCTCAACGAGTACCGCCTCGCCGTCAGGAGCCGCTGGGGGGTCGCGCTGACGGCGCTGTTCGCCCTGCTGGGCGGCATGCTCGTGACCTTCAGCGGCTCGGCGGTCGGTCCGGAGGGGTTCGAGCGCGTCGTGGCCAGTCTCGCGTCCCTGGCGGTGTACCTCCTCCCGCTGGCGGCCCTCGCGCTCGGCTACGACGCCGTCGTCGGACCGGAGGAGTACGGCTGGCTCGACCTGCTGTTCTCGCTGCCGATCGCCCGCGCGCACGTCGTCGTCGGTGCGTTCGTCGGGAGGGGGATGGTGCTAACCGGCGCGACGGCCGTCGGCTTCGGCCTCGTCGGGGTCCCGCTGGTCCTCGAGTACGGTCTCGACGACTGGGACGCCTACGTCGTCTTCCTCTTCGGCGCAATTGCGGTGGGACTCGCCTTCCTCTCGCTCGCCGTTCTCGTGTCGACGGTGACCGCCGACAAGGCCCACGCGCTCGGCGTCGCGCTGCTCGTCTGGGCCTGGTTCGTGCTCTTGCACGACCTCGTCGCCATCGGCGCG
>SKPV01000171.1 GCA_007119345.1 Halovivax sp.
ACGATCGAGGAGGGATCGTGATGTTCGACGAACGTGGCGTGAGCGAAGTGGTCGGGTTCGTCATCGTCTTCGGCCTCATCATCGGCTCCGTCGGCATCCTCTACGTGAGTGGCTTTAGCGCGATGGAGGATTTCCAGGAGGGCGAACAGACCAAGAACGCGGAGCGTGCGCTCGATGCGATGGCCGAGAACTTCAACGACATCCAACGGAATGACGGCATCAACACCCGGTCGAGCGAGTTGAATTTGCGGGGCGGTACGATCCAGACGGATACTAACGAGACGAACATGACGTTGACCGTAAGGGAAGGTGGCGTTGAAATATACGATAACGAACTATCGCTCGGCGCATTCACGTACGAGCATGACGGCGCCAAATTCGCCTATCACGGAGGCGGTGTCTTCCGTGAAACCGAGGAGGGCGGATTCGCCGTCCGGGACCCGCCGATCAAGTGTAAAGACGATAATCGAGCGATCGTCTCGCTCGCGGTGGTGGAAGGTGACGATGTCCGTGTCATGGCCTCCGGCGGCCGCGAAATCACCGCATCAAAACAGGGCAAGGCGGAGGTGTATACGGGTGACGAGGTCGATATTACAATAGAAGACTCAACGTTCGACGACGGCTGGGATAGGTTCCTCGACGACTGGGGAGAGAACGGAGATTATAGTTGCGGTGAAGAGGACGAGGGTCACGTTGTCGTCAGAATAACGACTATCAACATCAGTTACGACTGACCACTGACGAACCTCACGCTACCTGGCGCTTCCGTCCCAATCTCCGGACAGCATCGCTCGCAAGCCGGCCCGCGAAACCAGTTCCTGCACCCGTTCCGCCCGATCCGCCACGCTCCCCGACGTGTTCACGTACAACCCGTTCTCGAGTCGCTCGTAGGCCGCCCACCGCGATCCGTCTTCGTCGACTGGGTCGTCGCCGAGCACGACGTCACCGTCGTCCGGGCCCCAGGGGATCCGCACGCCTCGGAGTCCGCGCTCGAAGCAGTACTCGGTCGCTTCGGCCAGCGCGCCGGCGGACGTCGAGTGGCCGACGGCTCCGATCGAGCCGCGGTCGGTGAAGAACCGGACGACGAATTCGCCCTCGACGTCGTCGGCGGGCGGGACGCGATCGGCGGGTGGGTTCTCGTCGGGCGGTCCCTGATCGGCGGATGCATCCGCCGCCGCCTGCTCGCTTGTCGACGCATCCCCCCGCGCGCTCGCGGAATCGGACGCTCCGGTGTCCATCGCCCGCCCCGATGGGGGCCCAGGGGACGGCGCATCAGTACTGGCACCACCCGCTACCGAGTCAGTCCGGCCTCCGTCAGATGGCACGCCAGGGCCGTCCTCGCAGCGGCCGTCGTGATCCGGAGATGCCGTCGCGTGCTCCCGGTTGACGGGCGAGTCCGCACCCAGCGATCGGACGACGTCGTCGACGAAGCGTCCCGCATCGTCGAGGAGGGTCCGCGTTCCGATGTCACCAGCCGTCTCCGCGACGAGGTCGGCGACCCTCGCCGCCACGTCGTCACGCCGTACGGCCAGCCGTCTGGCGGAGACCTCGCGCGCCGTCGAGCGGGCGAGACGTCGATCGAGTCGCTCCCTCGTGAAGTGAGAGAGCGATCCGACGTGGTCCGGGAGCGACTCGAGGTCGACGGCGAGTCGGTCGGCGCCCCGATCGCCCGCCAGAAAGACGAACTCCCGTCCGGTGGTGTATATCGCCCGATCCACGCCCGTCGCGGCCATCAGCTCGAGGAGTTGTCGCTCAGCGCCGCCCCGGAGGGTGCGGTCTGCGGGTTCGACCGCGACGTAGACCGCGGGCGTCGTTCCGTCCTCGCCCGCTCGGAGGAGCGCGGCGAGCTCGACGCCGCGGACGGCGACGTCGTGTTCGCGAGCGTCGTCGTCCCAGCCGAGGGCGGCGAGCAGCGGGTCGACGAGCCACTCGCGGGTCGTCGCCGCGGCGGTCGGCGGCTCCGACGCCAGCACGGACTCGGCCCGCCGCACGTACCGGCCGACGCGTTCGTCCATCTGTGCCCGCGTACTCGCCGGGCGCTCATGTATCGAACGGTAGCCGACGGGCTCGGGGCGGTGTGGGTGGCCGTCGACTCGTCGGTCCCGAGACGCCACGCGTCAGTGTGTCGCCTCGACGGATTCGAGTTGGTAAATTCGAAGTCGGCCGTCGTGGACGGCAAAATCGGACTTCATCTGGGGCGGGATCGTTTCGGCCTTCCCGATCACCAGGTAGCCCCCGGGGCGCAGCGAATCCGCGATCGTCTCGAGCATCGACTCTTTGTACTCGTTGTCGATGTATATAAACAGATTTCGACAGATGACGAGGTCGAAGCCGGACTTCGGCTCGTCGTTGATCAGGTCGTGGCGTTCGAAGGACACCCGCTCCTTGACGGCGTCGGCGACGTGATAGGCGCCGTCGCGGCGTTCGACGTACTGCTCGTACTCGTCCAGAAAGGACAGCTGATCGCCGATGTCCGACGTGCGCGAACGCTCGTAGACGCCGTTCCGAGCCGTCTCGAGGGCGGCTTCGCTGATGTCGGTTCCCTGAACGTAGACGCTGGAGCCGTCGATCTCCGGATCCGCGAGCGCGAGCATCCCCAGGGAGTAGGGTTCGCGGCCGTCCGCGCAGGCGGCCGACCAGGCGTGGACAGAGTCGTTCGATTCGGATAGCGAGCGAAGGACGTCTCGAATTCCCGACCAGACGTCGGGATTTCGAAAGAACCCGGTGACGTTGATCGAAAGCGAATCGAGCAGGGCGGCCTGTTCGTCCCCGTTCGCCCGCAGGAGATCGAAGTACGCCGCGTAATCGTCACGGCCGGTCCGACGCATGCGCGAGGAGATCCGCCGGTTCAGGTAACTTTCGTTGTAGTGACTCGTCGCAAACCCGAGTTCGTCCTCGACGAAGGTGAGGACGTCGGCGAACGCCTCCTCCATCACAGTTCCTTCACTCCGGTTTCCCCGTTGCCGGTCTTCACGACGAGGACTCCGGTTCCTGGCGTGAACTCGACGGTCCGGCCGTAGGTGCCGCCGACGTCCTCGGCGACCAGCGGCACGCCCAGTTTGTCGAGTTCCTCGCGCGCCGCGTCCGTGTTTCGCTGTCCGACCCCGTCGCCGAAGCTCTCGAACTCGAACATGTCGCTGCCGCCGGCGATCTTGGCCTCGACTTCCGTGTACGTGGCGCCGCGCTCGACCATGCGCCGGAGCAACGCCCTGATGGCCGTATCGGCGTACTTGCCGGGTTTCGCGTCGCTGTTCTCGACGGCGTCGCCGTCGGGAAGCATCGTGTGAGCCAGCCCGCCGATACCGGAATCGGACTCGTAGAGGGCGATCGCCAGACAGGATCCGAGACCGTAGGACTTCAGGGTGTCCTCGCCCTCGCTGACGACCAGCTCGGAGATGCCGACCTGGACCGGTTCCGGTGCGCCGGGTTCGGTGCCGTAGGTCTTCATGAGCCTTCGATCTCTCCGAATTCGGCGGTCGTCGGGGTGTCTTCGATGCGATCGACGTCGAGATCGTTCAGGGCCCGCTCCAGGTCGTCCTCGTCGGGAATCGCGTAGACCTCACAATCGAACTCCCGCCCGTCCGCGACCACCATCGTGTCGAAGACGAACGCGTAGTCCTGGTTCTCGCCGAGTTGGATGATGACGGGATCGACCGCGGCGGCGCCGATGTCGTGGATGAACTCGGGGGTCGAGTGATCGATCGTCGTATCGAGGACGTTCGCCCAGCCGTCGAGAAAGCCGCTGGCCATGATGTTTCCCAGCTCCATGATGGCGCTTTTGCCCATCTGATCGAACTCGTCGGTGTCGTCGTCGCTCCCGGTCGGGACCATCGCCTCGATGATCTCTCTGGCCGAGTCCTCGTCGAATAGAAACAGGAGGTAGCCGCTCGGCGTTCCGTCGAACTCGAACGCGACGCCGACGAGCGTCTCGTTGGCCACCTCCTCCGGAATGGTCTCCAGGGAGACGAAGTTCAGCCGGCGGATCTCCACGCTGGTTTCGATCCCGGTCAAGGTCGTCGCCGTGTTGGCGACCTCGTCGGCGCCCTGTTCGGCCATCCGGTCGAATCCGTCGAGTTTGTCGTACTCGATCCCGTCGCTGGTTCGCAGCCGCTCGAGGAGGTCGGCCATCGAGTCGTGCTCGGGGAAGAGGTAGTGACGGAACCCGGTCTCGGTGCCGACCGCGTCGATGTGGCTCTGGAAGACGAGGGCGAGATCGTCGGCGCTCGGCGCTTCGTCGATGTCGCCGAAGAAGGTCTCGGCCGACTTCCCCTCGACGAACTCCGGCGTCGTCACGTCGATCACGGTCTCGAGGACGTCCGCCCAGCCGTCGATGAAGCCGTTGTTCATGATCTGGCCGACCTCGGTGGCGGCCGATCGGCTGAGCTCGTCGAACTCGTCGGTTTCCGACTCCGAGAGAAGCGTCTGGACGACCGAGAGGGCGCTCTCGCGGTCGAAAACCACGATCGAGTGGCCGTCGATGCCGCCCGAGAGCTCGACGCGGATGCCGACCTTCTCGGCCCCGTCCTCGAAGTCCGTGCGGATCTCGGTGCCCCGCATGAAGTTGAGCTTCGTGACCCCGACTTGCGTCTCGACTCCCGTCATCTGAGTCAACCGACCGGCCGCGATCCCGGCACCCTCTCGGGCCATGCGGTAGAACGTCCCGAGGGCGTTGACGTCGAGTCTCATGCGGTGTGAGTTTCGAGCCCGTTGACCATCGCGACGAACTCCTCCAGGTCGGGGAAGGCGTAGATCTCCGCTTCGATCTGGTAGCTCGGTACCGTGAGGTTCGAATCGAAGAACAGCGCCAGGTCGTCCCCGCCGAGACCAGCGGTTCGAACGACGATATCGCCGGCGGGCGCGTACACCAGCTGCGGCGCCGCCGTGTCGATCGCGCGACCGAGGACGTCCGCCCAGCCGTCGATGAAGCCGCTGGCCATCATGTTGCCCATCTCCTCGACGGCGCTTCTGGCCATCTTGCCGGAGACGTTGTCCATGTCATCGACCACGTCGCGCAGCATGAGCGCCGTGATCTTCTTCGCGCTCGCCTCGGGAAAGAGGATCAGAATGTGACCGTGTGGCTCGTCCAGGAGGCGGACGCGAACGCCCACCCGTTTGCCCGCGTCGAGCTGGGACTTGATGTCCTGGACGTCGATGAAGTTCGTCTTCGTGACCTCCATTCGGGCGTCTTCGCCGGTCAGCTTGCTCAAGTTGTCGGCGACACCGTTGGTGCCGACCTTCGCCATCTCGTTAATGAAGCTCAACTTCCGAATGTCAACTTTTAGCGTCATATCGTTCGAATCCTCCGTCGGTTAGTTCCGATTTGCTCGTCCATGGTTATAAGGTTGTTACGTCCAGGATGGTGACGACCTCCCCGCGACCGCGGACGGTCGCTCCGCTCAGTCCGGGGACGTCGCGGATGAAGCCCTCGAAGGGCTTGACGACGACCTCCTGGCGGCCCTGCACGTCGTCACAGTGCAGCGCCACCTCTCGGACGTCGCCGCGGATTCGGACGACCATCCCGTCGCCGTTGGCCCCGGTCCCGGCCGCGCCCATCGCCTCTCCCAGTTCGATCACCGGCAGTGCCTCGTCGCCGGCGTCGTAGACGAGTCCATCGTCGCTCCGGCCGACGAGTGCGGCGTCGGCGATATCGTCGATGACCTTCACCGGGACGCCGAACTGCTCGCCGCCGCTCTCGACGAAGAGGACGTCGTCGATCGCGACGCTCACGGGCAGGGTCATCCGCACCGTCGTCCCCTCGCCGGGTTCGCTCTCGACGACCACGTGACCGTTGAGTTCGTCGACGGTTCGTCTGACGACGTCCATGCCCACGCCCCGGCCGCTGACGTCGGTCACCTCGTCGGCCGTCGACAGCCCCGGGTGGAAGACGAGATCGTAGACCTCGTCGTTCGAAAGGGCGTCGGCCTCCGACTCGGTGAGGACGTCCGCGGCCACCGCCTCGTCGCGAATGCGCTCGGCCTCGAGACCGCTCCCGTCGTCGCTGATCTCGATCGTGACGCGGTCTCGCGAGCGCTCGGCGCTGAGCGTAATCGACCCTTCGGGCGGTTTGCCCGCATCCTCCCTGGTCTCTGGATCTTCGATCCCGTGGTCGACGGCGTTGCGAACCAGGTGGATCAACGGATCGCCGATCCGGTCGAGGATACTGCGGTCCAGTTCGACGTGTTCGTTCTCCTGATCGAACGTGATCCGCTTGCCCTGTTCCCGAGCCAGGTCTCGGACGACGCGGGGCAGCCGGTTCGTCACCGTCTGCAACGGGACGAGCCGGACGTCCATCACCGTCTCCTGGAGTTCGGCCGTGATGTCCTCGAGGTCGTCGAGTTCGCGTTCGAGCGTTTCGAAGTCCTCGCGAGCGTCCACGGCCGTCCGCAACCGCACGCGGGACGTGACGAGCCCCTCGACCAGCTGCAAGAGCGTGTCGATCTGCTCGTTGTCCACGCGAACGGATTGGGCGTGGTCGCCCATCTCCTCGGCCGCCTCCTGGTCGATCTGCTCTGGAATGTCGATGTCCGGAATCGCCATCTCCGAGAGCTCGTCGAGGAGGCGGGCGATGTCCGACTCCCCTCCGTCGTCCGCCTCGTCGCCGAACGACGTCGTTTCGCCCGGATCGAAATCGTCCTCGGCCGGACCGAACGACCCCGAGACGTCGTCCGCATCCACGTCGTCGAACGAATCGTCGATCGTAGCGGCGTCGCCGAACGAATCGTCCGCACCAGTCGCTCCGAACGCGTCGTCTACGGGCTCCTCGATGTCAGAAAGGACGTCGAGCTCGGCGTCGACCGACGCGAACGCGTCGTCGTCTTCGGACGACGCGGTCGCATCGAGGTCTTCGTCTTCGGACAACCCCGCGACCGCGTAGTCGAGATCGTCGTCGAGCGCGTCGATCGAATCGTCGGGCCCGAATTCGACGTCGTCGAGGTCCCCGACCGGATCGAACGCATCGTCGGCGGTCCCGAAGTCGTCGATCGAGTCCTCGCCGACTTCGTCATCGACCTCCGGCGCTGTCTCGTCCGCGGTATCTTCGACGGGTTCGCCCGGCCCCCGTCGGGGTTCCGCCTCGACCGCGCCGGCATCGGCCTCGGCGGGAACGTCATCAGCTTCCGTGTCTTCGTCCGTTTCGACACTGGCCTCGGCAGTGGTATCACCGACGTCCGTCGCCGAGTCAGCCTCGACGGTAACGTCCTCGGCGTCAGGTTCCGCCTCGGAATCCACCGCGACCCCGTCCTCGGCGTCCCCCTCATCCTCCTCGGCCTCGGCCGGGTCGTCCGTCCGTTCGGCGGTCGCTTCCACGTCAGCTGCGTCCGGTTCGACGGCGGCCGAATCGGGGTCGACGCGCCCGGGTTCGTCATCTTTCCCGTCGGCGTCCTCGTCCTCATCGACGACACGATCCCAGTCGACGTCCGGCCCGGCGTCGGAATCGGACGACCCGGCATCAGTCGAGGCGGCGTCCGCCGACTCGTCGGCGCCACTTTCGTCGGCGGGTTCATCGCCCGACTGACCGTCCGCCGCGTCGGTGGATCCGATTTCCGATTCGCCGTCGAACAGGCCGTCGAATTCGGCGTCTCCCGCGAGGTCGTCGACGGGCATGTCGACCGCGTCCTCGTCGAACGTGGCTTCGATGCCGTCCTCGTCGGATGCTGCATCCGTGGACGACTCGGGGCTATCGGCCGTGATCGCATCATCGTCACCCACGGTCCGCTCTCCTTCGTCCACGTCCGTCGCCGGCTCTCCGTCGACATCGTCGGTCGCGGGCCCTTCCTCGACCTCGTCCGGTCCGGGCCTTTCCTCGACCTCGTCCGTCTCCGGCTCTCCCTCGACGTCGTCGGTTGCCGGCTCTCCCTCGACGTCGTCGGTTGCCGGCTCTCCTTCGTCCACGTCCGTCGCCGGCGCTTCCGCGGCGTCGTCAGGAAGCCCTTCGTCAGCCGATCCGGGTTCGTCGACGTCGTCTTTGGACTGGTCATCGTCCTCAGCGAGAGCGGGTTTGCGCTCGATCTCGTCGGCTTCTGTCGGCGCGATCGCCGGCTCGTCCGATGTCGCCTCGACGGCGTCGACCGATTCGACGGAATCAGTCGCTCCCGCCGCCCCCGCCACCGGTTCGTCGTCGGCGGCGGATCCGACACCCACATCGTCGCGATCAGCTTCGAAGGGCTCTGCGTCCGAATCGACATCCACCTGTCCATCAGCGGACGCCACGACGGGCCCGTCGGCGACGTCGCCCTCGTCTTCGTCCGACTCCGTCGTCGAGTCCTCGGTCGGCTCCGATGGATCGGTCGAAGGGCCACCAAACAGGGCGTCGGCGAACGCCGAGGACTCCTCGGAGTCAGTCGGCGAATCGGCCTCCGCATCGGCCGCGTCGACGCCGTCGGCCTCGGCCGTCGTCGCCGGATCGTCAGTTCCCGACTGTGCGTTGGAAACCCAACCGGGAGTCGTCGAGGTCGACTCCGGCTCCCGAGCGTCCCCCGCTTCCACATCGACACCGGCGTCCTGGGTCGACTCGTCGACCTCGTCGTCTACGACAGCGTCGTCACGTTCGTCGGCGCCGACCTCCGCTTCGTCATCATCACCGGCCCCCTCTTCCGCTTCGTCGTCGAAACGGTCGTCGAAACCGTCGTCACCCGTCGCCTGGGCACCCTCGTCCGCGACGGCCTCGGCTGCGGGTTCTGCGTCCGCGACGGCCTCGGCTGCGGGTTCTTCGATCGAATCGAAGGTGTCGCTTCCGGTGACGCGGTCGGTCGGTCGCTCCTCGCCGGTCGGAGTGGATTCCGGTTCCCAGCCTGCGTCACCCTCCAGGAACGTTGGATCGTCGGGATCGACGTCGCCGCCGAGGAGTTCGTCCATCCCGATCTCGTCGTCGCTGTCGAACTGGTCGAATTCGAGTTCGTCCAGCTCCGCTTGCAGCTCGTCGAAGCCGACCATCTCGACTTCCTCTTTCAACTCCTGGAAGACCGCGCTCGCATCTTCGACCTCGTCGTCTGCGTCGTCCGCCCGATCGCCGACATCGGCCGCGGCCGGACCGTCCGCCGCGGTCGATTCGGACGGCGAATCCGCCTCGACGATGTCGTCGAAGGAACCGGCAGGGCCGATGTCGTCGAACTCGCTGACGTCGTCGATCTCCTCGGCGAGCGCGTCGATGTCGTCGAGCTCCTCGAACTCCTCGAGGAGTTCATCGACGGACAGTTCGTTGGCCTCGTTGCTGGAGAGGTCGGGGGACATCGACGAATCGATCGGATCGGCTCCGTCCGACGACGTCGCCGCCGCGTCGAAGCGGTCGGTCACCTTCGCGATTTCGAAGTCGGCGACCGCTTCTACCGGCTCCAGCGCGGCCGCGATCGCCGCCTCCCCGACGGCGGTCGCGAAGACGGCGTCGATCCGGCTCCCGTACTCTCGGTTCTCGATCGCGGTGCGGGACGGATCCGTCCCCAGCAGATCGAACGCGTCGATCAGCGCCTCGATCACGACGAGCCCGTTGTTCAGCTGCCCGGACTCGGGGATCGCCATCCGGACCAGAAACGCTTCGTGTTCGGGGTCCGACGGCGGGTCGAATCGAGCGATCGTCGCGTCTATCTCGCCGTCGCTCGGTGGCGTGACCCGCATCGCGGCCTCCGAGAGCGGCGCACGCAGCGCTGCGATCGTATCCGCAGGGTCCGTTTCGATGTCGCCCTCGAGGGCGACCTCCTCGACCATCACGTCGAGGGCGTCGACCGCGTCGAAGACGGTGTCCATCAACTCGGAGGTTACTTCGACCTCGCCGGCACGGACGCCGTCGAGCAGGTCCTCCAGTGCGTGGGCCAGGTCGCTCGCGCGCTCGAGACCCATCGCACCGCTGTTGCCCTTCAGGGTGTGGGCGGTCCGGAAGATCCGGTCGAGGACCGCCTCGTCGTCGGGCGATCGCTCGAGTTCGAGCAGTAGGTTGTTCAGTTCGGTGATGTTCTCTTCGCTCTCCTCGACAAAATCGCGCCAGTAGTCATCCATGGCTCTCACCTTCCACCGAGAAAGCGTCGACGAGTCGGGCGGGGAGGTCGTCCGCGGGAGCGATCTCGTCGACGGCACCCGTCTCGATCGCTTTCTGTGGGATCCCGAAGACCGGACTGGACCGCTCGTCCTGGGCGAACGTCCGACCGCCCGCGGCCGCGATCGCCTCGATCCCGGCGGCGCCGTCGCGGCCCATCCCGGTCAACACGACCCCGGCCAGCGGATCCGAAACCGTTTCGGCGGCCGTGCGCATCGTCACGTCGATCGAGGGTCGAACGCCGTGGATTCGCTCGCCGTCGTCGAGTTCGACCCGTATTTCGCCGTCGACGTTCTCCGCGATCTCCAGGTGCGAGCCGCCCGGGGCGACGACCGCTTCGCCGCCCCCGACGAGGTCATCCTCGCCCGCTTCACGGACGTCGTACTCGCTGGTCGCGTCCAGTCGGTCCGCGAATCGCCGCGTGAATTCGGCCGGCATGTGCTGGACGATCACGATCTTCGCTTCGAGCGCTCGCGGTAACGTTGCCAGCAGCCGTTCGAGAATCCGCGGTCCACCCGTCGACGCGCCGACGATCACGGTAGGATCGTCGACGGTTTCTCGGTCGACGGTCACGGTCGTGGATTTCCCCGCGCTCCGATCGCCAGAGCCGCGTCGGCGCTCGTCCGGCCCGGTGGCGGCGCCGCCGGCCACCGCGCGTCGCCGGCGGGCCGACCCCGCACGGTGGGCCGCAGCCGTCGCCCGCGCCAGCGCCAGGGACGACACGTCGGCGCTTGCGAGGTCGTCGACCGTTTCGAGCACGGAGTCGATCAGGTTCGCGAGATTTTCCTCGCGGGAGCCGTCCGGCTTCTGGAGGAACTCCATCGCGCCTCGGCCCAGGGCGTCGAGGGTCGCCTCGGCGCCGGCTTCGGTGTGAGCGCTGAGCATCACGATCGCGGTCGGGTTCGTGGACATGATTCGTTCGACGGCATCGATACCGCTCATCCCCGGCATCTCGACGTCCATCGTCACGACGTCCGGCTCGAACGAGGTCGCGGCCTCGACGGCCGATTCGCCGTCCGCGACCGACTTCACCTCGTAGCCCGCGTTGGCCAGGGCGTCGCCGACGACGGTTCGAACGAACCGGGAGTCGTCGACGACGAGTACGCGCGTCATGCAGCGACGACGTCGGCGAGTGCCTTGCGGACGCTCGGCTCCTCGAACGGTTTCGTCACGTAGCCGTCCGCACCGGCCTTGACGGCGAGTTTCATCTTCTCGCGCTGCCCGACGCTCGTGCACATGATGACCCGCGAGGTGGGATCGAGCTTCTTGATCGCCGCCGTCGCTTTGATGCCGTTACACTTCGGCATCACGATGTCCATCATCACGATGTCGGGGCTCTCTTCTTTGTACAGTTTCACCGCCTCGGCTCCGTTCGACGCCTCGCCTACGATGCGATAATCCTCTTCCAATATCTGGCGCAGCAGATTACGCATAAAATGGGAGTCGTCGACGATGAGCACCCCTTTCGACATTTAGTTGTACACCAACACCCGATAGAAATACGACGACCATAAATGCTGTCTCCCGATTATCAGACGTGATAAGCGTCGTCCGAAGGGCCCGACGGTGAGGTTCCGACCCCGACTCGGTTATTCAACGGGTCGGTGTCGTACCACAACCGCGAACAGTTTCGAAACGGGCGGTCCTCGACGGCGGCTACCAACCCCAGCGTCGCACTCGAGGTTCACTCAATCTCGAATTGAATCGGTCGGATCGGGTCGGATCGGGTCGGATCAGTCGGATCGGTCGGATCGGCGAGTGCGAGCGGACGCCTGCGGTGACGACCAGCTTACCTTCCAACGGTCCCATCGGATCGCTGGGTTCGCTAGGAAAATGAATGCGCTCGATTCCCGATCGAATCGAGAGCGGATGCGGTGACGTTCACTGCCCACCGGCAGCGCCGACGTTCTCGAGGTCCGACTCGGCCACGCGACCCGACGCGAGGAGCAGTCGATCCACGTCGAGCAGCGGCGTGACCTCGACTTCGACGTCCGCCTGAACGGGCTCCGGTTCGGACTCTTCGGGGGCTTCTTCCTCCTCGAGCGAGAATTCGTCGACCTCGACACCGAACTCGTCGTCGACGTTCGTCGAACGACCGCCGTGGAGTCGGTCGGTTATCGATTCCGTCGGCCCGTCCGTTTCGGCAGTCTCCGGCGACGCGGGCCCGGAGGCGATCGCGTCGACGACCAGGTCCCGGGCTCGGCGCTCTCGGCGAATCAATCCGACGACGAGCGGGTGCGCCAGCGCCGTTCCGTCGATCTCGTCGGGGTCGAACTCGTCGACCCCGAGCAGATCGTCTTCGGGGACGGCTTCGACGCCGTGAATCTCGTCGACCACGATCGCGGCCGGTTGATCGGGTCGGTCGAACACCAGCAGGCTCGCGGTCGCCGACGGACCGCCGCTGTCGGGGAAGTGTACGTGGGGGTCGACGAGAACGGTGATCTGGCCGCGGATGTCGGTGATGCCGTCGATGGCGGGCGGCGTCCGCGGAATCCGCGTCCTCTCCGCGGGCGGATCCGTGACCGCGCGAACGTCCGCCACCGGAATCGCCAGCTCGTGCCTGCCGATCTCCAGGAAGAGAAACCGGTGGAAGGTTCGTTCCTCCTCGTCCCCACCGCCCGATCCATCACCCTCTCGGTCCCCGTCCGCCGACCCGAGAAGTCCGTCGGGGAGATCCGAAGACATGTTCGTACTGCCGTATTACAGCGCATGCTTAAAACTGTGACCCCCGCCACCGTCGACGTTTGCCGCCCCCGAAACCGTCTGCCACCGTCGACGTTCGCCGCCCCCGAAACCGTCTGCCACCGTCGACGTTCGCCGCCCCCGAAACCGTCTGCCACGACGGGCTCACCCGTGGCGCTTCGTTCGGCCATCGACGGATTCGCCGCCCACCGGGGGGTCAGCGGAATCCCGGTGGCGGTTTCCGGTCGTCGTCCTCGACGTCGACCTCGAGGCCGAGTTCCTCTCGCTGGCGACGGAGCCGCTTGACCTTGTAGTACGTGATGGCGAGCGCGGCGCCGCCGACCGACAGCGCGACCGCGACCAGCCCGAGGAACAGCGGGATGTCCCTGGTCCGATAGTACTGCAGATTGACCGTGCTGTCGACCTCCTCCCAGGTGATTCGCTCCCTGTCGTCGACGATCTCTCGTTCGTAACCGCTCGGACGCACCTCGCCGAGCAGGAACGCCGACGTGCGGTGACCTTCCGGGAGCGTCACGTCGTAGGATCCCGCGACGAAGGCCGGAAGCGTGAACGACTTGCGGCCGCTGTCGCCCGAGAACGCGAGCGTGCCGTTCCCGTCGGGGACCCGGACGTCGGTGCTCGTCCGACCCTGATCCACGTCGAGTTCCGAACCGGTCACCATCGTGCCGTTCGGGTACCAGTAGCGGACGGCGTGGATGTCGATCGCCTGATCCCGGTACAACGTGGATTGAGAGAGTTCGAGTTCCTCGGTCCCGTTCAGATCGTAGACCGCCCGGAACTCCCCGCTGCTGACGATCCCCGCGGACTCGACGTCGATCGCGACTGTGGCGTTTCGGTC
The DNA here is from genome assembly GCA_007119345.1 of Halovivax sp. GTDB lineage: Archaea > Halobacteriota > Halobacteria > Halobacteriales > Natrialbaceae > Halovivax. The sequence continues at coordinate 13,566 of SKPV01000171.1, forward strand.
CTTGAGGTCGTCGTACTCTTGCTCTCGATCGAGCGTCTCGTCGGAGATTCCGCCGAAGATCATCGAACAGCCCGCCAGCCCCGCGAGGAGCGCGACCGCCGCGACCGCGAGGAAGAGTCGTCGGTTCACGTTCTCACCCGCATCTCCCGGTCACGGAACCACGCAGCGTAACTCGGCGGGGAGGTACGAGCCGACGCTCGCCAGCAGACCCGGCGGGTCCGTGTCCTCGGTACAGACGACGCTCTGTTCCAGCAGCCCCAGCCGCTCGACGGTCACGTAATCCTGGGCGTGACCGGCCCGGTTCAGGGTCGCCCTGACTTCGGCCCGCGTGGCGCTGTTCACGTTCAATCGCCCGTTCCCTCGAGTCCACTCGAAGAGGCGGTCGCGTTCCGCCTCGGCCAGGCGGCTCGGTTCGTCCGCGCCCCCGTAGACGAACTCCAGCGGGAGGTGCTGGACGAGTCCGAACCGATCCCGAATCTGGCTCGGCGTCCCGGGGCCGAGCCCGAGCTCGTCGACCGGGATCCGGACGTCCTGGCCGGCGTCGAGGACGATTCCGTCCTCGTCCCAGGAATCGAGCGTCCCGACGTACGTCTCGCCGGGTCGCAGGTCCGGGACGATCTCGCCGAACTCCGCTCGAAGGACGTTTCGGGCGACGACGGCGTCCTCGCCGTCTACCGTCACGCTCGGGAAGTCGTCGTGACGGACTCCGAGGTCGACGGTCACGTCGAGGTCGCCGAGCTCGTTGTCCACGAGCGAGCGCAGCGAGTCGAGCGCCCGGTCGCGGGCGTCACCCTGTACGTACAGCTTCGTTGCGAGTACGACCATCAGGCCTCGGCGTCGATGTTGAGTTCGTCCTCGAGCTTCGCGATCCGCTCGTCCATCGATCGGACGAGCCGGTCGTTGTCCATCGCGTCCATCGGCGAACCGCACTCCGGACACTCGAAGCCGAAGTCCATCGCTTCGCCGAACTCGAATCGGATCGAGCAGATCTCACAGAGATAGAACTCGTGGGTGCGCTCGTACTCCCGGCGCCGTTCGAGCGCGTCGTGGAGCCGGTACATCTCTTCTTCGAGATTCTCCGGAATATTCTCGTACTGGAACGTCCAGAGGTAGGTCAGCCACCCGGAGTCCTCGTCGCGAAGTCGGCGGTAGGTGGCGAGGTCGTTCTCGTAGAGGATGAACAGCGCCCGGCGGACGTCGTTGAGTTCGAGGTCCAGCTCCTCGGCGAGTTCCTCGTCGGTCACCTCGCCGTCCGGCGGCGCCGCCGCGACGGGCATCCCCTTGGGACCGACCAGCTCGTGTAAGTACTTCTGGATGACCGGATCCTCGAGCAGGTCCTCAAAAGCCATTACTCCAGGGTAGTCCCAAGAGATGGTTAAGTCTTTTGAGGGCGGGCTGCCGGCTCCCGCTCGCCGCGAGCCGATCTGCCGGGTCCGTCCCCTGCGGAGTGGCCGGGAATCCGTCGGCCGGTCGCCGACGGAGGTGTGTCGTCGAACCGTCGACCGGTCGAATACGGCACGTCGCCGGGCTCTCGGACGAAGTGACCGGCGGGATAGATCTCGCCGTCGCGTTCCATCGAGCGCAGTTCGACGAACCGCGCCTCGTGCTCGACTCCATCGGGAGAATTCGCTGGGCCGTGTCCTACGTACACGGGTCCACGCCGTGAGTCACGTCGCAGAGCTCGCACCAGGCCCGGATCGCACAGCGCTCGGCCTCGAGGGTCGGTCGAACTCGGAGAACGGTCGACTTCGGCGACCGATCGAGCGCGGGAGCCGGCCGACTTCGGGTGAAAATCCGTGCAGGTCGCTCGCACGATCGACTGCGGACGGACCGTTCGCGCCGCGGCCCGACGTTCGCGACGACCCGTCCCCGCTCGAATCGCTAGCCCGCACGGGCCGACGCCCCTTCGAAGCCGCCCGCCGACAGACGCTCACAGTACTCGGTTTCCTCGGCGAAACGATTCGATAACCGGCCCTTGCGGTCAGCGGCAAGCAACTGACGGGCGTTAATACTTTTGTCAGGTCGGCTTAGCCGCGCTCATGAGTCCCAAAGAGGCACTCGATCGGCGCCAGTATCTCAAGTACGCGGGCATCACGGCCGGGGCCGCGCTCCTCGCGGGTTGTCCGGACGACGAGGGTCCCGAAGATCCGGACGATCCGGACGATCCGGACGACCCGGAAGAAGACCCGATCGGCGAAGAAGACGACGCGGAGGAAGACCCGATCGACGAGGAAGACGACGAGATGGAAGAAGACGACGAGATGGAAGAAGACGACGA
>SKPV01000269.1 GCA_007119345.1 Halovivax sp.
ACGCCGCCGTCGGCGTCGGTGCGGGCGAGATCGCTCCCGCCGTCGGCACGCGTCCACTCGGCCGGGGTCGGTTCCCGCGTCGGCGTCTCGTCGGGTTCGGCTCCCTCGATGAGGGCCTCGACGTCGTCGACCTCGGCGTAGCGGTCGCGGTGGGCCAGCGCCGCCTCGCCGAGTTCGGTGACCTCGTAGCGCCCGGAGCGCTCGACGGGGCCGACCGTTCGGACGAGGCCGTCGTCCGCGAGGACGGGGAGTCGGGTGTTTACGCCGAGGGAGCCCACGCGACCGAGGAGCGGGCGGCACTGATCGAAACCGGGTCGTCCCGGCGAACTGTTTTTCCGATAGCGTCCCAGTGATGGAATATGGGAGTCTACGCGGACGACGTGAGCGAGTTCACGCGCTCTGCCGACGTCGACGACGAGGAACGGGAGCCGCTCGGTGAACGCCTTCGCGGGATGGCCGGCGAACTCGACGTGGACTCGGTCGAGGAGGTTCGGTCCCGTCGCGAGCGACGATGAGGCGCTTCCTCGACACGAATTGTTTCGTCGCGGCCGCGACGGACGAACCCGACACGGGTGCAGTCGCCTCGACGCTGTTGAGCGACGACCACGAATTTCTCACGTCTACGATGAACCTGATGGAACTGCGTTCCGTGCTGACGAAGACGGAACGACTGGAACCCGCTCGAGCCGACGAAATTCAGGACGAAATCACGACGGACGTTCGCGTCGTCATTCCCAACGTCCGATATGATGGACGCCAATCGGTTGCACCGTGAGACGCTGCTGTATCCGATCGATTGTCTCATTTTCGCCTGTGCGCAGGGTCACGATGCGACGCTCGTCTCGTTCGACGCCGAATTGTAGGAGGCGGGAGCTCGGGCACCCGAATCCCTTTGCTGAGACGGGGACGAGGCACTCGGGGCCCGCACTCTCGGTACGCGTCGCGTTTGCGCCCGTCTCGCACACGGTACCGGTCGATTACTCGTCCCCCTCGTAGTCGTCGGTCGTCGACGCCGAACTGACGTTCGTCCGGGCGGCGGCGGGGGCCAGGCGGTCGTCCTCGCTGATCGCCCAGTACCGGCCGCGGTGCCGGACGAGCCCGCGATCCTCGAGGCGGGATAGCGCCGCTCCCACGCTCCCGCTCGTGATGCCGGTCGCGTCGTGGATCTCGATCTGCGTGACCCTGCAGACGGACACGACCCTGAAGGCGCTGGTCTAGCTCGCGGCGGCCGCGCCCGCGTTCTCCGTCGTCTCCCAAGGCGGCGACCCGCTGACCACGTTCGCGCCGTTCACCGCGATCCTGATCGGGCCGGAGGCCGTGGAGACGATCATCGCGACCGACGCGGGGGACGAGACGGAGTGATCGAGACGCCGTAGACGGCGCGGAAACCCGCCCCTCCGAACGGGGTCGCGGTTAGTTGCGCAGGATCGGTCGGTCGTCGGTCGGAAAGTTGCGAGCGTATCGGTCCGACGCGATTCCAACCGTCGTTTCTCTCCTCGTGAGCGGTCAGAGGGCTCTGTACGGTAGCACTCCGTTCCCGGCCGGATGTAATGACACGTACGTACGCGTCATAACATATATGCCGCTCCGCGTCGAACCGCAGCGTATGAGTGGATCACACTACGACAAGACGATCCAGTTCCGTGCCGGAGCGGAAAAGGAGGCGGCGGAGTTGCTCGATGAGATCCACATCGGGGGCGTCAACGTGAGCGAACTCGCCCGCGTGGGACTGGTCGAAATGCTCCGACAGTCGCTAGACGAACGAGACGAAATTGCGGTCTACGAACGATACAGCCGCGGTGAGATCGGTGAGGACGTGGCTCGCGTCCTTCTCGGTGAAAAACTCGACCGGATGGAAGAAGAGAAAGCGTCGTTCGAGGCGGCGATGGAACGAGATACGTCCGATTTCCTGACGAGTAGCGATGGCGAGTGACACTCGCCACTCGATACTGGCCGATACGAGTTCCTTGATCGCGGTTGCGAACACCAGTGAATGGGAACTGCTGAAAGACGCAATCTACCTCACGACGACGAACGTCTGCAAGCACGAGCTTCGGAACCACGGTAGCTCGAACGAGTATCCGCCGGAAGGAAGTCGCGAATATTACTTGAAACGAGGGAGCCAACGCGTTCTTGCGCATCTAGACGATGATTCGTCGCCGTGGTCGTGCGTGACCGTCGTTCCCCGCCCGCACGGACCGGATGCAGGCGAGCAATCGCTCGAGCAGGAACTTTCCGAACACGCGCCGTCATATCAGATCGTGTCCGTTCTGGACTCAGCTGCGAGGCGCTCGATTCGGCGTCTCATCGACGATAACGGGTACGACATCGACGTTGTCGGGCCACCGTACCTCCTCTACATCCTCCTCGACAACGATCTCATCTCGAAGGCCGAATTCTGCGAGGCAACCGTGGAGATGATCCGTACGGAGGGCTGGACAGGATACGAGGTCGTGAAGAACGCGTGGACCAGTATTCCCGTCGATTGTTCCGATATCCTCGACGACGACTATAGCGACGCCCTCCCACCAAGCTGATCCCGCGGCAGCGTTTTTGCAACGGCTCACCGAGAATACTGTGCGATATCCCGGCGTTCGTCGACGACTTCTGGTGGAACGGTGACCGCACAGGACGCGAGGAGATACCGAAGCGGGTCCGGGTTCGCGTCGGGGTCGCCCGCCGCGTCGGCTCGCGGGAGCGAGACTCACGAGGGCGCTCGTGTCGGCGACGACCGTGCGCAAGCGCCGTCGGCCGCTCATCGGTCGTCGTCGGTCGGGGTCGACGTCGACCCGTCGTCGTAGATATCGACCTCGTCGGGGGCCGCGAGGTCGAGCGGCTCGTCCTCGAGGTCCGCCTCGAGGAGTCGGAGCCGCCGGGCGATCTCCGCACCGACCAGTCGTTCGACCGATTCGAACTCCAGCTGGTCGTCGTCGTCCGTCTCCGCGACCAGTTTCTGGACCGTCTCGCCGTCGGCGGTCTCCTCGACGCACTCGCGGATCGCTTCGACGAGGCGGTCGACGATCTTCGTCGAAGCGGTCGGCGATCGCACCGAGGCGCTCGACGAGAGACGCCGGCGACCGGAAGCGGAGCCGTCGACGTCGATTCGTCACCGATCCCGGCTGCCTCCGAACGCACCCGAGGATGGACGCGCAGGATCGGTCGGTCGTCGCCCGGACGGTAGCGAGCGGTCGCCTCGGCGCGCGACCGTCGGCGGCGCGGCGGGGTCAGTCGCTCTCCGCGCCGTCGGCGTCGGTGCGGGCGAGGCAGTTCCCGCCGTCGGTACGCGCCCGGTCGGCCGGGGTCGGTTTCTGTGACGGCGCGGCGTCGGCTTCGGCGCCTTCGATGAGGGCCTCGAAGTCGTCGACCTGGCCGTACGAGTCGCGGTGGGCCAGCGCCGCCTCGCCGAGCTCGGTGAGTTCGTAGAGGCCGGAGGACTCGGCTGGCCCGACCTTGTCGACCAGCCCGTAATCGTCGAGGACCGGGAGTCGGGTGTTGATGTTCTTGCGGCTCTTGCCCGTGTGGTGGGTCAGGTTCGGCGCGACGTTCCGGCCCCGCTCGGCGAGCGCCTCCAGGAGCAGGAAGTCCGTCGGACGGCGGAGTCTCACGGGCGATCACCCGTCTTCGGGGTCGAGGTGCCTGGAGTGAGGATGGCGTTCATCGTCGCCACCTCGGGAGCGCTCCGTGACCTCCTCGGGAGGGAGGGGACGGCCGCCGGGCCGCCCGACGGTCGCGTGCGGGTCCCGTGGCGACGTCCGTGACGGAGTGGGCGTACCGCGGCCGTGACGGAAGGTCCCACCGCGGCCATCATCGAACACCCGGGGTCGTGAGGCGTTCGACCTGGTCGGCGGTGAGCCCGCAGCCGCAGGGACCGGCGTCGTGGCGCTCGGGGCCGTACGTCCAGATCATGATGATCGGCTCGCCGCACGTCGGGCAGGGCGGATAGTACATGCGCTGGTCGCCGCCGGTGCCTCGCCGGCGGCCCGGCGGGGCGGGCGTGACGAAGAGGCGGTCTGAGGCCATCGGTGTGTTCGAGGTGAGGGTGTGGATCGACGTGGTTGGATGCGGGTCGGTTCGCGGGGTGACGGTTCCGAACGGCTGTGGGCGGGGTTGGTACCCGTTCGGCCGGAGAAACACGGCAGTAGCCGTGTGCTGGCGGTAGGCGGGCTGTGCGGGACGTTTATGGTGGTCTGGTGTGTAGCGTGGCATGGCTTCGTAAACCCGTGGATTGGGTTTTGGAAGCCACGTCTCGGGTGGTGCAACACCCGGGGCATTTGTGTGCCCTCTCCGGCAAGCCGGAGCGAGTGGCTTCCAATATGACAGAGGGGCTAGTGGTTAATATAGCTACTGGATATTCGCTAGAGAGGACGGTATTAGCGCTCGCTCCTCGATGGCCGATACGGTGGTGGAACGGATCCCTCCCTCGATTCTGACCATCACGTGATGTCGGCGGGATCGATCGCGACCCTTCCATCGGTCGGGGCGGTCTCGAGCCACGCGAATCCGTGTGAGAGTGGAGCGGAACGGTACGGGGCAACCCGGATGCTTCGATCGCACAGACCGGGCGGAAGTCCGTCGCTCCGCCTTCCGTCGGCGGCGCACCGGCGTGGATGGCCCCCAACGGGTGCCCGGACCGACTCCGAGAACCGTGGGCGAACTACCGGCAAA
>SKPV01000201.1 GCA_007119345.1 Halovivax sp.
AGCTGGATCTCCCGGCCGACGGCGGCGCCGAGCCGGCCTGCCGGGCCGCCGCGACCGGCGAGCCGGCGGTCGCGGCGAACGTGGCCGACGACCTGCACGCCGAGCCCTGGCGACAGACGGCCCTCGCCAGGGACTTCCAGTCGGCCTGCAGCGTTCCGCTCGCCTACGACGAGTACACCTACGGCGTTCTGACCGTCTACGCGGGCCGGCCGAACGCCTTCGACGAGGTCACCCGTCCCGTCCTGGAGGAACTGGGCGAGACGATCGCGTCGGCGATGGGGGCGATCGAGCGCAAGAGCGCGCTGCTGACCGCTTCCAGCACCCGCCTCGAGTTCGACGCCGGCGAGGAGGGAACCGGCTTTCGGCGACTCGCTCGCGAGACCGGGTGCACGATCACCTTCGACGGCGGCGTCCGCCAGACGGCCGAGGGAACGTGGCTGTTCGCGACGGTCGAGGGCGGCTCCGCCGAGGCCGTCGCGGAGGCGGCGCGCGAGCTCGTCGCCGTCGAGGAGTGCCAGCTCATCGGCGAGCGCGAGGACGGGGGGACGATCCGCGTGCGTCCGTCCGCGCCGCCGCTCGCGCTCCGGCTGGCGGACCACGGCGTGGTCCTCCGGCGACTCGAGGCCGCCCCGTCGGGACTGGGACTCGTCGTCGACGTGCCGACGGGCGTCGACGCACACTCGGCCGTGGCCGTCGTCGAGAGCGCGTTCGGCGACGCCGAACTGGTCGCGAAATCGACGGTCGAACGCTCCTCCGCCACGGAGCTGCGCTCGGAACTGCTCGGCGAGCTGACCGACCGACAGCTCGAGGTGATGCAGGTGGCCTACTACGGCGGCTTCTTCGAGGATCCACGCGAGACGACGGGCGAGGCGGTGGCCGACGCGCTCGGGATCTCCCCGGCTGCGTTCTACCGACACAATCGGACCGTCCAGCGAAAGCTGTTCGACGCGCTGTTCGACGAGGAGTCGCTGCCGGAGGCGGCCGGCGCCGACGCGTCGGACGCGACCGACTGAGCGGATGGAGGATCGGCCGGAGCGTACGGCGCTGACGCCGTCTCGACCGACGCGTGCCGCACGGACGGAGCGGCGGATCGGCGTGCCGCACGGACGGAGCGGCGGATCGGCGTACCGCACGGAGCGACGCCCACGAGACCGCCCGATCGTCGACGAGGACCCACCGGAGCGCGGATCGTCGGGGAGCGGGTTGAATAGTGAACCCCCGGCGTGCTCGGCCGCTAGTTATCGAACAGCCAGACACTTCCTAAGACACCTTATATTATACATACGCGACGAGCGATACCGAGCCGTCCGGCCGTCGTGTGAGACCAATGAGAGACGTCACCTACGATCCCGAGGACGAATCGACCTTCGAGTGCTTCCGGTGCGGTACGCGAGTGAGTGACACGTCACCGAGTGCCTGTCCCGACTGCGGATCGGAAATGCGAAGTCAACGGACGCCACTCGAGTAAGCGATGTCCGCAAATCTTGCCGAGGAGGCGAGCGACGGATCCGAGGAGTCGGAGCCGGAGACGGCCCTCGAGACCGCGAAACGCCAGCTGGCACGCGCGAGCGCCCACGTCGACATCGATCCGAACGTGGCCGAGCGCTTAGAGCACCCGATGAAGGTCCACGAGGTGTCCGTCCCGCTCCGACGCGACGACGGGTCCGTCGAAGTGATCACCGGCTATCGGGCCCAGCACGACAGCGTCCGGGGGCCCTACAAGGGCGGGCTGCGCTACCATCCGGAGGTCGGCCGCGACGAGTGCGTCGGACTCGCGATGTGGATGACCTGGAAGTGTGCGGTGATGAACCTCCCGTTCGGCGGCGCCAAGGGCGGGATCGTCGTCGACCCCAAGAAGCTGAGCACGGCCGAGAAGGAGCGACTCACCCGCCGGTTCACCCAGGAGATCCGCTCGGCGATCGGACCCACCAAGGACATCCCCGCGCCCGACATGGGGACCGATCCGCAGACGATGGCCTGGCTGATGGACGCCTACAGCATGCAGGAAGACGAGACGATCCCCGGCGTGGTCACCGGCAAGCCGCCGGCGATCGGCGGCAGTTACGGCCGCGAGGAGGCGCCCGGCCGCAGCGTCGCCATCGTCACCCGCGAGGTCTGTGACTACTACGACCGGCCCCTCGACGAGACGACCGTCGCCGTGCAGGGCTTCGGCAGCGTCGGCGCCAACGCCGCCCGCCTCCTCCACGAGTGGGGCGCGAAGATCGTCGCCGTCAGCGACGTCAACGGCGCGCGCTACGACGCCGCCGGTATCGACGTCGAGAAGATTCCCTCCCACGACACGGAGCCGGAGGCGGTGACCGCCGCGACCGGCGTCGGCACGAAGATCTCGAACGAGGAACTGCTCGAACTCGACGTCGACGTCCTCATCCCCGCGGCCGTCGGTAACGTCCTCACCGAGGAGAACGCCGCCGACGTCCGGGCGGACCTGATCGTCGAGGGCGCCAACGGCCCGACCACGTTCGCCGCCGACGCCATCTTCCAGGAGCGCGACATTCCGGTGATCCCCGACATCCTGGCGAACGCGGGTGGCGTCACGGTGAGCTACTACGAGTGGCTCCAGGGCGTCAACCGCCGGCAGTGGAGCCTCGAACGCGTCCACGAGGAGTTGGACGAGGACATGATCGCCGCCTGGGAGAGCGTGAAGGCCGAGGTCAACGGGGGCGACCTCTCCTGGCGCGACGCCGCCTACGTCGTCGCATTGAAGCGGGTCGCCGAGGCCCACGAAGCCCGCGGCATCTGGCCCTGAGGCCCCTCGGTTCGCTCACCTTCTCGGGCGTCGCGATTCGGTTCCCGCCCGTCCAGTCGGACCCGGCGTCGGCGCACGGGCTGCCCGAGAACTGAGTCAGCCCTCGTCCTGCAGGTACCGGATCGCCTCCTCGTCGGCCACCTGGCCGAACTCGCGGTAGAACTGGCCGACCGCGCGGAAGTTGACCGGCGTCTGGAGCGCGATCACCTCGTCGGCCTCGGCCCGGACCTCCTCGAGCGATTCGGGCGAGGCCACCGGGAGCGCGAGCACGACGCGCGCGGCGCCGGCCTCGCGCACCTGCCGCAGGCAGGCCCGGGCCGTCGCGCCCGTCGCGAGCCCGTCGTCGACGACGACCGCCCGTTGCCCCTCGAGGTCGGGAATCTTCCCCCGGTCGCGGTAGCGCCGGGCCTTGTCGGCCGCGTACTCGGCCTCCGCCCGGCGCTCGCGCTCGACGTACTCCTCGGAGACGCCCAGCCGCTCGACGAGCCGGTCGTTCAGCCAGACGCTCCCGTCGCTGGCAACCGCGCCGATCGCCAGCTCCGGGTTTCCGGGCGCGCCGATCTTCGAGGCGACGACGACGTCGAACTCGGCGTCGAGCGCGTCGGCCACCGGTCTGGCCACCGGGAGCGCGCCGCGAGGGATGCCGAGAACGACGTCGGCCTCGACGTCGCGCCGTCGGAGTTCGGCCGCGAGTCGCTCGCCGGCGTCGGTCCGATCGTCGAACATCGTGGGGGTCACCGGACGGGGCTACGCCGGGGAGACGCTTTGAGGTTGTCCCCACGAGCGCCGGGGACAGACCGACCCCGGGTGCGTAGCCCCGATTCAGAACCGGACGAACGCCAGACCAGACGGCACCACCCTTGCCCGGACGGGCGGGCGCCAGAACCGACGGCTGGACCCTCGACCGGACGGATCCGAACCCACCGGCGGAACCCGGACGGGGCCGACCGCTGGGAGGTCCATGGGTGTGAAGGGCCAACCCCTATTCGGGATTCACCCCACCCTTCGTTCGTACCTGACAGCGGAACTGACCGCTTCGAAATAATTCGTCGTCGACGGGGCGAACTCGACGACGGCAGTTCGGTCCACCTCGCCGACGCCCCCACGTGAGTACGATACGCACCACGATAGACGACAGTCTGCTCGAGTTCGCCCACCAGTACGGCCTCACGTTCGTGATGGTCGCCAGCTACTTCGGCTCCGGCTCGGTGTTCATCGCGAGCCAGGCCGGCGTCATGCACGGCTCACCCTGCTGTGGGCCGCCGTCGGCGCCGCCCTGCTCGGGTTCATGGCTCAGGACATGAGCGCCCGCCTCGGCATCCACGGCACCTCGCTGATGACGTTCGTCCGCGAGAAGCTGGGTCGCCCCGCGGCGCTCGCGATCGCGCTGTTCCTCTCGGTCGGCTGCGTCGCCTGGACGCTCGGCCTCGTCGCCGCCGTCGGCGCAGGCGTCTCCTTCGTGACCGGCGGCGCCGTCGCCTGGCAGCCGATCGCCGTCGTCGCGACGATCGCCGCGATCGCCGTCGGCCTGCTCAGCTACGGGAAGGTCGAGAACCTGATGATCGCGATGATGCTCTCGCTGCTCGTCGTCTACGTCGCCGTCGCGCTGCCGAGCGGCGCGGAACCGGGGGACGTGGCCCTCGGCTTCGTCCCGACGGCGACCTCCTGGAGCGCCTCGACGAGCGGTACGACGAGTTCGTGACCGTCGACATGGCCGACGAGCTCGCCGTCGACGACGTCCACTCCCTGTACGTGGATCGAGGCGAGGGCGGCCACTACAGTCCGGAGACGAACGAACGGATCGCGGAGATCCTGACCGACGAGGTCATCGAGGCGGCCGAAGTGACGGGCGCCGGGGAGTCGGGAACGGACGTCGGCGCCCAGGCGGAGGACTGATCGGGACGGCGTCTCGACCGGCGCCCGGCCGGCCGATCCCGTCGGGGCTGGCTCGGACCCCGGCGGGCAACGCTTACCAGCGCGGCCGTCGACACGTCGACGCATGGCCGACGCCTCCCGGGAGCCCCGGACGGACCGCGCGGACGACGAGATCGCCCACCCGATCTTCGCCGCCGTCTACGACGCCGCGCTCCCGCTGGAGAACCGACTGTTCGGGCCCCACCGCGAGTACCTGGCCGCCGGCCTCTCAGGCCGCGTGCTGGATCTCGGGGCGGGCAGCGGTGCGATGTTCGAGTACGTCGCCGAGGCGGCGGGCGAGGGGTCGGGCGCGGATCTGACGTACCACGCGGTCGAACCGGATCCGCACATGCGACGTCGCGCCGCCGAGCGTGCCCGCGAGACCGGGCTGGCGGTTCACCTCGAGGAAGGGCGTGCGGAGGCGCTGCCCTACGACGACGGCAGCTTCGACGTCGTCATCTCCGCGGTCGTCTTCTGCACGGTCCAGGATCCCGCCGCCGGTCTCGACGAAGTCGCTCGCGTGCTGAAACCGGGCGGCGAGTTTCGCTTCTTCGAGCACGTGGGCGCCGACGGCTGGCGACGGCGCGGTCAGGAGCTGTTGAACCCGCTCTGGAGGCGAGCCGCGGCCGGCTGTCACCTCGACCGGGACACCGTCGACCGGTTCGTCGCCCACGACGCGTTCGAGGTGATCGAGCTCGAGCGAACCGACCTCGGAACGTTCCCCGCGGCGCCGGTCGTCCGCGGGCGATTGCGTCGACGCAGGGACGGCTCACTGCTGGGATGAGCGTCAGCCCGAGGCGCCTGCCGGCCGGGCCGAACGTCGTCGCGAGCGTGCGTCGCCGAACCCGTCCTCCCGTTGCGTGTGCACGCGCCGAGTTCTTGCAGTCGGGAGGCTTTCGCCCCCCGTGAGGCGACTCCTGCGAACGCTCTCCGACGTCAGCGGCACCGTGAAAGGCGAGACCGGCTACGTCGGCGTGATCGGCGGCGACCGCCAGTACGCCGGCCAGCCGGTCCTCGCGGCGATGGCGGCGCTGCGCAGCGGCACGGACGTCTCGCGGGCGCTCGTCCCGGAGACGATCCATCCCGTGGTCGCGAGCTACTCGCCGAACGTCCTCGTGGACAACCATCCGGGCGATCGGTTCACACCCGAAGCCGTGGACGACGCGCTCGAGCTGTCCGAGTGGGCCGACGCGCTCGTGATCGGGCCCGGCCTGGCCGATCCCGAGCCCGCGGCGATCCGCGAGGTCATCGAGCGCGCCGGCGTCCCCGTCGTCGTCGACGCGACGGCCATCGAGCCCGCCCTCGGCGGCGGCGAGTTCGGCAACGCCGTCTTCACGCCCGACGCCCGCGAGGAGTCGATCATCGAGGACGAACGCGAGTCGATCGAGGCGTTCTCGACGGCGACCGACGCCGTCGTCGCGCTCACCGGGGAGACCGACGTCATCGTCGCCGACGGCGAGCGCCAGCTCAACGAGACCGGCACCGCCGCGCTGACCGTCGCGGGGACCGGCGACACCCTCACGGGCATCGTCGCCTCGCTGCTCGGTCAGGGGCTCGATCGGGACGAGGCGGCCGAGCTCGGCGCCTGGATCCTCGGGAAGGCGGGCGAGCTCGCCTCCGTGGAGTACGGCACCGGCGTCGTCGCGACCGACGTGATCGAGCGCGTTCCGGACGCGAGCCGGTGATCGCGAGGGTCGGCCGCTCCCCGGCCCTCGCGGGTTCCGCTCGCAGTCGCTCCGTCTCTTCGGAAGAGTCAATCCGGGAGGACTGCTTCGAGGTTCCGCGAGCGGATGGCGGCCCACTTCTCCGCGGACAGCTCGAATACGTCGAAGAGTTCGAAATTCGGCACGTCGTGTCCAGGATGGAGGTAGTCCGTTCCGAAGATCAGTTGGTCCGCGTGGGCCTCGAGAAACTCCCGACCGAACGCCCGATCTCGGATCACGGCGTTGAATCCCGACCGGCCCGAGAGCTCCCCGTAGATGTTATCGTACTCCGAGAGCAGTCGAGGGACGGCACCGCCCGCTTCGACCGGACCCTCGGGATAGCCGCCCAGGTCGCGCTGGCGAACGTCCCCGGAGATCCGTGCCCACCAGCCCATCCCGTGTCCGAGGAAGTCGACCTCCGGATACGATCGGAGGACGTCCTCCAGTTGGGTGTGATCCGCGTCGTCCACGAACGCCTTGTCGTCGCTGTGAAACAGAAGCGGCAGGTCGTACGCAGCACACAGCTCGTAGATCGGCTCGTTTCGCGGATCACCGATCTCGAGGCCGGGCTTGTACTCGCCGAATCCCCGGGCGTTCTCCGCTTCGACGTATCTCTCGAACTGTTCCTCGAGGACGTCTCGCCCGTACGCCTCGCCCGTCCGCGGATCGAGGACGAAAAACGGGATCAATCGATCCGGGTGCTGCTGAGCCTGCTGGACGGCCCACCAGCTCGGGGCCAGGACGGGATACGCCTCGGGCGAAGCCAGGGGAAGGATCACCCCTCGGTCGACGCCGTGGCGATCCATCCAGTCCACCACGTCGTCCGCCAACAGCGGATCCCGACCGAGCGTTTCCTGCGGAATTACGTGGAGGTGCGCATCGATCAGCGGTAATTCGTCGAGCGGCGTCTCCGTCGCATCGTCCCCGGAGTCGAACCCGTCCGAGTTATCACCATCGCCGTTCGTGCAGCCGGCCACCGACGCGATCGCGCCAACACCCAGCGTTCCCAACCACCGTCGCCTCTTCATTTCCGATCGCATCTCGGGCCCGCCCTCATCATCTTTTACCTCTCTCGCCCGACTCGCACGCGTGTTCTGCCAGCTGCTGGGCATATCGAGCGAGCTGTGTGAGATACGGGGCGCGTATGCACCGCGAGACGGAACCCGACGGATCGGCGGGGAGCTTCTCGTCGGACCATCAGCCGTGCCGAAAATGTCGGTTGAGAAGACTTATGAGCCGGTCCACGGTTGATTGACGCATGCGTCCCCGCAGACGGACCCTCCTCAAAGTGGCCGGTGCCGTCGGTCTCGGCGGTGGCGGCGTCGCCTACTGGCAGCGTCGGCGGATCCGGCGTCGGGACGACCTCGACGCGATCGAGACGGCGCTCGACGTCCCGCTTCCGACGGTTCCCGATCCCGTGACGGTTACCGCCGATCACCTCGAGGCCTCCTACTCGTGGGCCCGCGAGCACGTGGATACGACCGAGCGCAACCTCCCGGAGTCGGAAGCGGAGGGCTCGAGACACCTCGAGAACGCGAACGAGTATCTCGCGGGCAGGTCTCCCGGCGAGGTCGACGACGGCGACGAGCGACACGATGCGCTCGGAGCCTACCGAGTCGCGGTCGCCTCGAGCGCGACGGCCCGCGGTCAGTACGCTGAGACCGACGACGGATCGCCGAGCGACGACCTGCAGCGCGCGCACGAGACGCTCGGCGACGAGCTCGACGCCTTCGAATCGACGTACGCGGACGAGTCGCTCACCCGCACCGTCGTCCAGGTCGGGCACGTCGAATCGCTCGTCGGAACCGCCGCGTCGCGTCACTCCCGGGCGGGAGACTTCGTGACGAACGAGCAGCACCGTAACTCGGTGGCCTGGGAGACGGTCGAGACCGGTCGATTCGCGCTGCACGACGCCGAGCGGTTCCTCGAGGCGCTCGAGTCCGACGACGCGCCGGACCGGGCGGCGGACCTCGAGGACCGATACGATCGACTCGACGAGCGAATCGAATCGGCTACCGACGGCGTGGAGTGGGAGTACGAACCCGACGTGCAATCTCAGGCTTACGAGCGGTGGATCGACGTTCGATCGGATCACTTCGGCGAGCCCGAGAGTTCCAGAGACGACGGTCGGCTCGCCCGGGCCGTGTCGATCCAGGCCGAGAGAGCCACGGTCGCCGAAACGCTGGACGAGTTCGACGACGTTCCCGGCTGGCGCGACCTCGGCGACGTCGACGTCGAGCTGATCGACGACGCGGCGGAACTCGTCGACGAGAAGCGAACCGTCCGAGAGCGCCTCGAGGCGACGGCCGACGCGGTCGGTTCCGATCCCCTCGGCGCCCACCTACTCCGACGGGCGATACGAGGGATCGAACGGACCGATTCGACGCTCGACCGTCTTCGCGACGACGTCAGATCTTACGATAGCGCGGCGTGGCAGTACGAACTCGATCGCGCCGCGCTCCGATACCGCGGTGGAGTCGCGGACGCCGACGCGATCCCCGACGTCGTCGAAATCGTCGCCGACCAGGCCTGACTGTCGCTAAAGCTCCCTCGTCGGTTGCGGTTCGGGCCCGAAACGCTCGGTTCGGTCTCCGATGACAGGTGATCGAAGCGTCCGTTCGAGCAACTGATCCGCGATACTCGCTCCGCGGCTCTCGACGAGAAGTAGGTACCGGCTCGACGGGAACGAGGTACCGGCTCGCCGGAGAGAGTGTCGACCCGCGCGGTGCCTCGTCGCGCCGAGCAGAGCGACGCGTTCCATCGCTTCGGCCGGAGATTTGTCGCCCCGAGGAACAACACGTATTATTCCGGGGTGACTTGCTCCGCGTATGTTCGAGAAGTCGACGTGGATCCGGCTGCCCCGGAACGTCGTCGTCGGCCACGGGGTGATCGACGAGGTCGTCGCGGTCGTCGACGACCTCCACCTCGACGGCCGCCCGCTGCTGGTGACCAGCCCGACGCCGCGGGAGGTGGCGGCCGATCCGATCGCGGCGGCCTTCCGCGAGGCGGGGATCGACCCGGCCGTCGTGGAGGTCGAGTCCGCCACGTTCTCCGAAGTCGAGCGCGTGATCGACGCCGTCGAGGCCGAGGAGGCGAACTACCTGGTCGGCGTCGGTGGCGGGAAGGCGATCGACATCGCGAAGATGACGAGCGACCACTGCGACGTCGGCTTCCTCTCGGTGCCGACGGCGGCGAGCCACGACGGGATCGTGAGCAACCGGGGGTCGGTCCCCGAGGGCGACACCCGCCACAGCGTCGCGGCCGAGCCGCCGCTGGCGGTCGTCGCCGACACCGCGGTCCTCGCACAGGCGCCCTGGCGGCTCACCACCGCCGGCTGTGCCGACATCATCTCCAACTACACCGCGGTGATGGACTGGCGGCTCGCCCACCGGCTGAAGAACGTCGAGTACTCGGAGTACGCCGCCGCCCTCTCGGAGATGACCGCCGAGATCCTCGTCGACAACGCGGGGATGGTCCGCGAGGGGCTGGAGGAGTCGGCCTGGATCGTCACCAAGGCGCTCGTCTCCTCCGGCGTCGCGATGTCGATCGCCGACTCCTCGCGGCCCGCCAGCGGCGCCGAGCACCTCTTCTCCCACCAGCTCGATCGCCTGGCCCCCGGCGCTGCCCTGCACGGCCACCAGGTCGGCGTCGGCTCGATCATGACCGCCTACCTCCACGGGGGGGAACGCGGCTTCTGGCTCGACATCCGGGACGCCCTCGACAGCATCGACGCGCCGACGACCGCCGCCGAGCTCGGCATCGACGACGAGACCGTGATCGAGTCGCTCACCACCTGCCACGAGATCCGGGACCGGTACACGATCCTCGGCGACGGGATGGACGAGCGCGCGGCGCGCGAGGTCGCGAGGAAGACCGGCGTGATCGGGTGAGCCGAATCGCGGGGACCGGATTCGGGGGGAGCCGAATCGCGGGGCCGGGTTCGGGTAAGTCGATTCGCGGCGACCATGTTCGGGTAAGTCGATTCGCGGCGACCATGTTCGGGTTCACCGAATCGCAGGGGGCCGGCTCCCGTCGACGCGCTCGACCGCGCTCGAAACGTAACGAGTGAAGATCAGTCCCGATCCCCCGCCCGTACCGTCCCGAGCCCGACCGTCGAAACGTAGAGGACGCCCAGCCCGCCGATCGCCACGTGGACCCAGTAGGTGCTGAGCCGGAAGAGCAACGCGGCGGTCGTCGCCACGTCTCCCGTAAGCGCGGTCGTCGCGACGAGCAGCCCGGCGAGGGCGACCTCGATGCCGCCCGTCCCGCCGGGGAGCGGCACGATCCCGCCCAGGGCGGCCATCGGCGCGGCGAGCAGCACGACCGCCAGCGGCACCTGGACGCCGAGGGCGAGGAGCGCCAGCGAGAGCGGGATCACGTTGACGAACCAGCTCGCGAGCGCGATCGCCGCCGCCGACGCGAGAATTCGCCGGTCGGTCGCCACGCCCTCGAGCGTTCCGACGAAACCGGTCAGTCGGGCGCGGACCGTCCCGCGCTCGATCGTCGCGCGCGGGAGGAGCGCGACCGCCGCTTCGACCCGGTCGGCGAGCGCGAACAGCGCCGTTCCGACGGGTCCGCCGCGGACGATCGAGAACAGCGCGACGACGACGAGGACGGCCGCGACCGTCGCCGCGACGAGGCCCGTCAGCAGCGACCCGGGGACGCCGGCGATCGGCACGGTCCCCGCCGCGCTCCCGACCCAGGCCGCGTCGGCGCTCAGGAGGACGAGGCCCACGATCGCGACTGTGACGGAGGCCAGGAAGACGAGCACCTCCGCCGCCGTCACGACGGCGAGGTTGTCCTCGAAGCGCGACTCCGAGGAGCCGGCGAGCAGGTAGGCGGTGACCGGCGCGCCCACCGCCCGCCCCCACGGCACGACGCTCCGGGTGAAGTAGCCCGCGAGGAAGGCGCCGGCGAAGGGGGCCCCGCGCGCCGATCCGTCGACCGGACCGAGCAGCCGATAGACGACGAGGCCCCTGAGCGCGAGCGTCGCCGCGCCGGCGACGACCGCGCCGGCGAGGACCGTCGGGTCCGCTCGCGCGACGTTCGCGAAGACCATCTCCCAGCCCGAGACGGAGACGAGCGCGGCGACGACGCCGATCGCGACGGCGAACCCGACGAGCGCCCGCAGCCGGCGGTTCACCCGCGAGAGTACGCGCGCGGACTATTCAACGGCATCGGCGTCGGCGACCGCGCCGGTCGATCGGCCGGTCCGGGGATCGGGTTCGCCGGCGGGGTCCTACCGGACGACGTCCACGACGGGCCGGTCGTCGATCATCCGCGCGAGGACGATCCGCGCCACGTCGCGGCGGTCGAGGATCCCGGTCGCGATCTCCCGGGCGGTGCGCTCCAGCTCCGGCGAGTCGACCATGTTCACCAGGGGAACGACGGTCGCGTCGGCGGGAATCCCCTTCCACCCGCCCCGGTCGCTCGCGAGGACGGTCGCGACGTCGGCGGCGGAGATCCGGTCGCCGGGCGCCAGGCCCGTCAGCGCCCCCACGCGTTCGAGCCGGTGGACGTGCTCGTCGGTCAACGCCTTCCCGACGACTCGGACGCTCGCGATCGGGACGACGACGTCAGCCGCCGTCGGAAGCTGGGGTTCCCGCTCCCCCGGCGCCTTGAACCACCGCGTCCGCGCGCCGTCGGCCTTGACGAGCACGGAGACGTCGTCGTCGACCGCGGCGGCGAGTTCGTCGATCACTGCGGGATCGTAGCCGAAGTATCGATCCGACCGCTCTCGCTCGCGGACGAGGCCGACGGGCCACTCTTCGACCGAGTCGACGGCCCGAACCGGCGACTCGGTCACCCGCACGTCGGCGACGCGTTCGGCGAACGGCGGGATGCGGACCGTGGCCGTGACGATCGCCCGGTCGAGCCGGTCGGCGAGCGCGTAGAGCGTCGACTTCTTGCCGCCGGCGCCGACGACGCAGGTCACGGCCCCGTCCGCGTCCAGGGCGTCGACGAGGTCCATACCGCGACCACACCGTCGTCCGCCTTGAGTGCATTCGTCGGCCCAGTATGCACGTAATTGTCATACCCGTCCGGGAAGTACGCCGGGGCATGGAGATGGAACTGCGGGTGTGCAAGCACTGCTACACCGGGGAGCACGGAAACGAGCAGAAGACGGCGATCACGAAGGACATGGTCGCCTGCGCCGAGCGGATCCGCGAGTACAAAGATCTCATCAGCCTCGACGCGGTCTACATCACGAAAGTCGAGGACGGGGACCCGGGCGGCGCGGAGGCCCTCGACGTGATCGTCGCGGGGATCGAGGGGGACACGGTCACCCTGCGAGACACGCAGCTCGTCATCGAGGACGACGACGAGAGCGTCCTCGTCTACCCCGAGCCCGCCGACATCGTGGAAGTGCTGACCCGCAACCTCGATCAGATCGGCGAGCGAACCCGCCAGGACGTCACCGTCGAGCTCTCGCCCGAGAGCGCGGAGCTGCTCGTCTGATCTCGAGTCGGCCGGAAGCGGCGACGATCCGCGATCGCGGACGTCTCGCGCGACTGATCCGCCGCACGCTTCGGGCCCCGCGAACCGCGTATCCACCGATTACCTCGACGAAAACGAACGCTTTCGACGGACACTCACGTTCGACGGCACGACAGCTTTAGGACACCGATCACGGTACGTGTGAGCAATGAACACTGGCGCGTTCCTCTGTTCGTGCGCCGACACGTGCGACGTCGACCTGTCCGCGGCGCGCGAGGGCGTCGAGGGAGTCGAGGTGGCGGCGAGCTCTCGCCTGCTCTGCCAGGAGAAACTCGACGCGGTCGACCACGTGATCGAAGAGTACGACCTCGACGAGCTGGTCGTGACCTGCCCGGAGTCGACGGCCCAGGCGAAGATCGAGCGGGTCGCCGAGGCGCGCGGTCTCCACCCCGAGGACGTCGAGTTCGTCGACCAGCGGGAGGGCGCCGGCTGGGTGCACGATCGCGACGGCGCGACCGCGAAGACCGCCCGCCTCGTGAACGCCGCGACCGCCCGCCGGCGGGCGGCGTCGATGCCGCGCTCGAGCATCCACCGTGCGGGGTACGACGTCGCCGTCGTCGGCGATCCGGAGACCGCCGCGGCGCTCGCCGACGCGGCCGACGTCACCCTGATCGCCGACGGCGAGGAGCTGGCGACCGTCGACGCGGACCTCGAGGGCGTGACCGTCGAGCGCGGGCGGGTCGTCGACGTGGACGGCACCTACGGCGCGTTCGAGGTGACGAGCGAGGCGCGGGTGACCGACGACTGCATCTCCTGCATGAAGTGCGTCCACGAGGGGCCCGACGGATCGGTCACCCGGCGCCCGGTCGACGTCGATCCCGAGGCGCCCCCGGGCGAGTGGGTCGAGGTCTGCCCGACCGACGCCATCGACCTGGACGGCGTCGAGCGGACGATCGAGTGCGATCAGGTGATCCACCCCGACGGCGACGACGGCACCGTCGGCGGGCGACGGGGATTCCACGCCGGTCCGGTGGACGCCGCGACGGTCGACGAGATCGAGCGACTGCTGGGCGGGTTCGAGGGGCGGGACTTCCTCGACCTGGAGATGGACGTCTGCGCCGCCGGTCACAGCGGCGAGCGGGGGTGCAACGAGTGCGTGGAGGCCTGTCCCCACGGCGCCGTCGAGCGGGCGGCGATCGACGAGGTCGCGTTCCACCTCGACAGCTGCCAGAACTGCGGGGCCTGTACGAGCGCCTGCCCGACCGGGGCGACGCGGCTGTCCGAGCCGAGCAACGAGCGCCTGGCCCGCGAGGTCGAGGCCATCCTCGCGCCGTCGGGCGGCGACGACGGCCTCGTGAGCGGCCTCCTCGGCGGCGCGGAGCCCGACATCGAGACGCCGATCGTCGCCTTCGTCTGCTCGGAGCGCGCCGAGGAGGCCCTCCGGGAGTACGGCCGGCTGTCGGCGGCGGGGAAGGTCGACGTCGAGTACCCGCCGATCCTTCCGGTCCACGTGAACTGTACCGACACCGTCGGCGAGGCCCACGTCCTCCACGCGTTGGCGGCGGGCGCCGACGGCGTCGCCGTCGTCGGCTGCGGCGGGCGATGCGTGCACTCGGGCCCCGACCCGAAGGCGGCGCTGGTCGAGCGGCTGAATCGGGCGACGACCGACCTCGGGCTGGGCGAACGCGTGGCCTTCTTCGCACCCGATCCCGCCGAACCAGAGGCGTTCGTCGAGGAGGTGTCACACTTCGTCGTGACCGACCTCGACGCCTCGCCGATCCCGGTCGGCGAACACGAGGCGACCGGCGAGATCGACGATCCCGACCGGGAGAACCCGCCGTTCGACAGCCACGGCTGGACCCTCGAGAGCGTCCGCGCCATCCTCGAGCACGTCGAGCCCGAACGGGAGGTGATCCGCGGGCTGAAGGACTTCGGGATCGTCGAGGTCGGCGACGGCTGTACGCTCACGCCGACGTGCTCGAACTATTGCCCCACCGACGCGCTCCGGCGCACCGACTCCGGGCTCGAGTTCAACCACGAGCGCTGCGTCAACTGCGGGCTCTGCGCGGAGGTCTGCGTCGAGGGGGTGATCACCGTCGAGACGGGGCTCGACACCGCCCTGCTCCCCGAAAATCGCGACGGCGAGGAGCCGGCATGGACGGAGGTCTTCGAGGGATCGATGCTCGCCTGCCCCGGCTGCGGCCTGGAGTTCACCAGCGAGGCGACCGCGGACGCGATCGAAGAGCGCGTCGGCGAACGGATGGCCGAGCTCGCCCCCCACGCCGACGAGAGCATCGTCCGATACTGCCCGCAGTGCCGGACGAACTTACTCCACGGCGACTGAACCGGCGGCCGGGTGGAGCGGGTTCATCCGATCCCGTCCCCGATCGTCCCGCTGCTCCGATTCGTCCGATCCCGTCCCCGATCGTCCCGCTCACTCCGGGTGCTCGACGCTCCAGTCGGCTTTCTCGGCCGCCGTTTCGAGCGCTACGAACTCCCAGCCGGCGGCCTCGGCGATCGCCTCGTCGCCCTCGGTCCCCACCAGCACCATCCGCTCCGCGTGGAACATCGACTCCGGCGTGACGTCGGCCAGGCGCTCCGCGGGGCCGGTCTCGGAGCCGCCGAAGAAGTCGAGTTCGACCTCGTGATCGCGCTGGAACTTTCGAATGGCGGGCGTGGAGACCGTCCCGACGACGCCGATCCAGTCGGCCCAGCCGCGCGCATCGGCGAACGCGAACCGCGGATCCGCGAGCCGATTCGCCGCCTCGAACGTCAGCGCGAGGGTCATCTCGTCGGCGTCCGTCGCCGCCCCGTGATCGGTGGTCCGCGGACTAGACTCCGCGGACTCGACGCCGGCCCCCTCCTCCGGAACCCCTGCCTCCGAGGAGGACGACGATCCGCCGCCGGCACCCCCTCTGTCTTCCGGAACGCCGACCGGACCGCTCGGCCCGCCCGGGACTCGCGGCGCTCGCCGGGGCGTCGGCGTCTCGTCGCCGTCGTCGGTCGGACCGGCCTCGCCGACCGCGTCCGAGTCATCCCCGGCCCCGTCCGCACCCGCCCCCTGTTCGTCGACCTCGCCGACCGCGTCCGATTCGTCGGCCGATCCGCTCGACCGGGCGTCGGCCCACGGAGGATCCGGTTCGTCGGCTGGGTCGCCCTCGCCGCGCCAGAGCCAGTCGCCGTGGTTCGCGTCCGGCTCGCCGTCGTCTTCGCCGTCGTCGATCTCCACGTCGTCCAGATCGATGGTATCAGTCACGCTCGATCACCTCGATGACGTCGGCATTCGTCCCGTTCGGGACCGGCGTCGCCTCGTCGGCTACCCCCGCCAGATCCAGCCGTCGGAGGAGAGCGCCCGTCGGCCGCCCCCGCCGGTCCCAGCCGCGCGCCGCGTAGTACCGGTCGAGCAGCGCGTCGAAGGCCTCCGGATCGACGGCGTCGCCCTCGCCCTCGCCCGCGTCGTCGTTCAGGGGTTCGGTGAGCGGGGCCGGCAACTCGTCGTCCGCCCGGGAGAACCCCTCGCGGACGTTGAACAGCCGGACGAGCGTCCAGACCCGCTCGCCGACCCGGGCCAGCGAGTCCGGGTCGTGATCGTATCCGACGGCGGCCAGCCACTCGGCTCCGCGGTCGGCCCGGAACACCTCCTCGAGGAAGTCGTCGGCGATCAGGCACCACAGCAGCGCCCGGCGGTTCTGCTCGTCGACGACCGCGGCGACGCGCTCGTCGGGGGACCGCCGCGCGCCCGCGACCGCCTCGAACTCGACGGGCCGGGCCCGGCGGTGACAGCCGCCGCGGTCGCTCGTGGCGTACGCCAGGGCCATCGTCTCCGCGCGGCGCGGATCGTACGAGGAGAGCTCCATCCCCTTGACGGTCGGGATCAGGTCCGCGCCGCCGTAGCGGTCGACCGCGGCGTCGACGCCACCGGCGAGCGCGTCCCCCAGCGGGGTCGATCGCGCGGCGATCTCCTCGATGAGCCCGCGGGCGGCCCGCTCGTCGCCGAACGCGAGCTCGCGATCGAGCAGGCCCTCCTGGCTCGCCCGCACCGCCCACGCGACCGCGTTGCCGGCCGTGATGACGTCCAGCGCGAGCCGGTCGCAGACGGCGCCCAGGGCGGCGACGGCGTCGAAGTCGTCGATGCCGAGGCCGGCGCCGAGGACGATCGGCGTCGCCCCGCGGGGGACGCTCTCGCCCTCGTCGCCCTCCACCCGGAACCCGCCGGGGACGGGGTCCTCCGGACGCTCTCGGCCGCTCGCTTCCTCGCGAACCCGCTCGATACCCAGATCGTCGACGCCCTCGAAGCGGCCCTTTTGCCAGCCGCGGGTCGGGAGCGCCCCGACCTCGTCGGCGAAGTCGACGGTCTCCAGGGTGGCGCTGGCCGCGAGCCACCGGCCGGCGTCGCTCTCGGCGAACGCTTCGCCGTCGCGCTCGCGCAGGTCGGCCAGCCCCTCGGGCGCAGAAGAGCGCGCGACGACCGCCTTCAGGTTCTTCGATCCCATCACGGTCCCGGCGCCGCCCCGACCGGCGTGGTGGTCGCCGCCGTCGGAGGCGATCGTCGCGTACCTGACGCCGCGTTCCCCGGCGGGTCCGACGCAGGCGACCGCGGCGTCCGGGAAGCGCTCGGCCGTCGCCTCGGCGTCGAGCCCCCACAGCGCCGCCGCGGGCTCGATCGACGCCTCGCCGCCCTCGACCGACAGCGCGACCGGCTCCTCGGCCGCGCCGGTGACGAGCAGCCCCAGGTGCTCCCCGAGCGAGCCGGCGAGGCGCGCGGGGAACGTCCCGCCCCCGTAGGAGTCGAGGAACGCGCCCGTCAGCGGCGACTTCGTGATCGCCGCGTACCGCTGCTCGCCGGGCGCGTACCCGGTCAGCGGCCCGACCGCGAACAGCAGGACGTTCGCCGGCGATAGGGGGTCCGTCCCCGAATCGAGCGCCTCGTAGAGGTACCGGGCGCCGATCCCCTTCCCGCCGACGTACCGGTCGAGCCACCGGTCCGGCACCGCCTCGCCGGTCACGGTCCCGGCGGAGAGGTCGACTCGGAGCATCCGGTCCCTGGCGGGCATCACCCGGTATAGACCACGTGGGCGAATTAAAATGCGTGGTGAGTCGAAGAGAATGAATTTTGGAGGGCAGTGTGAGTGGCGATAACAACCGACACATTCCGCGTCCGGTATGAGTGTGAAACTGAACAATGACCGAAAATTTGGTGTTCAAAGTTGACTGACGTTCGGTTCAACCCCAACCAGCACCGTAACATCAGGTATTTTTATGACGTTTACCGAGGCTTGCTAGGTTATGGCACGGTCAACGCTCGACCTCGATCGGCGCGGGTTCCTGAAGGCGGGTGGCGCCGGGGCGCTCGTGGCGGCGGTCGGCGGCAGAACCCTCGTCCACCGGGGGGACGCGGACGACGAAGCGGTCGTCGATCCGGACGCCGGAGAGGAGCTGGTCAAGACGGTCTGTACGCACTGCTCGGTGGGGTGCGGGCTGCAGGTCGCCGTGGAAGACGACGCGGTGGTCGGACAGGAAACGTGGGACGACAACCCCATCAACCGGGGCGGGCTCTGCTCGAAGGGCGCCTCGCTCACCCAGTCCGTCAACTCCGACAAGCGGTTGAAGGAGCCGATGAAGCTCGAGGACGGCGAGTGGGTTCGGATGGACTGGGACGAGATCCTCCCGGAGATCGCCGGCCGGTTGAACGACATCCGCGAGGAGACCGGTCCCCACGCCACGTTCTGGTGTGGCTCCGCGAAGCACACCAACGAGTGCGCGTACCTGATCCGGAAGCTCGCGGCCCTTTTCGGCACGAACAACGTCGACCACCAGGCGCGGATCTGTCACTCCACGACGGTCACCGGGATCGCCAACACGTGGGGCGTCGGCGCGATGACGAACAACAACAACGACATGCGGAACGTCGACGTCAACCTCATCATCGGGCACAACCCGCTCGAGAGCCACCCGGTCGCGTGGCAGCACTTCCAGGAGGCCCAGCGTCGAGGCGGCAAACACATCGTCGCCGAACCGCGGTTCACCAAGACCGCGGCCGCCGCGGACGGCTACTACCACTTCCGCTCGGGGACCGACGTCGCGTTCATCTACGGGCTCATCTACCACATCGTCGAGAACGACCTCCACGACGAGGAGTTCATCGAGAGCCGCGTGATGGTGCCCACCTGGGAGGAGTTCCGCGACGAGGTGCTGCCGGAGTACGACCTCGAGACGGTTTCGGACGTCACCGGGACGCCGGAGGCGGACCTCGCGGAACTCGCCGAGGAGCTCGCCGACGCCGACGTCAGCTGCGTCGAGTGGGCGATGGGCGGCACCCAGCACAACAACGCGACGGGTAACGTCCGCGCCTACGCGATGTTGAACCTGACGCTCGGTCACTCCGCCCAGCCCGGCGGAGGCACGCCCATCTACCGCGGCCACGACAACGTCCAGGGCGCGACCGACCTCGGCGTCGACTCGGGCAACACGCCGGGGTACTACGGCCTCGGTCAGGGCGCCTGGGAGCACTGGGCGAACGTCTGGACGGAGACGGAGAGCACCTCCGGCGAGATCAGCTACGACGAGCTGGTCGACCGGTTCCACGACACGGAGCTGATGGAGAAGAACGGCTTCACCGTCGCCCGCTGGTTCGAGGGCGTCCTCGACGACGAGTGGGAGATCTACCAGCCCGACCCGCTCCGGGCCGCGATCTTCTGGGGCCACGGCCTCGGCTCGCTCAGCGAGTACAAGAAGGTCCGCGAGGCGATCAACGAGCTCGAGTTCGTCGTCAACGTCGACGTCTTCCCGAACCAGATCGCCGAACTCGCGGAGACGGACACCGACGTCTACATGCTGCCGGCGGCGACCAACCTGGAGGAAGCGGGCAGCGCGACGAACACCGGCCGGCAGCTCCAGTGGCGCAACAAGACGGTCACGCCCCGGCACAACTCCAAGGAGGATTGGGTGTTGATGACCGAGTTCGCCGAGCACCTGGGCTTCGGCGAGCACTTCGACTACGACGAACCCGAGGACGTCCTCCGGGAGATCAACCTGGGGGTCCGCTCGATCGGCTACATCGGCCAGACCCCGGAACGACTGAAGCTCCACCAGGAGCACGCCGACCTCTTCAGCGTCGAGGACCTGCAGGCCGACCTCGACGAGGACCACGAACACCACGACGAGCTCGATGGGGACTACTACGGCCTCCCGTGGCCGTCCTGGCACGACGAGCACCCCGGAACGCCGATCCTCTACGACGCCAACGTCCACCCGCAGGAGGGCGGCATGGACTTTCGCGCCAACTGGTGGGACACGGCGGTCGACGCGGACGACCCCGAGGTCGAACCCGACGACCAGCTGCGCGATCCGTACGAGCCCGACTGGTGGGACGGCGAGCTCGAGGGCGTCCCGCAGTACCCGTTGTTCTCGACCGTCCTGCCGGACGGTGACGAGCCGGCCGCGCCCACGCTCCCCATCGCGGCCGCGCTGGACGAGGACACGTCGGTCGCCGAGACGGCCGAGCTGCTGGACGAGGAGGGCTACGACGTCGACGTCGAGCGCTACGAGGAGTTCACCAACGCGCAGCCCGACGCCCCGTGGGGCCGCGGGCGCGCCCGGATGAAAGCCTGGAACCTCACCGACGAGATCCCCGTCCACCGCGAGCCGGCGGTCACGCCGCGGGCGGACCTGGTCGACGACTACCCCTGTAACGAGCGCACCGAAGACCACTGGCGCGTCGAACTCGACAACGTGGCCGTCCAGCAGGCCAACATCGACGCCCACGAGGACTACGACCTGGTGTTGACCTCCGGCCGCCAGGTCGAACACCAGGGCGCCGCCGCCCAGACCCGGAGCACGCTCGGCACCGCCTCGCGGGCGCCGATGATGTACCTCGAGATCCACCCCGACGTCGCCGACGAGCTGGGCGTCGAGGACGGCGAGTGGATCGCGGTCGAGACGCCCCACGCCGAGATGATCGTCCAGGCGAGGCCTACTGAACGCGTCGCCACCGACCACGCCTTCGCGCCGTACCACTGGAGCGGTATCCTCGAGGGCGAGGACGTCACGGCGAACGTCCCCGACGGCCTCGCGCCGCTGGTGAAAGGCGAGACGATCAACGCCGGCACCGCGCCGGCGTACGACCGGGAGACTCAGATGCAAGAGACGAAGGTGACGCTGTGTCGCGTCCGGGCGGCCGACTCCGGGGAGATCCCGGAGCTGTCCGACGACCAGCTCGCCTGGCAAGCGCAGCTCCTGAACCGCCACAAGCGGTGAGATCCAATGAGCACGCAAAATCGGAACGACGGAACCGCACGGGTCATCCCGAACTGGCAGAACTGTATCGACTGCGGGGCCTGCGAGGTCGCCTGTCAGCGGACGTGGGACCTCCCGGCGGAGTCGAACCGGATCCAGGTCGTCGCGCTCGCCCACGGCACCGAGGACGAGACCAACAAGCCGATGCAGTGTTACAACTGCACCGACGCGCCGTGCATCGACGTCTGTCCGACCGAAGCGCTCAGCTACAGCGGGACCGAAACCGTCCGCGTGAACGCGGACCTCTGCATCGGCTGTCACTACTGCGGCGTCGGCTGCCCCTTCGGCGCGCCGCAGTACCCCGACGCGACGGTCCCGGAGGCCGAGGAGAGCGAGCCGCTGGGCGCCCGCGGAAACGGGTTGATGGACAAGTGCACGACCTGCGAACCCCGCCAGGAGGTCGGGCTCGAACCCGCGTGCTCCTCGGAGTGTCCGACCGACGCGTTGCTGTTCGGCACCCCGGACGAGCTCGCCGAAAAGATGGACGAAGACCACGTTTCCCAGCCGTTCGACGAGGAGTCGGCCCGGATCGTCTTCGGAGACGACGCGGACAAAGTCATCACGGAGGAGTGAGCACTCATGCCCACAGAAATCGCGTTCGAGCTTCCCTACACCGAGTGGGGCTGGAAGGTCGGCATCTACATCGCCATGATCGGCATCGCGGGCGGCGCGTACCTGACGGGGTACGCGGCCGATCTGCTCTCGTTCCGCAGCGGGAGCGAGGAAGACGCTCGCCGGCACGGGCGGGTCGCCCAGTTCGGGTACCTCGTCGGCCTCGGCGGACTCGTCGTCGGCCCGCCGGTCCTGTTGAGCCACCTCGCGACGCCGTTCCGGGCGATGATGATCCCGCTGACGATGACGAACCTCGGATCCTGGATGGCGATCGGCTCCTACCTGCTCATCGCGTTCGGACTCGGGACGGCCCTGATGTTCCTCTGGGTCACGTTCGGCAGGGAGCGGCCGCACGCGCCCGACCTCACGGCCCCCGACGAAGGGGCGGCCGCGACCGACGGGGGCCGCGACGTCGCCTCCGACGGCGGCGCCGACGAACCGGCGCGGGCGGCGACGGAAGGCGGCGCGGCCGAGGGCGTCCGTGACGTGTTCGACCGGGCGCGCGACCCGCTCGACGCGTTCGCGGATTACACGCGGCCGTCCGAGCCGGTCCGGCTCGCGATCGGCGGCTTCTTCGCCGTGTTCGCCGCCGGGGTGGTGCTGTACTCGGCGATGGCCTACGGCTCCGGACCGACCGAGCGCGTCGCGATGTGGGACCCCACCTTCCTGGTGCCGGTCCAGATCCTCGGCGGCCTCGGCGCCGGACTCACGGCCGCGGTGGCGATCGCGGCGGCGGTCGAGCGGCGACCCGGCCGGGTGACGCGTCGGTACGCGCTCGCCGCCGGCGGGCTGCTGGTGGCGACGCTCGCCGCGATCGTCGTCCAGCTCGTCTACCTGCCGGTCGCGAACGCCGACGCCGCGCCGGCGGTGGAGAACCTGCTGACCACCCACGCGACGCTGTTCGTCGGCGGGGCGGTGATCGCGGGGCTCCTCGTCCCGATCGCGCTGCTGGTCGGCGCCACGTACGCCCGCCGCCGCGAGGCGCTCTCGCCTTCGGGGGTCGCGGCGTCCTACGCCGTCGCCGGCCTCCTGGTGGTCGGCGGGAAGATCACCCTCGCGCTCGCGTACCTCCAGGCCGCCGAGTTCACGACGATCCCGCTCCCGATGTAACCGCCCGAGCCCGACTCCGGATCCTCCCCGCCAACCCATGTCCCGACCGACCGACGCGACGACGGAACTCGCCGACCTGTACGCCTTCTGCTCGCGCGTGCTCGCCGACCCGCCCGACGAGGCGGCCGTCGAGCGGCTCGCGAGCGAGGGGTTCCCGCGAGAGGCGTCGCCGCAGGCGCTCGAAAACGGCTTCCGGCTGCTCGAACGGTGGCGCGGGGGAATCGACGACCCGGCCGAGGAGGCCGACGAGCTCCGCCGGATCCACACGCGGCTGTTCGTCGGTCCGCGCCCGAAGATGCAGGTCCACGAGTCGTGGTACGCGGATGACTTCCTCGGCGGGCCGCTCGCCGCCGTCCAGCGCTCCTACCGCGACCTCGGAATCCGGCCGACGGCGGAACTCCGCGAGGAGGCCGACCACGCCGCCGTCGAGCTGGCCGCGCTCGAGATACTCGCCGGGGACGGCGACGAGGAGCACCGTCGGGCGTTCCTGGCGGCCCACGGCTGGTGGCTGCCGGAGCTGGCCGAAGACGTCCAGGAGCTGGCCGACGACCCGTTCTACGAGGGCGTCGGCTGGCTGATCGAAGGCGCCGTCGATGCGGACGCCGCCATGCTCGGCCTCGATACCGGAGCCCTCTCGCAGGGATACGATCTCTCCCCGAGCTACGAGCGAACCCCGTCCGTCGACCCCGAAGAGTTCCCGTACGGGTAGCTCCGGACGGCGAACCCCGTACGGATCCCGCCGGCGCGCTCGCGGCGGGCGGAGACCACGCGATCCCGTCGTCGGCTACCTAGCCCCGTCAGCGGCGTCCCGATCGACCCACGCGGGGGATCGTGCGAATTTTCGTGATAAACGAGCCGGCACTCGCAAGTGCGGCGCTCGCGCGGAGGAATGCGGTTCTCGCGCGGAGCGATCCGACGCTCGCCGAGGGGCTAGCCGCCCTCGCGATAGTACCGTTCGGCCCGTTCGAGCTCCGCCGTCGTGTTCACGTTCTCGAACGTCCGTTCGGTCGTGACCCGGCGGATCTCGGCGCCCCCGACGACGACGTAGTCGAGCTCGAACAGCGCCTCGACGATCTTCCGATCTCCGCGGTCCAGCGCCCGGCCGCAGGCGTCGGCCATCGAGTTCGCCCGGTAGACCGCCTGAGTCGTCTGGAACCACTCGTCGTCGAGCTGCGGGACGGCGGCCTCGCGGCCGGCCGCCCGCTCGCGCAGGCGGGCGACGAACCGCGGATCGACGAACGGCATGTCGCAGGCGACGACGAACGCGTACTCGCTCGGCGCGGCGCGGCACGCGTTCCGGATCCCCGTCATCGGACCCAGGTCGGGCTCCTCGTCCTCCGCGTACGTCACGCGAAGGGGGAAATCGACCAGCGCGTCCTGGATAGCCTCTCGTTGGGTCGATCGGCAGTTGACGACGAGCTCGTCGACGACCGGCTCGCCGTCGCTGGCCGCCGCCCCGCCTGGATCGACCGACGGGCCGGCGCCCGCGAGCCTGTCGGCGACGCGCCGGATCATCGGCGTCCCGTCGAGCGAGGCGACGGCCTTGTCCTCCTCGCCGAAACGGGTCGAGCGGCCGCCCGCGACGATCGCGCCGGTGACCATACCGGTCCTACGGCGCCCGAAGAAAAAGGTGTGACTCAGACGTGCTCGTCGAGGAAATCGGCGACCGCGGCGTTCGCCTCGATTCGGTTGTCCAGCTTGCTGAAGCCGTGACCCTCGTCCTCGAAGATCAGCTTCCGGACGGGGACGCCCCGCTCGCGGGCCTCCTCGACGATCTGCTCGGCCTCGCCGACCGGCACGCGCGGGTCGTTCGCTCCGTGAAGGACGAACAGCGGCGCCTCGATCTTCTCGACGTTGTTGATCGGCGAGATCTCCTCCAGGAAGTCCCGATCCTCCGCCAGCGAGCCGTACTCGGCCTCGCGAAGCTTGCGGCGCCAGTCGCCGGTGTTCTCGAGGAAGGTGACGAAGTTGGCGATGCCGACGACGTCGACGCCCGCGGCCCAGAGGTCCGGGTACTCGGTGAGCGAGGCGAGCACCATGAAGCCGCCGTAGGAGCCGCCCTTGCAGGCGATCCGGTCGGGGTCGACGGCCGGGTGCTCGCGGAGCCACTCGACGCAGGCGGCGATATCCGCCACGGAGTCCATCCGCTTCTCGACGTCGTCGAGGCTCGCGTACTCGGTGCCGTAGCCCGAGGAGCCGCGGACGTTCGGTTCGAAGTAGGCGTAGCCGCGGTCGAGGTAGTACTGCTCGACCCCGGAGAACGAGGGCCGGCGCTGGCTCTCCGGGCCGCCGTGGATGTCGACGATGACCGGGGTTCCCCCGTCCTCGGCGTCGTCGGGGACCGCGAAGAACCCCGGGATCTCGAGCCCGTCGAAGCTCTCGATCCGGACCAGCTCGGATTCGTCGAACGTCTCCCGCGGGATGCCCGCCGTCGGCGCTCGCGTCCAGCGTTCGGTCTCGCCGGTCTCGACGTCGACGACGTAGACGTTCGCGTTGTCGAGGTCGCCCGTCGCCGAGCAGGCGAAGCGCTCGGCGTCCGGGTCGAAGCTCACGCCGCCGGCGACGCCCGCCGGAAGGTCGGGTTCGGGGAAGGTCTCGAACGACGTCGGCTCGTCGGCGTCGAACTCGCCGACGGTGAGCGCCGTGTAGCCGTCGACGTTCCTGGAGTAGACGAACCGGCCCGTCTCGTCGTCGAGCGCGATCCCGTCGACGTTCCACCCGTTCCCGTCGACGACGGTCTCCAGTTCCCGGGTCTCCAGGTCGAGGTACGCCAGGTAGAGGGTGTCCGCGCCCTCGTCGGTGACGAGGTAGATCCCCTCGCCGTCGGGCGCCCAGCTCGCGCTCCGGTAGCGGACGTCCCCCTCGTGGGGCGTGAGATGCTCGAAGGCGTCCGTCTCGAGATCCAGCGTGTAGAGGTCCTGGTCGAAGCTGGCGTGGGACTCGACGACGAGCAGCCGCGAATCGTCCGGGCTCCAGCCCGCGAGCGAGAGCCAGCCGTCGCCCTCGCGGACGAGCGTCGCCTCGTCGCCGGTCTCGTCTCTGCCCTGCACGTAGACGTCGAAGACCGCCTCCTCGCGTCGGTTCGAGGCGAACGCGAAGCGCTCGCCGTCGTGACTCCAGCCGCCCCAGCGGTGCTTGGCGTCCGGGCGGGCGGTCAGGTTCGTGATCCGTCCGTCGTCGTCGAGGCGGTAGAGCTGGGCGCGTTCGTTGCCGCCTTCGTCCATGCCGAAGATCAGATCGGGGCGTTCGGGCGACCAGGAGGCGAACGTCACCCGCTCCTCGAAGAAGGTCCGCTGTTCCGGCCAGCGGCCCGGCCCCGCGAGCGTCCAGACCTGGTCGACGCCCGTCGTGTCCATGCGGAACGAGAGGCGATCGCCGTCCGGACCGAACGAGGCGCCGAGGGCGGATCGGATGTTGAGGTACCGCTCGATGTCGTAGGCGGCCATGAGAGGGGCGTGGCCGGCGCGGTCCGTATTTCTTCGGGTTGCGGCGGTCCGAACCGGCGGTTTCCGACCGAAACGGCCGTCGACGACGCGTCGAACCGCGTGATTTTTCAGCCGGCGCTGCGTGCCGGTCGCTAATGCGCGTCGTCTTCGTCTCCGTGGAAACGGTCCACCACCGAGAGACGGAGACGACCGCCCGCCTGCAAACCGTCGTCGAACTGCTCCGAGACGCCGGCCACGACGTTCACGTCTGCTGCGCCCGATGGTGGGAGGACGGGCGCGACGCCCTCGAACGCGACGGCGTATCCTACCACGGCGTAACCGTCGAACCGGAGGCCGGCCGCTCGTTTCTCGTTCGCCTCCCGTTCGTCGTCCGGGCCCTCGGACCGGACGTGGTCCACGTCGCGGCGGAACCGCCCGCGCAGGTCCGCGCGGCCGGTCTCGCGACGCGACTCTCCCGGGCTCCGCTCGTCGTCGAGTGGTACGGCGCCGAGGGCGTCGACGGGCGGTGGGCGACGCGACGGGCCGCCGCCCGCGCCGACCGGATCCTCGCGCCGTCCCGGCTGGTCCGGACCTGGGTCCGCGAGCTGGGCGTCGACGGCGATCGCGTCGGCGTCGTCCCGAACCCGATCGACGTCGACGCCATCCGCGGGACGGAGCCGACCGGCGACGCCGACGTCGTCTACGCCCGCCGGCTCGACGAGGGCGCGAACCTCGAGAGCCTGCTGCTCGCCCTGGCCGAGGTCCGCACCCGGGACTGGACGGCCACCGTGATCGGCGACGGACCGCGCCGCGGCGAGTACGAGGCGCTGGCGAGCGACCTCCGCATCGCCGACCGAATCGACTTCGTCGGGGCGGCGAGCCGCGAGGAGAAGATCGCCATCTACCGCGGCGGCCACGTCTTCGCCCAGACGGCGGAGTTCTGCGTCTTCCCGACAGAGCTGGCCTGGGCGCTGGCCGCCGGCTGCGTCGGCGTCGTCGAGTACCACGCCGACTCGAGCGGCCACGAGCTGATCGAGGGCCGCGAGCGGGGCTTCCGGACGACCAGCGAGACCGAACTCGCCGAGGCCATCGCCCGCGCCGGGCGCATGGACCGACGCGACCTCGACGAGACGTTCGCGGACTTCGACCGCGGCGCCGTCCGCGAGCGGTACCTGGAGACCTACCGGGAGCTCCGGGAGTCGAGCGGACTGTTCTCGTGAGTGCGTGCGTCGTCGACGGCGTCATCCGGGCGCGGAATCGCCGTCTCGGCGGTCAGCGCGGCGCCGGCGTGAACCGCAGGCACCCGCGCCGTCGGCGCGCGACGCCGCCGTCGTCCGACGACGCGGGAGGCCGTCACGGCGCCCGCGCCAGGACGTACAGCCACTCGCCGCCGCCGACCGCGTCGTCGATCACCCGCTCGTCCTCGACCGCGAAGCCCGCCGCCGCGAGGAGCTCGCGGGTGCGCTCGGCGCCGTGGAAGCTCCAGCGCATCTCCGCGCCGGCGCCGAGCCAGTCCTCGTTTCGACCCGCCCAGGGGCCGACCCCGGACGTCGTCAGCAGGAGGCCCCCGGGCGAGAGCACCCGTCGAAACTCCCGGAAGACGGCCTCGTGACGGTCGCGAGGAACGTGGATGATCGCGTGCAGCGAGCAGACGGCGTCGAACGCGTCGTCGGCGTAGGGAAGCCGGACGAGATCGCCTTGGACGAACGCGCCGGCGGGGACGTTCTCGCGAGCCAGCGCGCACTGGGCCCGCGCCACGTCGAGGCCGCAGACCGCGCCGACGCGCTCGACGAGTCTCGCCGCGACGGCCCGACCGTCGCCGCAGCCGGCGTCGAGCACCCGCGAACCGGAATCGAGGTCGGCGGCGAGGGTTTCGAGCACCGCACCCTCCTCGGGACCGAGGTCGCGTTCGACGGCGTAGGCCTCGGCGATCGCTTCGTAGCCCTCGCGAACGACCCGTCGCTGGTCGACCCCGTCGGCGTCGTCCGGCTCCGAAACGGAGCCGTCCGCGTTCTCACCGACGTCGGTCATCGGTCGTCCTCCCGGGCCCCAACTCCCGCCGGATCCCGCGCCGCCAGCGCCGTCTTCACCGCCGCGACGTTCTCCGGGACGTCGTGTACCCGCACGAGGTCGGCGCCCCGGTCCGCGGCGATCGCCGACGCGGCGACCGTCGCGTCCCGGCGCTCGCCCGGCCCCTGCCCCACGAACCCGAACATCGACTTGTGGGAGTGGCCGACGAGGATCGGACAGCCGAGCGCGCGAAGCTCGTCCAGCCGTCCGAGCACCTCGAAGCTCTCGCGGGCGGACTTCCCGAAGCCGAGCCCGGGGTCGACGACGATCTGCTCGCGGTCCAGCCCCGCCTTCTCCGCGAGGAGGACGGTCTCGCCCAGCTCGGCGATCACGTCGTCGACGACGTCGTCGTACTCGACGTCGCGGTCGGGATCGACCGGCGTCTCGAGGCTGTGCATCACGATCAGCGGGACGTCGTGCTCGGCGGCAACGAACCGCATCTCGGGATCCTCCAGGCCGGAGACGTCGTTCAGGACGTCCGCGCCCGCCTCGAGGGCGGCCTCGGCGACGGCGGCCTTTCGGGTGTCGACGGAGACGAGGACGTCGCCGTCGGCCACCGGATCGAGGTCGGCGATCCGTTCGATCGCGGGGACGACGCGGTCGATCTCCGCCCCGACGGGGACCGGCTCCGCCCCCGGCCGGGTGGACTCCCCGCCGACGTCGACGACGTCCGCGCCCGCCTCGACCATCGCCTCCGCGCGGGCGACGGCGTCGTCGGGGGCGTCGTACTCGCCGCCGTCGTGGAAGCTGTCCGGCGTGACGTTGCAGATCCCCATCACCGCCGTGCGCTCCTGCCAGGGGTAGCGGGGTTCGGGCGGGTCGATCCGGATCCCCAGCGTCTCCCGAAGTTCGCGGCCGACCTCGGCCAGGCCGTACGGCTGCGCCTCGAGCTTCTCGAGCAGCCGCTTGAACTGCGCGAGCGTCCCCGTACAGACCGCCTCGACGAGCTGTTCCTCCCGCTGGAGCCCCGAGAGGGCGCACTCGCCGCCGACGGAGAGCAGCTCCTGTTTGAGGTAGGCCGCCTGGCGCGCCTGGAGCCTGAGACGGACGACGCGGTGGACGGCCTTCCCGCGCATCCGCCAGACGCCTTTTCCCGTCACGCCCGCCCGCTCCAGGGTCTCGCGGGCGTCGTCGAGGTCGCGAACCCGCGTCGGCGCCGCCGAGACGGTGTACCGGGTGCGGGCCTCGGCGATCGCGTACAGCGAACCCGCAACCACCACGCAGTCGTCGGGTCCGGCCGCCTCGAGGGCGCTCGCCAGCGCATCCTGGACCGCGGAGACGGTGCGCACCTCCTCGACGCCCGCGTTCTCGAACACCCTGGCGAGCACCGCCGGCTCGACGGAACGGGGATTCGTCGGGCGACAAGCGACCGCGGCGTCGGGCGTCGGCAGCGCCGCGGCCATCGCCCGGTGGTCCTTGTCGTGCATCGCCCCGAACACGAGGTGGAGGTCGTCGTACTCGAACGTCGACAGGGTCTCCGCGAGCCGCTCGCAGGCGTCCGGGTTGTGGGCGCCGTCGAGCACCACCAGCGGCTCGGTCCCCATCACCTCGAACCGGCCCGGCCAGTGGGCGTTGCGCAGCCCGCGGGCGAGCGCGTCGTCCGAGACGTCGGCGACCTGGCGGGCGAGCGTCGCGGCGATCCCCGCGTTCTCGGCCTGGTGGGCGCCGATCGCCGCCACCCGCGTCTCGACGGACCCGTCGGCGGTCGCGATCGTCACCCGCGATTCCGCGTGGTTCGCCCGGCCGCCGTATTCGACGCGGACGTCCGGGCCGCCGTCGGATTCCGGGCCGGATTCGCTCCCGTCGCCCCGCCCCACCGTCACCACCTCGTCGGCGACCTCGCGGACCGCGGCGAGGGCGTTCCCCGCGGCGGCTGTCACCAGCGGGTGGTCGCCCGCCACGTGGGCCTTGTCGCGGGCGATTTCCTCGATCGTGTCCCCGAGGAGACCGGTGTGCTCGAGGGTGACGCTCGTCACCGCGCTCGCGACGGGGTCGACGACGCTGGTCGCGTCGAGCTTACCGCCGATCCCGACCTCCAGGACCGCGACGTCGACGTCCTCACGGGCGAAGTGCCAGAGCGCCATCGCCGTCGACATCTCGAAGAACGTCGGCGACTCGCCGGCGGCTCCGCGCTCGGTGAGGTAGTCGTCGCACGCCTCGACGAAGCGCGCCACCGCCGCTTTCGGGATCATCCGCCCGTCGACCCGGACCCGCTCGCGCATGTCCTCCAGGTGCGGCGAGGTGTACAGTCCGACCGAGAGGCCCGCCTCCCGGAGGATCGACTCCAGCATCCGCGCCGTCGACCCCTTCCCGTTCGACCCCGCGATCTGGACGGTCTCGACCGCCTCGTGGGGGTCGCCGAGGTGGGCGAGGACGTCAGCGGTCGACTCCGTCCCGGGCCGGATCCCGAACCGGCCGAGATCGTAGAGCCGGTTCGCCGCCTCGTAGTACTCCATGTGCGGGCCACAGCGTCCGCTCGCTTCAGGCTGTCGGAGTCGGGGCGCGGGTGACGGACGGCCTCCGGCGTGGCGTCACCCGGGCGTGTCGACGGCGTCCGCGAGGTCGACGCCCGAACGTGAGCCACCCACCTCGGGGGCAGGAACCGGAGCGCCAGCGACGCCCGGCCGTGCTCGCTAGCGTGTTGGTTTCGCCACCATCCGGAGAGAGTTTATCCCGGTGTTTCGAACGTTGGAAAATCCCGCATGCCCCCTCACCGTCTCGACCGGCGATCCGTTCTCGCGTCCGGGAGGGCCACCGTCGCCTCGATCGCGGGTTGCACCACCGGATCGGACGATACCTCGACCGTCGACACGTCCCTGACGCTGCTCAACCGAGGGGACGACGAAGTAGAGATCGTCGTCTCCGCGTGCAACGAGACCGTCGACGAGGAACTGCTCGACGAGACCGCGACCGTGCAGGGGGCGATCGGTACCGGGAGCGGTTCACGGTCGAACTGGACGAACCCGGCGGCACGGCCAGGGTCAGCGCCGCCCCGGAGAACCCCGAGACGGGCGACGGCGCGAGCGACGAAGCGACGTTCGGATCCGGAACCGGAACGCTCGGGTTCAGCGGGCGGATCCACGAAGAGGGAAGACCAATTCTGGGAATCACGCAGGAATAACGGCGTTCAACGACGGGACGTGCGCCGTGCTCTCCCCGCCGGCTCGAATCGCGGGCAGCGGTTTCGAACGTCCCGTGCCGTTCGATTCGAATCCGTCGGATTACTCCTCACGCCGGGAGCGTTTCGAGAACGCGACCCGACCCCGGCTCACGCTCCCGACAGTCCGCTGGGCGGCCGGATGAACAACCCGTCTACGAGCGCGAGCAGGCCGACGAGGCTCGCGCCGACCAGCGCCGTCCGGAGGGGGATGCCGAGGGCCTCCGCGGCCGCGACGCCGACGGCGAACGCGAGCGGGATCACCGCGAGCAGCAGATCGTACCGACCGATGGATGCGAAGACGCGACCGAATCCGTGTCGACCGAGGATATCGTTGATGTCTCTGTCCATCATTCGTCATCACCTCATCGGCGTGTTAGATCGCCTGCCACAAAAACCTAGCGGACGACGGACACAGGTTCACCCCGAGACCATATCGTGCCCTCTCGACCGTCCTCGTCGATTTCGATGGTTGCAGGGAACGTGGAGCGAACCCGCGTGCAGTGACCAGAACGAATCGGGAAACGATACGTCGAAGCTACGCGAATATAGACCGCTGTCCGGGTGCTGATACTTCAGTTCCCCCCGCGTCCAGCCGCCGGCTCCTCGCGCCGCGACGGTTCGTCCGGACCGACCTCACTCGCCTTTCGGCTGGCCCCAGTACTCGTCGCGCTGGGGGCGGTCGCTGACGGCCTCGACGTCGATCGGGTCGTCCTTGTGTCGGCGGGCCTCCAGCGCCGCCTTCGCGGACTCCTCGGTCGAGAAGTACGTGATCTCCTCCTCGACGGCGGCCTCCAGCAGGTCGCGCTCGCGCGAGACGATCAGGTCGACCTCGCCCCGCCTGGTGGCTTCGACCACGTCGACGGCTTCGCAGAGGTCGTAGTACTCGGTGAAGCCCTCGACGAGCGCCTCGCCGGCCTCCGTGTCGGGGTCGGGGAACGCGTCCGCCGAGAGATCGAGCACCATCGTGCCGGACTCGGGGACGGGCTTGCCGACGGCGTCCTGGGCCTTGTCGTAGGCCTTGCCGAACGTGTCGGCGGTGCCCATGACCTCGCCCGTGGACTTCATCTCGGGGCCGAGCCGCGGATCGCTCCCCGGCAGCCGATCGAACGGGAGGACGACCTCCTTGATCGAGGTCTGTTCGGGCACCTGCTCGATGACGTCGAGCTCCGACAGCGAGTTGCCGGCCATGACCGTCGCCGCGATCTTCGCGATGGGGACGCCTGTCGCCTTCGAGACGAACGGGACCGTCCGCGAGGAGCGGGGATTGGCCTCGAGGACGTAGACCGTCCCGTCTTTGACCGCGAGCTGGACGTTCAAGAGGCCGACCGTCTCCAGCGCGCGGGCGATCTGCTCGGCCACCTCGCGAACCCGACGGTTGACGTCGCGGCCGAGCGACCGGGGCGGGATCATGCACGCGGAGTCGCCGGAGTGGACGCCGGCGCTCTCGACGTGCTCCATGATGCCGCCGATCAGGACGTCCTCGCCGTCGGCAACCGCGTCGACGTCCAGCTCGACGGCGTCCGCGAGGAACTCGTCGACGAGGATCGGCTTGTCCGGGCTGACGCGGACGGCCTCCTCGATGTACTCCTCGAGCTCGGCGTCGTCGCGGACGATCTCCATCGCCCGACCGCCGAGGACGTAGCTCGGGCGGACGAGCACGGGGTAGCCGATCTCGTGGGCCAGTTCGAGCGCCTCCTCCTTCGAGACGGCCGTGCCACCCTCGGGCTGGGCGATCCCCAGCTCGTCCATCAGCTCGTTGAACCGATCGCGGTCCTCCGCGAGGTCCATCGCCTCGACGGACGTGCCCATGATCTCGCAGTCGAGTCCGCGCCGGTCGAGCTCGGCCTCGAGCGGTTCGCCGATGTTGACGGAGGTCTGGCCGCCGAACTGGACCATCACGCCGTCGGCGCCGGTCGCCTCCGCGACGTCGGCGACCTCCTCGGCGGTGATCGGCTCGAAGAACAGCCCGTCGGAGGTGTCGTAGTCGGTCGAGACCGTCTCCGGGTTGTTGTTGACGACGTGGGCGTCGATTCCCAGCTCGCGCAGCGCCTGGACCGCGTGGACGGCGCAGTAGTCGAACTCGACGCCCTGACCGATCCGGATCGGCCCGCCGCCGACGACGACCACGCTCTCGGCGTCCGGGTCGACCTCGAGCTCGCCGACGATCCGGTCGGCGTCCAGCTCGGTCTCAAACGCCGACGCCCGCGCGGAGTAGTAGTACGGCGTCTCGGCGGCGAACTCCCCGGCGCAGGTGTCGACTTGCTTGTAGGTTCGATCGGGGACCGCGGCCTCCACGGCGCCGACGTCCGCGCCGGCGGTCGCCGCGACGGCCGCGTTGGTCTGTCCGGCGACCGCGGCCGCCTCGACGTCGCCGTCCTGGGCGGCCGCGACGGCGTCGGCGATGCGCGCGTAGCGCTCGACGTACCACTCGTGGATGCCGGTCAGCTCGCAGACCTCCGCCACGTCGTAGCCGCGCTCGAACGCCTCGAACATCGCGTACGGCCGGTCCGGCGTGGGTTTCTCGAGGTAGGCGGTCTCGAGCTCGTCGGCGGAGACGTCGGCCCAGTCGACGCTCGGCTCGTACTCCGAGGAGCGAAGCGCCTTCAGCAGGCTCTCCTCGAACGTGCGGCCGATGGCCATCGCCTCGCCGGTCGATTTCATCGCCGTCGTGAGCTCGAAGTCGACGTCGTCGAACTTGTCCTTGGGCCAGCGGGGTACCTTGGTGACCACGTAGTCGATGGCGGGCTCGAACGCGGCAGTGGTCTCGCCC
Organism: Halovivax sp.; assembly: GCA_007119345.1. Lineage (GTDB taxonomy): Archaea > Halobacteriota > Halobacteria > Halobacteriales > Natrialbaceae > Halovivax. The sequence goes on from SKPV01000201.1 coordinate 34,265, forward strand.
GTGATCTCGTTTTCGATCTCGTGGAGGCGCTTGCCGAGCGCGACCTTCGCGGTCACGCGAGCGATCGGGTACCCCGTCGCCTTCGAGGCCAGCGCGGACGAGCGAGAGACCCGCGGATTGACCTCGACCACCCGGTACTCGCCGCCTGGGGTACCGTCGTCCCGCCAGGCGAACTGGATGTTACAGCCGCCCTGGATGCCGAGTTCGCGGATGACGTCGAGGGCCGCGGTGCGCATCTCCTGGTGGCCGTCGTCCGGGATGACCTGCGAGGGCGTGACGACCGTCGACTCCCCGGTGTGGATCCCCATCGGGTCGAGGTTCTCCATGTTGCAGATGATGATACAGGAGTCGTCGGCGTCGCGCATCACCTCGTACTCGAGCTCGATCCAGCCGGCGATCGACTCGGTGATCAGCACCTCGTCGTTCCGGGAGAGGCGCAGCCCCTTGCGCACGCGCTCGATCAGTTCGTCCATCTCCTCGACGACGCCGGAGCCGGAGCCGCCGAGCGTGTAGGTGGTGCGGGCGATGACCGGTAGGCCCCCGACGTCGTGGACGGCCGATTCGACGCGCTCCCGGAGGGCCGCTTCCGTCAGCGCCGAGACGTGCTCGTCCTCCTCGAGCGAGATGGTCGTCGATCGGGGAACCGGCTGGCCGATCTTCTCCATGCGCCGGCGGAAGAGGTCCCGGTCTTCCGTCGCGTAGATGGTGTCGAGCGGCGTCCCCATGATTTCGACGTCGAACTCCTCGAGGATGCCCTCCTCGGCGAGTTCGGCGGTGACGTTGAGCCCGGTCTGTCCGCCCAGACCCGCGATGACGCCGTCCGGCCGTTCCTTCCGGATGATCTCGGCGATCGCCTCCGTCGTGATCGGTTCGATGTAGACCCGGTCGGCCATCTCCGGGTCGGTCATGATCGTCGCCGGATTCGAGTTGACGAGCACGACCCTGGCGCCCTCCTCCCGGAGCGCCCGGCAGGCCTGGGCCCCCGAGTAGTCGAACTCCGCGGCCTGGCCGATCTGGATCGGACCGCTCCCGATAAGCAGGATGGTGCGCCCGTCCGGCTCTCCCCCGGTCCCGTGGTGCTCCGTGGACATCTGTTGTCAGTCCCGAGTTCGCACATCGTAATAAGCCCCACGATACGCTACGATTCCCGTAGCGATTTTTCGAATTTCGTACGCGGCCGACGGTGTCCGGCCGTTCCGACGGCATCCGCCCGGCGTCGCAGCTGAAAGCGGACGCGTCGACGCCCCCGGTCGTCCTGCACGCCGCGAACGGCGAGGTCCGGCTCGCATCGTCGGCGATGATCGCCGACGGCGCCGACGCTCACGGCCGGTCGCTCGCGATCGACGAGAGCGAGGCGGGCGGCGCTCGCTTCGAGATCGCGTTCGACGACTGACGAGCGGACCTCGGGTGACGGTCCGCGTCGGGCGCCCGGCGGGCCCTACGCCGGTCGGTCGCCGGCGGACTCGAAGTCCCGCACGCGCCGGTACTCCTCGACGAACGCCTCGACGTCGAACTCGGCGAGCTGTGACTCGAAGCTGGCGACCGCGTCGGCGTCGTCGGCGTGGCTCACGGCGTGGTCCATCAGCTCGACCACGAGTTCCACCACGATCTCGTGGAGCCGACGGCTGTCGAAGTCCGCCACCCACAGGAGCGCGTAGCCGACGGTGCCGTCGTCGCCGGCGTCGTGGACGACGACGGCCTCCGGGAACTCTTCCATCGCGATCCCCATGAGGTGAGGCGTGCCGAACTCGTCGAACTCGTCGGCCGTGTCGACGGTCTCGCGGAGCACGTCGACGAGCGACTCCGGGAGAAACCGCGACGGCGGGTGGACGTCGAGCACGACGGCGTGGGTCTCCCCGCACGAGCAGCGATAGTCGCGCATCCCGAGGTCCACGGAGCGAGGATCGAGCGACTCGCCGCAAGGAAGTGCAACGCTCGCCCGACCGCTCTCGTCGCCGGGAACGCGGGGCTCGGTCATCGGCGTCGTTTCGACCGGCGCGGCCATAAGCGCGGCGCATCGGGTCGACCGACGACGGACGGGCGGCCGGTCCGTGGCTGACGGGCGATCGACGACGGACGGGCGGTCGATCATCGGCTGACGGGCGGCCAATCATCGGCTGACGGGCGGTCGATCATCGGCTGACGGGCGGTCGATCATCGGCTGACGGGCAACCGGCGACGGACGGGCGGTCGATCATCGGCTGACGGGCAACCGGCGACGGACGGGCGGTCGATCATCGGCTGACGGGCGGCCGATCCGCGGCGGACGGCGATCAGCGACTGGGCGATGGCTTCGCCCGAGCCGAAGAAGTCGACGCTCGGACCGAGAGATTCGCCGCGCGTACGGGGACCTCAGGGCCAGTCATCGCGCTTCTCGCCCGCCTCGGTTTCGTCGACCCCGTCGTCCTCGACGGTGGTGGCGATCACCCAGTCGGCTTTCTCCGCGGCCACTTCGACGTCGAGGTACTCCCAGTCGACCGCTTCGGCGAGCGCGGCGTCGTCGTCCGAGGTGCCGATGAACACCTGCCGTTCGGTGTCGAACTGGTCTTTGACGCTCTCCAGGCTCTCTTTTTTCCCGCGCGGGCCGGAGAAGAAGTCCTGACGGATGCGGTTCTTGCGGGTGAAGTTCGTCACGACGTACGTCGGCTTCTCGGAGACGACGCCCACGTACGTGCTCCAGGAGCGAGCGTCCTCGAAGACGCGCTCGGGGTAGGCGAGCTCTTCGAGCGCGGCGAGCTCGAACGCGAGGGTCATGTCGGTGCCGCCGTTCATACCTAGGCCTTCCCCGGCGGAGGCAAAACCGTGTCGAAACCCGCCGTCGACGACGCGGTTCCGGCCGACCGCGAACCGGTCAGGCGAACTCGATCCGGTAGTAGCCGTTCCCGACGATGATCTCCCCGTGGTCGAAGGCGCGCTCGTCGACCGAGGCGATCCGGCCGCCGGCCGTGACGGCCTCGTAAAACCGCGTGAGCGCCGTTTCGTCCAGCTGGTCGACGTGGCGCACCGCGTCGGAGGCGCGGACCGAGTCGGCCCGACGAACGATCACCGTCCGTCGACCCGTGTTACAAATTGACATGGTTACCGGTTCCAATGAGTGCGGGAACAGATATAAAGTTTCGGTCGCCATCCGCGCGGAAGGTGCCGATTATCGTCGCCGGCAGAAGTCGGTGGGTGGGAGCCGGGGCAGTCGAGAGCGAACGGAGTGGCCCCAGTGGGAGACGGCGAGCGGTCGGACCACCGAGTTACTGAAAGGCGAGAAACGGCCGGGACACCGAGTTACTGAAAGGCGAGAAACGGCCGGGCCACCGAGTTACTGAAAGGCGAGAAGCGGCCGGGCCACCGTGTTACTGGAAAACGAGAAACGATCGCGTTACTGCTCCTGGGCGGGGGCGAGGTCGTCGAGGTCGACGCGGGGTTCGAGGAGGACCTCCTTCTGGTCGGCGACGGACCGGCCCTCCCGCATCAGCTGTTTGAGCTTGCTCTGCGGTGAGAGGTCGCCGATGAGGACGCCGCCGACGACCTTGCCGTCCTTGAACGCGATGCGGCGCCACTCCGTCTCGGAGTACTTGCGTTCCGCGTGCTCGTCCCCGAGCGTGGGGTGGCCGAACGAGAGGAACGGGAAGTCGAAGTGCGTGATCGAGTACGAGGAGACCCACTCGAACACCTCCGCCGCGTCGTCGGCGGCCATGTTGACGCCGGCGACACGGCCCTGCTCTTTCGCCGACCCCCAGGAGCCGTTCTGGGCGCGCTCGCCGAGCAACACGTCGTGAAACTGGGTGAGGTCCCCGGCGGCGTAGACGTCGTCGACGCTGGTCCGCATGTACTCGTCGACGACGATGCCGTTTTCCTCCTCGACGTCGGTCCCCCGGAGGAACTCCGTGTTGAAGGTCAATCCGATGGCGACGCCGGCCCAGTCGCACTCGTATCGATCGCCGTTCGGGTCGACGGCGGCCGTCACGCGACCGTCGTCGTCGACCTCGAATCGGTCGACGCCGCTGTCGAAGACGGGTTCGACGCCCTTCTCACGCATCCCCTCGTGCATGATCTCGGCGCCCTCGCCGCTGAGCGCGTACCGCCACCAGCGATCGCCGCGCATCAGGTACTTGCCCTCGACGCCCTGTGAACCACAGACCGCGGCGAAGTCGATGCCCAGCAGTCCGGCGCCGACGATGACCGCCCGCTCCGCGTTCTCGGCGCTCTCGCGGATCCGCCGAGCGTCCTGGAACGTCCAGAAGTGATGGATTCCCTCCGCGTCGCTGTTGGGCACCGGCAGCTGGGTCGGCGTCCCGCCCGTCGCGACGAGCAGCTTGTCGTAGGGGATCTCCTCGCCGTCGTGGGTCAACACGAGCCGCTCGTCGACGTCGACGCCCGTGACGTGGGTGTCGAGCGAGAGGTCGATGTCGCGATCGACGTACCACTCTTCTTCGTGGATCGCGATGGGCGCCTCCGGGAGCTTCCCCTTGGCGTGCTCTTTGATCAGGATTCGATTGTACAGGGGTTCCCCCTCGTCGGTGATGACCGTGATCGAGGAGTCGGGATCCTCCTCCCGGAGGGTCTCGGCGGCGGAACTGCCCGCGATTCCGTCACCGATAATAACGTACTCGGTCATATCGCTAGAGTTCGGAAGCCGGGTTAAAGTGGGTTGCTATCTGGATATCGATGGTCGCCGCCGCAACCCGTTATCGTACGGGAATCGGTCGGTTTGTCGGTCGGGAATCTGGCGGATCGACGGTTCGAGCGTCGATGGTATTGCCGGGTCGAATCGGGCGTATCGCCGGTTCGGGTGTCGGGCGAATCGCTGATGAGGCTCGCGGCCGGAGAACGTCGCATGAAACTCCGCCAGAACGCCCGCCACTTCGCCTCGCGAAAAGCCCTCGAGACGCCGGTCGTCCGCGCCGTCGTCAGGGAGGGGCTCGTGCGGCTTCACACCCGCATCTTCCTGCGGAAAGCCGACCCGGAGCGCGCCGACGAGCGCGAGCGACACCTCGACGAACTGTTCGACGCGACGGTCGACAGCTACCTCGCGGCGCTGCGGGCGGGCTACTCGGAAGCCGAGGCCAGAGAGATCACGCACGTCCAGGCGAACTTCGACTTCTACAACCACGGCTGGACGGAGATGATGGAGATCCCGGCCGACGAGATCGAGGACCACTACGAGCGCTACGAGGACTTCTTTACGACCTGGGGAATCAGGATCGACGATCCGCTGGGAGACTTTCGCGACGAGCCGCTTCCGGAGGCGCCCTCGACGCCCGAGAAGCTCGCGGATCCCGAACATCCGCACGCGGAGGGCGGTTTCGCCGACGACGTCTACGTCGAGGGTCCCGACGGCGAGCTGGTCGTCGGCGGCCGCGAGGAGCCCGAGGACGTCGACGTCACCGACGCGGTCGGGATCGACTCGGACGACGCCGAGTGAGCGTATCGCCTCGTCATCGACGGACGGACGCCGTCCGGCGCGCCTCGTCCGGACCGAGCGCTCGGCGAAGCCCGGGCGCGGCTCGGCGATCGAACGAACGAGCGCAAAAATCGAGTGCGAGCGGAAACCGAACCGGGTACTGGTCGACCGGATACGCGACGACCGGATACGTGGCGGCCGGATACGTGGCGGCCGGATACGCGACGACCGGATACGTGGCGGCCGG